>OZ241883.1:1370000-1706271 GCA_965203445.1 Candidatus Oxydemutator sp.
TACGGCTACGCCTACGGTTTTCGCGCGGGAGAACACGAGTGGGGACTGGATTACCGGCGCATCAATACCGGCCACACCGGCACCCCGGCGCTGCCGTCCGACATCCGTTATTACCACACCGATCTCGCACGCTTGTTCTACAAGGGTTCGTGGCGCGGCGCCGAGTGGGAAGCGTCCCTGTATCGTAGCGACGTCCGGCACCGGATGAACAACTACCGGCTGCGTCCGGCTCCCGACTTCGACAACCTTCCCGGCCCCGACGCGGACAAACTGCCGCCTTTTCGCGGCGACGACAAGCGGTGGGTGTACGCGGCTAGCGACGGTCTCGGATTTTCGTCGGGTGTCGCTTTCGACTGGCTGCAAGGGGCGCTGAACCTGGGTTTGGACGCGCATGCCGCCGACCACGAATCCACCGTGTACGACCCGGATTTCGCTCCGTTCTTCGTAACCAATTTCGACGACTCGGAAATAGACAAATGGGCGTTGTTCACCGAGTGGCGAGGACAACTCACGCCGCGTTGGCGCGCCGGCTTCGGCCTGCGCTACAATTCGGTGCGCGCCGCGACCGGCGCGGTGGACGCGCTGCCGGCAAGGCTCGCCGCGCGCGCGCTGAATCCGGTGCGCACCCCGATAACCGAAGGCGTGCGCTACTTGCGCGACCGCTTCAACGCCGCGGGCCGCAGCCACACCGACCACAACTTCGACGCCTTTGCCGAATTCGGCTACTCGCCGCGCGCCGACCTCGAGCTGCGCTTCTCGGTCGCACAAAAGACGCGTTCGCCGGGCTACATCGAGCGCTACGTGTGGCTGCCGCTCGAGATCAACGCCGGCTTGGGCGACGGCAACAACTACGTCGGCGATCCCGACCTGGATCCGGAAATATCGCGCGAGCTGGAGATCGGCCTCGACTGGAATCGCGCCGCGTTCGACTTCGAGCCGCGTCTGTTTTACCGCCGCATAGACGACTACATCCAAGGCGCGGCCATAGCCGGCGTCTGCGACTACGTGACGGATCGCACGATAGACGACGCCGACGAGGCGCTCGTCTGCGTCAGCGACTTGGCGAACGGCGATCCAAGCCCGAAACGGTTCGCCAACGTGGACGCGGAAATCTACGGCTTCGACGCGCGTTTCGGCTACCGCTTGAGCGCATCGTGGGCCTTGGACGGCGTGCTTAGCCTCGTGCGCGGCCGTCGCCGCGACCTCGGGGACAATCTATACCGCATTGCGCCGCCGCGCCTGACCTTGGGTTTGCAACGTTCCCAAGACACCGCCACCGTGCGCCTCGAGACGACGTTGGTCGAAAGCCACGACAAACTGGCGCGTTCGCTGCTCGATCCGGACAACCTCGGCGGGCGCATGGACACCGGCGCCGTCGCCGGTTACGTGCTGTTCAACCTTCGCTACAGCCGTGCCTGGCCGCAATATGGCCTGCGCCTGGGCGCCGGCGTCGAGAACCTGCTCGATAAGCACTACGCGGATCCATCGGCCGGGTTCAACCGCGTCGGCGGCGGCGACGTGGCGGTGGGCGAGCGCCTCCCGGGGGCCGGACGCAACGCCTATCTGAATCTCGGCTACGAGTGGTAATCGCCGCGCAGGCGCCCGTAATAGATGGCGCTCGCAACTATGGCGCCGTCTATGCCCAAGGCCTGCAACGCGCGCAGATCGCGCTTATCGCGCACGCCGCCGCCGGCGATCAGGCGCCCGCGGTAGCGTGTGCGCAACGCGCGCAGACGCGCGTAGTCGGGCCCGCGTTGCGTGCCGACGCGGTCTAGCGCAAGCGCTATCACCGTACGCGGCCAGTCGTCGGGACGTTGCAACAGGTCGGCGCCGGGCGCGCGCTTCGCGCCGAAATCGAGGGAAAGAATATAGTTTGCGTCGCCGAACGAGGGCAGATCGTCGGCGAGCGTTTCGGTGCCGACCACGGTCAGCAGCCGCGCGCCGCCGGCGCCGCCACACGCCGGGTCGCCGACGCCGTCGCGTTTGCCGACGCCGGCGTCCAGCCACAGGCATAGTCGCGGAAAGCGGGCACGCACCTCGGCGACGACGGCGCGGTTGTCCCCCTCCCTGGTAATCGCGTCGAGGTCGGCCATATACAACGTGCCGAGCGCGCGCGGCGCGAACGAGGACAGAATCCGCGCGACGACGTCCACCGCGTCCGCGCTCGGAAACAGCGGCGTGGAAAGCCGCCGGTAACGCCGCCGGTCGCCGTCGCGCGCGTGGACGACGCCACCGTCTTTCAAATCAATCGCGGGTATGAGTTTCATGGCCACCGCCCGTTGAACTGTAGGCCGGATTAGCGTAGCGTAACCCGTCGCAGTTTTTTTGGCGTTCTTTGTGCCGCCCGCCGCACGTGCGTCGGGCGCGGCAAGAACGTGTTCCTGCCCCGTTGTTCCAAGACCGCACAAACGGAGGATAGCGCATTTGAAAGTCGTTTTGTTTGAGTACGCCACCGGAGGTGGTCTGCGCGACGGTGGCGGCCGGTCGTCCGCGCTGGCGCGCGAAGGGGAGTTGATGGTGCGCGCGCTCGGCGACGGTCTCGCCGCGATAGACGGCGTTCGTCTTGTCACCGTGCGCGACGCGCGCCTGCCGCCGCCGGATTATCCGACCGAAGTGGCGTGGGTCGGGGAAGGTGGCGATTGGGGCGCGGTGATGGCGCGCGCGCTCGACGCCGCCGACGCTTTCTGGCCCATCGCCCCCGAGACCGGCGGCCTGCTCGCCGATTTGTGCCGGCTTGCGCAAAAGCGGCGCCGCCTGCTGCTGAATGCCCCGGCGTCCGTGGTCGAGGAGACCGGCGCCAAGCACCGCGCCTTCCTGCGTTTGCGGCGTTGCGGCGTGCGCTGCGTGGACACTCATCGGCTGGAGAGCTTTCGCTTTCCATGCGACCAGGATATGGTCGTCAAGCCCGACGACGGCGTCGGCTGCGAGTCGACGTACCTGTTGCGCGCGGGCGATACGCCGCCGTCCGACTTGCCCGTGCGCGGCAACGGCGGCTATCTGTGCCAACCATATCTGGCGGGGACCGCCGCAAGCCTGAGCGTGATCTATTCGCCCGCAACACCCCCGCGCATCCTCGGCGTCAACCGCCAGGAGGTGGCGCTGCACGGGTGCCGCTTCCATTTGCGCGCCTGCCACGTCAACGCATTGGCGCGTCGCGCGCTCGATTTCGAGGGGTTGGCCGCCGGCGTGCAGCGCGGCTTTCCCGACGTCGTCGGCTACGTCGGCGTAGATTTCATCATCGCCGGCGACGGCGCATTGCACGTGCTCGAAGTCAACCCGCGGATCACGTCGTCGTTCGCCGGACTGGCCGCCTCGACCGGGGTGAACCCCTGCGCCGAGGTCCTCCGCGCCGTGGGCGCCGAAGGCGGTGGCCGGGCGCGCACGGGGGGTCCAGTGCACGAACAACCGACGCGGCAAAGTTTCATTCCGATGGAAGTGCGGTTTGATGGGCGCGTTTGACACCGGCGACACCGGCGCCGCCGGCTCTGATCTCGACTGCATCGGCTGGGACGTCGGCGGTGCGCATCTGAAGGCGGCGCGCGTGGCGGGCGCCGGAAAGATCACGCGCGCGGCCCAAGCCGCCTGCCCGCTGTGGCAAGGTATCGCGCGGCTCGACGCCGCGTACCAAACCGTTCTTTGCGAATTGGGCGACGCGCCCGCGCGCCACGTCGTGACGATGACCGGGGAGTCGGCGGACTGCTTCCCGAACCGTATCGAAGGCGTGCGCGCAATCGTCCACCGCATGGGCGGCTTGCTGAAGCAGCCGTTTGCCGTCTATGCGGGCGATATGGGAATCATCGCCGCCGACGGCGGGCGCTGGGTTATCGCCGCAGATCGCGAACGCTGGCGGTGTTCGGAGTACGCGGTGCGTATCGCCTCGATGAACTGGCACGCGACCGCAAACCTCGTAGCACACCGTCTTGCCGGCACCCGTTCGGGCGGGTCGGGCGACGGCCTGCTGCTCGACGTCGGCAGCACGACGACCGACCTTGTTCCGCTCAAAGACGGGCGCTGCGCGGCGTCGGCCCATACCGACGACGCGCGCTTGCGCGCCGGCGAATTGCTGTACACCGGCGTCGTGCGCACGCCGCTGATGGCGTTGGCCGACCGTTTCGACGTGGACGGCGAGGCGCACCCGGTCGCCGCCGAGGCGTTCGCGACCACCGCCGACGTCTATCGCCTGAGCGGCTGGTTGCCGGAACACGCCGATCAGCATCCCGCGTGCGACAGCGGCGACAAGACGCCCGCCGGCAGCGCGCGCCGCCTGGCGCGTATGTTCGGCTGCGATTACGTCGGCGCGATTCCGGTATCGCTCGAGCACTGGCGTCGGGTCGCGCGCACGATAGCCGGCGTGCAGCAGCGCAAGATCGAGCAGGCCGTGCGTCGCCTGTCGCAAAGAGAGAACCTAGACGCCGCGGCGCCCGTCGTCGGCGCGGGCGCCGGTTGCTTCCTGGCAAAGCGCGTCGCGCAAGCCTGCTCGCGCCCGTTCGTCGCTTTCGACGAGTTGTTTGACGAAGGCCGCGCGACGCCGTCCGGCGGCATGCCGCAACGAGTGCGCGACTGCGCCGCCGCCGTCAGCGCGGCCTGGCTTGCAAGGGGACAAACCAGTTGACGTCCTCCGCACTGTGGCGCGAACCGCTGGCGTACACGCGCGACGTCGCGGCCCTGTTTGAACGCTTGGCCGGACGCCCCGGCGCGGTTTTCCTGAACGGCGGCATGGCTTACGGCCATTACGGGCGCCTCGGCCGCTACGACGTTCTCGCCGCCGATCCCGCTTGCATCATCCGCAGCCGCGACGGCGTCACCACCGTGGAATCGCGCGCCGGCGCGCGCGAACGCCACGTCGGCGATCCGTTCGACGTCGTGCGCGCGCACCTGTGGAACGAGCGCGTCGAGGGCGGCGGCGACTGCCCGTTTCAAACCGGCGCCATCGGCTATTTTGGCTACGACCTCGGGCGCCGCCTCGAGCGCTTGCCGGAAATCGCCGCCGATCGCGAGCGCGTGCCGGAAATGCTGCTGGGTATCTACGACTGGGCCGTGGTCGCCGATCACAAGCACCGCGAAACCGTTCTGGTCGGACGCCCGTGTGCAAATCTTAGTGAGCGCGAGTTTGCCGACGTGCTGCGGACGCTGCGCGCACCGGCACCGCGCCCGGCGCCCGCGACGTGTCGTGTCACGCGCGCGCCGGTGTCCAACATGGACAAGCGCGGATACTTCGAGCGTTTTCGCAAAATCAAGGACTACATCCGCGCCGGCGACTGCTACCAGGTGAATCTCGCGCAGAAGTTCACGCTCGGCATCGAATGCGATCCGTGGCGCATATACCGGCGGCTGCACGGTATCAACCCGGCGCCTTTTTCGGCCTATCTCGACTTCGGCGACTTGCAGGTCATCAGTATTTCCCCCGAGCGCTTTCTGCGCCTTGCCGCGGGGCGCGTCGAGACCAGGCCGGTGAAGGGCACGCGCCCGCGCCGCGCCGACCCGACGGCGGACGCGCGCGAGATCGAGGCGTTGCGAACGAGCGCCAAAGACCGCGCCGAGAACCTGATGATCGTGGATCTGCTGCGCAACGACGTCGGCAAGACCTGCGTGCCCGGCTCGGTTACGGTCGCCAGACTGTTCGCCGTCGAGAGTTTTGCCAACGTGCACCACATGGTCAGCGTCGTTGCGGGCGACCTCGCGCCGGGCCTGGACGCGCTGCACCTGCTGAAAGGCTGCTTTCCCGGCGGTTCGATCACCGGCGCTCCCAAGCTGCGCGCGATGCAGATCATCGAGGAACTCGAACCCGACCGGCGCGGCGTCTATTGCGGCTCGATTGGCTACTTGAGCCGCCACGGCGACGTTGACCTGAGCATCGCGATACGCACCGCGCTGCACCGGCGCGGCGAGATCACGTTCTTCGGCGGCGGCGGCATCGTCGCCGACTCCGAAGCCGAGATCGAGTACCAGGAAACGCTCGACAAGGTGTCCTCGATGATGCGGTTGTTCGAGAGCCTGTGAAATACGTCGTCAAGATAGGCGGCAGCCTCTATGCCCGCCCGGAGCTTGGGCGCGTGCTGGCCCGCGTCGCCGATCTGATAAAGGCGCCGCACGGCGCGATCATCGTTCCCGGTGGCGGCCCGTTCGCGCACCAGGTGCGTCGCGCCCAGAAACGCTGGTTGTTCGCCGACCAGACCGCGCACCGCATGGCGTTGCTGGCGATGCGCCAATACGGTCACATGATCGCGACACTTGCGGGGCTGCCGGCGACGGAACGGACGCAGGATGCGGCGGCGCACGGCGGCACCGTGTGGTTGCCGTCGGAGGATTGCCGGGCGTGGCTGCCCGAAGATCGCCCGCCCCCCGACTTCGATTGGCACCTGACCTCGGACTCCGTCGCCGCCTGCCTCGCCAGACGTATCGGCGCAAAGCAGCTGCTGTTGATAAAGGCGGTGTCGGCGGGTGGGGTAGGCGGGGTGGGTGAGATGGGCGATCTGGTGGACGAACGTTTTTGCGGGTTGGTTACGGGAAGCGGAATGCAGGTGGGGTGCGTTTCGGCCAAGGAGTGGATCGCACTGGAACGCATTGATGATTTGGCGGGTTATCTGCTGTATGCATGAAGACGTCGGACTTTGCTCGCCGCCGCTCCCGTTCCCTGCACCTTTCGTCCATCAGCCAATCCTACGCTTTCCATCCGCGTCGCAGGCTTTCCGGCGTTGCCCCTGAAACTATCCGCAAAATGGCAATCCCCCCTCTATTGTACAAGTCTGACGCCCCTTAATGGTAAAATCTGACGCCCTCTAACGTACAAACCTGACGTCCCCTAATGGTAAAATCTGACGCCATCTAATGTACAAATCTGACGGTTTTCGTCTATACTGAAAACCCATGGAAACCTGTCCACGCTGGCAGAAGCCCCTAGTCCGGCAGGCCCTGCAATATGCCAGAGCGGTATCGTTGTTGGGCGCCCGCCAATGCGGCAAGACTACTTTGGCAAAGATGCTCGCTTCGAGACGGGCGGAGTTCCGTTCACTGGACGACAGCGAAACTCTGGAGGCGGCGCGCAATGATCCGAAGGAGTTTGTCCGGCACGACAAATCCACGCTGATCATTGATGAATTTCAGCGTGTCCCGGATTTGCTTCTGGCCGTCAAGCGGGCGGTGGACGAAGACAACCGCCCCGGCCAATTTCTGCTGACCGGTTCGTCAAACATTTTTGCGTCGCCCGTCGCAATGGACTCTCTGGCCGGGCGGATACGCAGGATACGACTGCGACCTTTGGCGCGGGGCGAAATCAAAAACGTGGCGCCCGGGTTTCTCGACGCCGCGTTCAGCCGGTCTTTTGCGGCGGGGAAAATAGCGGCCGCCGAGGATCGCAACCAGCTGCTTGAACTTGCGTTCCGGGGCGGTTTTCCCGAGGCGGCGAGGCTGGATCATCGTCGCCGTCGGCAATGGCACGACGATTACCTCGAGTCATTGTTGCAACGCGACTTGAGGGATATATCCGGCATCAGGCGCCACGGTGTTTTGCAAGCCCTCGTTGCCGCGACCGCGGCCTGGTCCGGAAAGTACATGAACCTCTCGGCGATTCGCTCCGGCCTGTCCATACATCGCGACACCCTGGAGAGTTGCCTGGAAGCCCTGAGGCTGCTTTATCTCGTCGAACTCTTGCCGCCCTGGACAAAGACCGACTACGCCCAGGTCGGGAAGCGGCGCAAAATTTTCATGACGGATTCCGGGCTGATGGCGTCCGTTCTGGGATGGCGATTGGGCGACGCGCGGTTGGGTTCCGACCAGAGCGGCAAGATATTCGAGACCTTCGTATTCAACGAACTCGCCGCCCAGGCGGACGCCGAAGAGGACAGGCGCTACACGATTTTCCACTACCGCGACCAGAAGAAACGCGAGATTGATTTTTTGATCGAGCGCGAGGACGGCGCGTTGCTCGGCATCGAGGTCAAGGCGAGTTCCACCGTCAAAGGAGAAGACTTCAAACACCTGCGGTGGTTTCAGAAAAATTTGGCCGGCGAGAATGGGTTTTCCGGAGTCGTCTTGTATACCGGAGACCAAGTGTTGTCGTTCGGATCGGGGACGTGGGCGGTGCCGATCGGAGCATTGTGGACGCAGTGGCGCCGGTAATCGCAAACACCGATACTCGCAGCACCTGCTGGTGACCGAGACCGCGAAAGCGATTGGTGCCCAACGTCTTCTGACATCATAGTTTCCATTCGGCAATCGCTGGCGGTTCGCTTTTGCCAGGAACGGCGACCTTCCGCGTTCCGTATATAAGGGGTATGACCCGGCGAGCGTTCAGCCTTATCTTCTGAGATCCAACATGCAAATCACTTGGCCGCTTTTGCCGCCTTACCACGAGACGCCCTTTTCTTTATTGGATCGGATTGTGGACGAAAAGTGACGCGCTTTCGCGATATGCCGTTTTTTACCAGTATCAGGAAATAGGAGTGCTGCTTTCGCGCGTGGTTCTGTTTGACTAATCTGCTCACCGCGGGGGCGTTGGCCCGGACGAGCACAAACAAATCTTTGCAATAAAAGCCGACGTCCATTGCATAATTGATAATGTCCACGTGAGTCAGGCGCTGCACGTTGGCGCAAACCTGGTCCTGGCATTTGACGATAAGCGTTCCTTTGTCGGTAAGGATGCGGTTTGCCTCGGAAATGGAGTCGAAATACATCGCGAGAACGGCGTCGTGCCAGCGTGGCCCCGTTCCCTGCTCTTCGTTGCCGTTTGCGTAGTAATTTCGGAAGCTCACGTGTGTTCCGTTCCCCGCCTTTTCCCCTCGTCCGGCGTTCCGATAAAACCCTTCCATATAAGGCGGATCGAGCACAACGGCGTCGAAGGAAGCGTCGGCATAAGGGAGCCGGCGACAGTCCGTTCCCGTCGCAATGTCCGAAGGGGTCAGGTCGTATGCACCCTTCGGGACTTTCCTCCAGAACACGCCTTTTCCGTATGTCACATCGGCGATCTTCGAACCTTCCGGGACGTGCAATCGGAGTATGCTCGGGAATATATCGGCGTTGCTTCCGACGCAGACGGACGTGACCAGATTGGACGTCGTCTCACCCTGCGGCGGTTTGCGCGTGATGGGTTTCCCCGGCCGGCGGCGTCGGTCGAGGCAATCGGTGATTCCCAGCCGTAACTGAGGGTTATTGCTTGGGGCGTTTTCCATTGTTTGGCCGGAAGCGGATGCGGCTAAGATATTGTCCAGAATGTTTCTGGCCCTATACATACCTTTCCGTATCGTTGGATGTGTGATTATGGCGTTGCGACCGCTAATCGAATAATAACGTCCAGTGGTTCATCCGGTTACCGGCATGGTAATAAAATGGGAAGCCAGACGTAAGCTGCGTCCGTCGCCGACGGTTCCGCGGGCGGGCGGACAATCAACGGAAAACACAGTCATGCGTTATAGCGACGAGGACATCATTCGCCGGCTGCGCCTGGGCGAGGACAGTGGTTGGGAGTTTCAGCAGGTCGAGTTCAGCGGCAGCTGCCCGAGCAAGCCGAGCAGGTCCCAATGGGCGGATGAAATTGCGGCGTTCGCCAATGCGAAAGGCGGCGTGCTGCTTTGCGGTGTTACCGACGATGGAGAAGTGCAGGGTATGTCGCGTGAGCAGATTGTCGCATTGGACGCTTTCCTGGTCGAAGTGAGCACCGATTCCATCCACCCGCCTGTACGCATCAACACCGAACACAAGGAATTGCCCGGCGGCAAACTTCTGTTGGTGGAAATCCCGGAAGGCGATGCGCGGCACGACAGCCCCGGCGGTAGCTACATCCGGACGGGGGCAACGAAGCGAAAGATGATCGGCGACGAGCGGATGCGCTTGACGCAACGCCGCGGCCAAGCGCGTTTCCGCCGGTTTGATGAGCAGGTCGTGCCGGACACCGGTTTTCACACATTGGAGGAAGCGCTTTGGAGGCCCCTGCTGAGCGCTGAGGGAGCGGCCAACCCCGAACCGGCGCTGACAAAGCTGGCGTTGCTGGCGCCCGACGAAGCCGGCATCGTGCGCGCGACGGTTGCCGGAGTGCTGTTGTGCACCCAGAATCCCGAACAATGGCTCCCCAATGCCGGTATCACGGCCACCCGTTATCGCGGAAAGGATCGCGCCTCCGGCCAGGTGGACGCGCAGGAAATCGTCGGCCCGCTGAACCGGCAGATTGCGGACGCGGTCGCTTTCGCAATACGCAACATGCACGTTGCGGCGCGCAAAGAACCGGCCCGCGTGGACATGCCCCAATACAGCGACAAAGCCTTGTTCGAGGCTCTGGTCAACGCCGTGGCGCATCGTGATTACTCGATACGCGGCAGCAGGATTCGCCTGTCCATGTTCGACGACCACCTGGAAATCCAGTCGCCCGGGTCGCTGCCGAACAACCTGACCGTGGACAGCATGGAGCAGCGGCAAGCCACCCGCAATGAAACGCTGACTTCGAGGTTCAGGCGAATGCCGGTGGGGGAGGTCCGGGGTTCGGAAGACCGGCGCTGGTTCATGGAACGTTGCGGAGACGGCGTTCCGATTATTCTGCGCGAGACCCGAAAACTTTGCGGAAAGCCGCCGCTATACGAGGTGATAGACGAATCGGAAGTGTGCCTGACTATTCCCGCGGCGTCACAGGAGCAAAGCGCCGCCCGTGCCGTCGTCACCGTGCGGTGCGCCGGCGATCCGCTGGCCGGTGCCGACGTACTGGCCCTGTTCCCCAACAACACCTGGAAACGCGCGACGACCGACGAACACGGGGAGGCGGCCCTCGATCTGCATTCCACCCATCTGCCGATGACGGTGTTTGCCGCCGCCGCGGACCACACCGCCCATGCCCACTACGACTGGACACCCGCAGAGTGCGGGCTTGCTCTCGAATTGGACGCGCTGCCCGACGGCGGCGGCGTCATTTTCCCCGACTCGACCGGCACAATTCCGGGAATCAACGGCCGCCTGAACCCGATCCGCGACCCCCACGACCGCACGTATCTGTATGCATCCAACGTCGCCATTGACAAGGGCCGCCCCCAACCCGTCCATTTCATCCCCGGTGAACCCCTGCGCCTGACCGACGCCGACGGAAACGAAACACAGGTGCGCATCGTCGCGATAGTCGGGAGGTCGGCGCTGGTGGAGTATCGGGCGTGTTCGGGCGGGGAGGGGGGGGGGGGGGGGGGGGGGGGGTAGGCGTATGGTTGGCCGATCCTCGGATTGAAATCTACACGCCCCCCCCCCCCCCCCCCCCCCCCCCCCGGACAACATTATTCGAAATTCCAAATAGGAAGTGCTCAACGTCTTTCGGCATCATAGATTGATTTGCCGCGCCGCGAATCCAGCACACGCCGTCGACCGCATCGGTGCTCAACGCCTTTCGGCATCATAGATTGATTTGCACCAAGTTACACGTGTTGATGTTATTACAGGTGCCGTGCTCAACGCCTTTCGGCATCATAGATTGATTTGCTTCCGACACCGGTTCGTTTCCGGCGTGGAACGAGGCGTGCTCAACGCCTTTCGGCATCATAGATTGATTTGCCGTATTGCCTGTTCTTTTAATATATCTTCTCGAATGTGCTCAACGCCTTTCGGCATCATAGATTGATTTGCCACCGACGCCACCGACGCCACCGGCGAACGCCGGGCGGTGCTCAACGCCTTTCGGCATCATAGATTGATTTGCACCGCCACCGGCGACGCCACCGCCGCAGGCGGTGCTCAACGCCTTTCGGCATCATAGATTGATTTGCCTCAAAAAATGGCATCTGAGCACGCTTCTCGTGCATGTGCTCAACGCCTTTCGGCATCATAGATTGATTTGCATAGCAGTCACGGATTGATGTATGCGCCGAAGAAAGTGCTCAACGCCTTTCGGCATCATAGATTGATTTGCACTACCGGAAAAAGAAGAGGACAAAACAAATGTCCGTGCTCAACGCCTTTCGGCATCATAGATTGATTTGCCCGCCTGCTGTGCGGCGACGGCACCGAGGAGGAGTGGTGCTCAACGCCTTTCGGCATCATAGATTGATTTGCCACCGTGGGCGCACCCTCGCCAGCCACCGTCAACGGTGCTCAACGCCTTTCGGCATCATAGATTGATTTGCGCAGGCGCAGCCGGCTGACGCGCAGATTCTCAAGAGTGCTCAACGCCTTTCGGCATCATAGATTGATTTGCTTGCCCGGCGACGACAGGGCGTTCGCCCAACAAAGCGTGCTCAACGCCTTTCGGCATCATAGATTGATTTGCCGCATCGTCGCGCTGTTGATCCTGTCCTGTAATGGCGTGCTCAACGCCTTTCGGCATCATAGATTGATTTGCTGCAGCTCCCACGACTCCGCGAACAACGACGCGAGTGCTCAACGCCTTTCGGCATCATAGATTGATTTGCCGCATCGTCGCGCTGTTGATCCTGTCCTGTAATGGCGTGCTCAACGCCTTTCGGCATCATAGATTGATTTGCTGCAGCTCCCACGACTCCGCGAACAACGACGCGAGTGCTCAACGCCTTTCGGCATCATAGATTGATTTGCCACCGGCACGTCCGCCGCGAGCACAGAATAATAAGGTGCTCAACGCCTTTCGGCATCATAGATTGATTTGCTACTCGGACGCTAAGGCGTCTAGAGACCGCTTCGGGTGCTCAACGCCTTTCGGCATCATAGATTGATTTGCATGCGCGTCGGACGGCCTTGCCGCGGCCGGATTCGAGTGCTCAACGCCTTTCGGCATCATAGATTGATTTGCGCGCCGCGCGCACGTCCCTGTCGCGGGTGGCTGCGTGCTCAACGCCTTTCGGCATCATAGATTGATTTGCCGGCGCCGGCCGCTGGAAGGGCCGGGTCACCTTCTCGTGCTCAACGCCTTTCGGCATCATAGATTGATTTGCATGCCGGCGCCCGTGTTCAATTTCAATTTTGAGATGTGCTCAACGCCTTTCGGCATCATAGATTGATTTGCCAGCTCCACGTTCTCGATTACGGTCGCCGGGTGGCGTGCTCAACGCCTTTCGGCATCATAGATTGATTTGCACGCGGGTTACCTTAAAAAGCCCGTATCCCGGCGTGTGCTCAACGCCTTTCGGCATCATAGATTGATTTGCTAATAATCCCCGGCATATAGGCCCGTGTACGTTTGTGCTCAACGCCTTTCGGCATCATAGATTGATTTGCAGGTAAAGTTCCGAAGCTGATGCCCTCAAAAGGTGGTGCTCAACGCCTTTCGGCATCATAGATTGATTTGCCTCGATGATGCGGGGGCGGTATTGTCCGTCCCCGTGTGTGCTCAACGCCTTTCGGCATCATAGATTGATTTGCGCGTTTGGCAGGCGGCCAAATTTTACGCGGCAGAAGTGCTCAACGCCTTTCGGCATCATAGATTGATTTGCCTACAGAACAATGGATAGCCTATACCGGGGATGTTGTGCTCAACGCCTTTCGGCATCATAGATTGATTTGCACGCTGGGGATTTTTTTGATTGCGCCTGGACGCAAGTGCTCAACGCCTTTCGGCATCATAGATTGATTTGCGATGCAAATTTGCATTTGCAAATGGAATCCGTCGGGTGCTCAACGCCTTTCGGCATCATAGATTGATTTGCGCCTCATCGCCAGGCGGGGTAACGCCAAGCAAGTGTGCTCAACGCCTTTCGGCATCATAGATTGATTTGCTGCGTGAACGTATCACCGGCTATCACCGGCCAAAGTGCTCAACGCCTTTCGGCATCATAGATTGATTTGCCCGGAATAATGCGTCGTCGCGGTGAATTTGCCGTGCGGTGCTCAACGCCTTTCGGCATCATAGATTGATTTGCTGATTGTCCAGGTGCCACAAATCGGCGAGGACGAGGTGCTCAACGCCTTTCGGCATCATAGATTGATTTGCCCGAAAAACAGCGCTCCCAGAGTAGATAATACCACTGTGCTCAACGCCTTTCGGCATCATAGATTGATTTGCACCGGTGATGCGCCCGTGCCTGGCGACGGCCAGGCGTGCTCAACGCCTTTCGGCATCATAGATTGATTTGCATATTACTGATTTATAATCTAAATTTTACTACCCTAGTGCTCAACGCCTTTCGGCATCATAGATTGATTTGCAATGATTATGATGTGGAGGCCAGCGCGGATGCCGGTGCTCAACGCCTTTCGGCATCATAGATTGATTTGCGGTGCTCGCGGGCGCGGCGTCCGAGCCAGCGCGAGGTGCTCAACGCCTTTCGGCATCATAGATTGATTTGCGCGTCCCGGGCTTCTTTTTGGCCGTCGAACACCAGTGCTCAACGCCTTTCGGCATCATAGATTGATTTGCCAAGAGCCAGGCAGCCTCAACTTCCTCAAGACCAAGTGCTCAACGCCTTTCGGCATCATAGATTGATTTGCCAGCTTCGGCGCGGGCCTAACTTTAGAACGAGTAAGGTGCTCAACGCCTTTCGGCATCATAGATTGATTTGCACTTGGACGGTCTGGCACTCATGGAACAGAGCATAGGTGCTCAACGCCTTTCGGCATCATAGATTGATTTGCTCCGCGAGGCGATGTCCGGCGCCGGGCGCGTTGTGTGGTGCTCAACGCCTTTCGGCATCATAGATTGATTTGCCTATTATTATCGAGCTTGGACGGATCACTTGGAAGTGCTCAACGCCTTTCGGCATCATAGATTGATTTGCTCTGGAAATGCTCGATTTTGAACAGGTCAAAAGCGGGTGCTCAACGCCTTTCGGCATCATAGATTGATTTGCCGACGCCTGCCCTGCCCGCCGATACCGGCGGGCGGTGCTCAACGCCTTTCGGCATCATAGATTGATTTGCGCTATGGAAAGAATATAAAAAAGTCCGTACATAATGTGTGCTCAACGCCTTTCGGCATCATAGATTGATTTGCAAGGAGAAGAGGAGGACTTCGGGGGGCGTTTCCGTGTGCTCAACGCCTTTCGGCATCATAGATTGATTTGCCTATGTGTGTTTGGCAGGGATGGTGATGCTTGAAAGGTGCTCAACGCCTTTCGGCATCATAGATTGATTTGCAAAGACTATTCTTTTGTAAGGCTTTAATTAGCTGCGTGCTCAACGCCTTTCGGCATCATAGATTGATTTGCTGATCCGCAGCAGCGGCAGGATCACCAGTGCCCAAGTGCTCAACGCCTTTCGGCATCATAGATTGATTTGCGTCCGCAGGGTTGTCCACGCCGGCGACATGCTCGAGTGCTCAACGCCTTTCGGCATCATAGATTGATTTGCGCGCCGGCGGTTTATTCCGCCGACACCTCTATTAGTGCTCAACGCCTTTCGGCATCATAGATTGATTTGCCGAAAGATAACCGGCTTGGAAAAATGGTGGTCAGTGTGTGCTCAACGCCTTTCGGCATCATAGATTGATTTGCCCCAAGACAGCGCAATCATTCGAGTCGCCGGGAAGTGCTCAACGCCTTTCGGCATCATAGATTGATTTGCCGGTCAGGATATGGTTGTTCAAACTCCGGAGCGCGGTGCTCAACGCCTTTCGGCATCATAGATTGATTTGCATGGATAATTCTTTTGGTGATTTACGCTACGCGGTGTGCTCAACGCCTTTCGGCATCATAGATTGATTTGCTATCGAGAGTTCTTGACCCGTTATTTCAACGAGCGGTGCTCAACGCCTTTCGGCATCATAGATTGATTTGCATGGTCAAAAACTTTTCCCTGGTACACCCTGCCGCGTGCTCAACGCCTTTCGGCATCATAGATTGATTTGCGCGTCCGTGCCGATGGCGTCCATGCCGACGGCGTCGTGCTCAACGCCTTTCGGCATCATAGATTGATTTGCTGCCAGAGTAGTTGCCAAGCGAGGGCTGATCAGTGCGTGCTCAACGCCTTTCGGCATCATAGATTGATTTGCTGACGGAAAGTGTCGCCAGCGATAAGAGGGAACAGTGCTCAACGCCTTTCGGCATCATAGATTGATTTGCAAGACAAAACAAAATTTCAATAAGAATCAAAAACTTAGTGCTCAACGCCTTTCGGCATCATAGATTGATTTGCCGAGGACAGGAAGATCAACCATAAGCCCGACCGGGTGCTCAACGCCTTTCGGCATCATAGATTGATTTGCTTCATTTATTATTATCATTTATAAGTTTATATTATTTGTGCTCAACGCCTTTCGGCATCATAGATTGATTTGCCGCCATTTGACAGGCCTGGTATAATGATAAAGATGGTGCTCAACGCCTTTCGGCATCATAGATTGATTTGCATCTTCGTTTTGGGTTTGCCTGGCCCGTGATATTGTGTGCTCAACGCCTTTCGGCATCATAGATTGATTTGCCCTGTAACCGCCCACTTGCCACATACGCCAGTTCGTGTGCTCAACGCCTTTCGGCATCATAGATTGATTTGCAATACCGCGACCACGGCGCCGCCCTCGATCACGCAGTGCTCAACGCCTTTCGGCATCATAGATTGATTTGCCGGCGCCATGCCCGGCAGCGTCAGCTCGCCAGTGAGTGCTCAACGCCTTTCGGCATCATAGATTGATTTGCTTCAAGCACGACGTTCGAGGCGCGCGTCGGCAACGCGTGCTCAACGCCTTTCGGCATCATAGATTGATTTGCGAGGGCTGATCAGTGCCATTGACATCATGGCCAGAGTGCTCAACGCCTTTCGGCATCATAGATTGATTTGCCTGACCAAAAGGAACAAGCCCAAGCGATCTAGTGCGTGCTCAACGCCTTTCGGCATCATAGATTGATTTGCATGCCGGAACGTATCACCGGCAATCAGCGGGAAAAGTGCTCAACGCCTTTCGGCATCATAGATTGATTTGCCGCCGTCTTTGTCGGTTCGTTCGGAAAGGACACTGCGTGCTCAACGCCTTTCGGCATCATAGATTGATTTGCGAGCGCTTGTCGTCAAAATCGTCCTTCAACACGGGTGCTCAACGCCTTTCGGCATCATAGATTGATTTGCGTCCAGATACACACCATATATCGAATCGTTGTCAATGTGCTCAACGCCTTTCGGCATCATAGATTGATTTGCCTCATGAACATCAAGAGGAATAAAGAACGAAGTAGTGCTCAACGCCTTTCGGCATCATAGATTGATTTGCTCTCGCCAAGACGCTCGAAAGGAAAGCCGGAAAGATGTGCTCAACGCCTTTCGGCATCATAGATTGATTTGCCCCATGCAGGCCCTGAACACCGCGCCCACATCGGCTATGTGCTCAACGCCTTTCGGCATCATAGATTGATTTGCCAGCGCGCGGCGCCACGGCGCGACCCCGAGGTCGCGGTGCTCAACGCCTTTCGGCATCATAGATTGATTTGCGCTGGTAGCCACTCCACCCGCTCCAGGAGCCGACAGAGTGCTCAACGCCTTTCGGCATCATAGATTGATTTGCGCTGTTGTGCGGGATCGCCGTGCCTATCCGGGCTTGTGCTCAACGCCTTTCGGCATCATAGATTGATTTGCGCCGGACGATGCAGGTAACCGGCGGTTATTACAGGTGCTCAACGCCTTTCGGCATCATAGATTGATTTGCTCGTTGTTGGCGTTGCGCGCGAGGTAACTTTCCAGTGCTCAACGCCTTTCGGCATCATAGATTGATTTGCGCGCTCTGGCAAAATCGGGGGTAATGGGAGTACCGCGTGCTCAACGCCTTTCGGCATCATAGATTGATTTGCTCGCGCCGTACGGCAGGGCGGCGCCGACCGGGCGGTGCTCAACGCCTTTCGGCATCATAGATTGATTTGCTGACTTCGCGCGCGCGCGCGTGTATCCTGATGCAGTGCTCAACGCCTTTCGGCATCATAGATTGATTTGCAAGGAGGTGCAGTGATGGCCCGGATGAATTATCGAGAGTGCTCAACGCCTTTCGGCATCATAGATTGATTTGCAATAATAGCCCTCATTTTTCGCACACCAACTGTCCGTGCTCAACGCCTTTCGGCATCATAGATTGATTTGCTTGCCGGTGGCATTGGCAGCGGTTTTGGTAGCGCGTGCTCAACGCCTTTCGGCATCATAGATTGATTTGCACGATTGCGCGAACCTTTACCTCTACCTCGTCTAGGGTGCTCAACGCCTTTCGGCATCATAGATTGATTTGCGTCCTCTTGGCGTTCTGGTGTGAGGAGCTTGGAAGGTGCTCAACGCCTTTCGGCATCATAGATTGATTTGCTCGCATCTCTGACATAAGCACAAAAGAGTGGCACAAGTGCTCAACGCCTTTCGGCATCATAGATTGATTTGCCGCGTTACGCGGTTTTGATAAACGGGGTTATCACTATGTGCTCAACGCCTTTCGGCATCATAGATTGATTTGCGTAGGCAAATGTTTTTCATCAGTTATCAATATCATAGTGCTCAACGCCTTTCGGCATCATAGATTGATTTGCTGCGTGGCGCTATGGAGATGATTGCGCGCGGTGCTGTGCTCAACGCCTTTCGGCATCATAGATTGATTTGCCCCCGATACCCTGAACAGGCGCCATGGGCGCCCCATGTGCTCAACGCCTTTCGGCATCATAGATTGATTTGCCACCCCGCAGGTAATCACGGGCATAGTAGCGAATAGTGCTCAACGCCTTTCGGCATCATAGATTGATTTGCATGTTTCAACATGGGAGTAGTTTTGAAGATAGAAGTGCTCAACGCCTTTCGGCATCATAGATTGATTTGCAGGCAAAAAGTAAAACTTACCAGCGATCTCTGGTGGTGCTCAACGCCTTTCGGCATCATAGATTGATTTGCGTACCGCCAGCCATGCTTCTCCGCGCTGCCGACATGTGCTCAACGCCTTTCGGCATCATAGATTGATTTGCACGGTAACCCTCGAACACCTTAAGGCGCTCGACTAGTGCTCAACGCCTTTCGGCATCATAGATTGATTTGCACACGATGCGCGACCGTCTCAACAGAGAGCTGAGGTGCTCAACGCCTTTCGGCATCATAGATTGATTTGCACGATTGCGCGCACCCTTACCTTTACCTCGTCTAGGGTGCTCAACGCCTTTCGGCATCATAGATTGATTTGCCACCTCGCGCTCCAGGCCGTCGATTCGGTCCGCGGTGTGCTCAACGCCTTTCGGCATCATAGATTGATTTGCTCGGTTTTGTGCTGTTCGAGGACATCACGCGAGAGTGCTCAACGCCTTTCGGCATCATAGATTGATTTGCTCGCGCAGCCGCGAGGCCGCCCAGATCGGCGAATTGTGCTCAACGCCTTTCGGCATCATAGATTGATTTGCCGAGATGGGCGCCGTCTCGGCCGCCCGCCAAGACACGTGCTCAACGCCTTTCGGCATCATAGATTGATTTGCCAGGGTTGATACGCTTGAAAATACGCTTTTCAAGTTGTGCTCAACGCCTTTCGGCATCATAGATTGATTTGCTTCGGCCCCGAGGGCTCGTTCATAAACCGCTGGTTGTGCTCAACGCCTTTCGGCATCATAGATTGATTTGCCTGCTGGACGTCGGATTCGACACCATAGGCGTCGAGTGCTCAACGCCTTTCGGCATCATAGATTGATTTGCAATACGCCGCGCGTTAATCATTGATAAAATCAATGTGCTCAACGCCTTTCGGCATCATAGATTGATTTGCAGACCCTTTTTATCTGATTGAAACCAGTGGACTTTTTTTCATAGTTTTCAAGCTTCTGATTCATCATGGTAACACACTACCCTTTTCTTAAGAGTTCCGTAAAAGAAGTTTTTTGATTATCTGATAGCTATAGTAGTTCATGCATGTACATCCTTAACAAGAGAGCCAAAGTATTTTGAAAGTTTTATGTATTTTCTTTCCTGCGTAGAGAAGTAGCGACTCCAGCAAGTGATCCATGACTCACACAATATCATAGAATTTCAAAGCGCGGCGGTGCCTCGGTCCAGATTTCCTTGTTGCGTCTCTCGATCACCCGGCTTTGTGGCGCAAGCCGAATGATCAGCAGATCGTCTTCCTCAGCCAGTATTTTTTCCAACTCCCAACGAAGTGCTTCCATTTGAGTAGCAGTGAAATGGCAACGGAACAATGAGTATTGAAGCCATTCGCCATTTCCACGCATGTGCTTGTATACCTGTCGCCAGCGGCGTTGATCGCGGATGTCGTAGCTGAACAGATACCAGTGTCTATCACTCATAGTTATCGAATCCGCAACTTCGCAAAGTTTCCACCTTGCTCGCTCCATTCCTTCTCGAGAAGTCGCGCCTCCAGTTCAATCGTGCGAGCATAACTCAGTGAATAGTTCAACACGGGATGCTTCCATGTTTCCTGCTTACGGCTTTCGTACAGTTCAATCGCCTGCCGCCGCCCCTCATCAGAAAGCCAAACCTGCTGCTTGGTAACGTTGAAGTGCCGTTGCCTCCATTGGCGGCGGTTGATGGATGCGACCAAAGCCATGTCCCAAAGCAACACTCGGAATATTTCCATTAAATCCAGCGCCAGAGGATGTGCCGCGCTACGTGGCGTGTGAAAGAATCCGAGAGTGGAGTCTAACCCGACTACGATAATGGCAGCCATGACGTCCCGATACAACAACGCATAACCGAAAGATAGCGCTGCATTGAAAGCGTCTTGCGGAGGACGGCGCGTTCTGCCTGGAAACGACATCAGATCGTCATCGTCGGTTTGCAGCAGGCAAGCCAGCGCCTCGAAGTACGATCGCGCTGCTACGCCTTCACATCCCCGCAGCATGTCCACTTCCTCACATTGCCCCACTGCACGAATCTGGCTGCGCAGCATGTTCATTTGAATCTTGATGTCGTCTTTTTTGTTTTTGACACGCGCACTGCGAGCAAGAAAGCGCAGCTGGTTCTCAATTTTGGCCAGTGCCGTTCGCCGAGATAATTGAATCCGCAACGACCGATCCGTCAGAGCACGGTATTGGCGCAAACGGCGTTGCACTCCCGGTGGCGAATTGATGCCACCTACGTAGCGGCCGCCGCCACTGAGCCAATGCACCGCCACGTTTTCAGCGACCGCAAAGTGAATAGCCTGGGCGCTGATCTGGGTGTTGCCGTGCAGGATAATAGCGCCCACGTCCTTGCCCGGAAACTTGATCGCTTCCCCTTCCACCGGTTTGACTACGAATTGCAGGCCACTACGGACAACCCGGCTGCCGACTTCCGTGATATGCAGGGTACGCCGTTCCTCGTGTTTGGGGAATAGTCGCTTGGGCTTTTTCGCAGCGTCTGCGTCCGCCTCCTGCTGAAAACGTTCTTCTTCCGGCAAACATACCGGTGCCAGAGAGCACTTGGCGCACAGGTTTTCATTGGTTGTGATGGGTGGCCGCTCAATTTTCCCAGATAACTCGCGGGCGCGACTGATAGTTCGACGCAACTTTTCTCGGGCTTCATCATCTATCGTTACGCGAATCGTTTTGTTGTTAGCGTGGTAACGGATGCGTCCTTCGGTAACCGGTTTGTCAAAATGTTCGGAAAGCAAGACCGCATAAGCGATGACTTGTAGTTTGTCGGTGTCCCAGGCATCGTCGCCTTTGGAGCGTCCACGCTTATGCTCTACGGCAATCAACTTGCCGTCCCGATAGCGCGCAAAATCCACCTTGCCGCGAATTCCCCATTCATTGCTTTTCAACTCGATGCTTTGCCATTCGCGGTTTTTGTCTATTTCAACTTCGTGCAGCGTGCGACCGGCATAGACGCGCTTGTCTGCAATACGGATTTCTTCTACTTCTTCTAAATAAAACAGGCGCTCGCAGTACTCGAGCGCATGGAGTGCCATGACGCGCGTCAGTGTAGTATTGGAATCCAGAGGCATCTATGAACACGTTAACCTATGCCATATTATTTGGGGTGATACAAATCCAATACTTTTCTTCTTGCGGTCTTTGGGGTAGCGGCATGGGGTCAGAAAGTGAAAAGGTTTCAATGCGGGATTTGTTCTCCTCTGAATAGTCCACCCAAACGGGCATAGTTAAAAAACCACCATCGTCTTTTTGTAAAAACCGCCCTTCGTCATGAGGTGTTTTTTCTCGAATTTCGTTGACAAGATGCGAAGACTCGCCGAGGGATAGACCGCCATAGCGTACAATGCTGCCTCGCGTACCTGGATCCAAGGCGTTGCGGATATTTTGCACTATGCGATCTGCGTTCTCTCCCACTTGTTCATCTTTTTCATCTGCATCACGTACCCATACCCAAAATTTCAACCATAAGACTAGTTCTTGGTAGTCGGGACGGCGCCCGAGGTAGTCTCGTTGCTCCCATTGCTTATGTTCTTCAGTGTTGCTTCGGTCTGGTTCTTTTGGGGATTGCGGAACGCGCCGAAATTTGCGAAATATTTTTGTGCGTCCTATCGCGCCGTTGTCATAGGAACTTTCCGCGATAGCTATAGAAAGTTGTACGTCCTTGAACTTCTCTTTCTCGTCTCTCTCCGTTCCGATGAGTGAAAGCAGCATTCCAAAAACAGTAGATGGCGGTGGTGCAGGAAAGCTCTCCTGATATTCTCGTGCCCAACGCGGACGAAATCCTGCCATCGGCACATCTACATACAGTGAAAGTATCATTTGACGTTATTCTTGGGTATTTAGGCAGACAATTTTTCGCCTGCCTTTTTCACTGCCATCTTCACACCGCTTGTGACAGTCGCCCCTTTTTCCTCTAACTCATCAAAGCCAGCCACAGAGATGTTCGCTGTAATAATCAATTCTCGCGCTGGAATATCTGAATCATTATCACCAGACATTTCCACAAGTCGAGGAATGCTAACGTCGCCACGATCTTCGTCTTGCTCAAAACAGTACAGAAATCGTGGTGCGGGGTCGCTGGTAATGCGCAGCACTACTGCCGCTGCTGAGTAGTCGGCAAAATAACGTGCATGTGCCCCGCCTACTCTTCGCAGGGATACAAGTCCATTCAATGTCTTACACACTCTTTCAACTATCTCTTCTGGTTGGTGCCTGCTTTCACCGTTATTGCCTTCGCGTCCAATAGCGTCGGGAGTTAGGGCGAAACCGAATTGATAGCGTGTGTGATGCACCTCAACGGCATGAGGGTGGGGCGATGCACTTTTTTTAAGTTTGCCTTCTTTTTCATAGTCTGAACTTACGTTTGTGCCAGGAGAGGCAAAATTGTTCATCGTTTCACCGCGCCACGGAGTAACAGAAATTGCTCGGGTGACTTCCAGGGGCGCGCGTCGTGCACGTGTGGGGTTGTCCGCCCGCATAAAGCCGAGCAAATCGTCATCAAGACGAGCTTGCCACTTACCTTCGGCAAACTCTGTGTCACTATATTTTGATTTACTGTGATCTGGCATCGTACGGTTCAGGGTTTCGCCGGCAAACTGCCAACCCTCACGTAAGGCATAACGTATTGCTTCTGCCGATACAGTAGTCCACTGGTCGCCGTTACGAAATACTTTTTGCAAGTTTGAGGTAACGCCCTCCCCTTCGCCACGATTGTTGGAAAAAGTGCCCTCCTGCGTGAGCACCATACCGAAAATGTGTGTCGCCATTTATATTGCCTCCTTGGTTTTGTTTTTGTTGGCAAGCCGGCCATCGGTAAAAGTGATAAGCGCGAGTAATGCCAAGTCACGTGCTTTTGCATAGTCATGCCTGTCGTTTAGCATCCCCCACATCATGGTGGATAACTCGTTGCCGCTACCGTCTTCTTGCCAGAATAGCAATCCGCCTGCATGTTCTTCGCCACCATCTGTTTTCAACTTCCTGTGACGCGAGTTTGCTTCGGCTAGTAGGCCAACGATTGTCGCACGGCAGAGTGGCTGCGTTTTTGCGCTATTCAGTTTGCGGCGAACTTCATCCACTTTGTCATCCCACCTTTCGCGCAGCGATCGTCCGCCCCCTCTCTTAGCGGCAAACTCCTCTTCATTAAGCATCCGCCGAAACGCGCGGTGGAATACACCCTGAACTAGTTTATGGTCTTCTGTTTCGCCCCAAATACCACTGTCCTTTTTTGTTAGTTTCATAAGTTCTCTCCTCTCATATTTGATGAGTTTATCAAACCAGAAATGTTCTGGAGACATATCGCGTGGTGTCTTTTCACGGATTTCGTCTCCATGCCAAAATGGTATGTACGCCAATTCGCGGTACCAGTTATACCCTTTCAGCAAATTGGCTGCTATACGCTCACGACAACTTGGCAAACTTATAAATGATGGTTTTCCATTTTGTTGTACTCGCACGGTTTTAGTTGCTGGGAAAATACGGTTAAAACAGCGGTATTTGTTGACTGCTTCATATGCAGCGGCTGGCGAGAACCGTAAGTGGCTTTTGCGCACATTCTGGCTTGAGTAATGGGACACTTGTCCCATTACTATCGCTAATACTTCAGTGCTGTCAGTTTTCGCTAATTTTACACCTGTCAAGTATCGTAATGTGGCGTCTTCTAAACCAGCCACTTCGCTTTGAAATGGCCAATTTGCTGAGGTTACGGAATGCCGTAATACGCTTTTGTGGAATGTTGATAACGACCGGACCTGCGGAACGATGAACGCCCAGTTGGATTTCATCTTATCTTTTACTTTGGTGTTAGGTAATTTTATGAAGTGGCATGCCAATGGTGCAAATGCGAGCAAAAAACAAATACTAGCAAATCCTTTCCATTGCTGTTCTTTTTTCCCGAAGCGGGGTGCGGAACCAGGGTAAATCCATGAAGCAAGCTCATCAACTGTATGGGATGAGGTAAATTCATTATTTTGCAATATCTTTTTCCCACAATTTTTCCAATATGCTAACTCGGCACCGCAGTTGATAGAAGCATACCGAAGAGAAAACGGTCTATCTTCGTCATAGTATTCTGTTTTTACTTCTGGCTTTTTTGCCTTGATATTCGTTCCTTTTGGCTTAGTAATGCTTTTACCATGCTGTAAGAAAGTACTAAGCAACCCATTATGCGTCGGCAGGCGCAAGTAGTAGTTATCGAAGTGTGTCTGTTTGCGGTGTACCGCAGGCAGGAACAAAACCCCGTCATGTACCTGCCACGCCCAACGTATTATTCTGTCAAAGGAATCAGCAGTTTTATCTGTATCATGCCAGTCTAATTTCACTGCAATATCACCTTTTGGAAAATCCCAATGCACATTCTCTTTCAGTTCTTTTGCTTGCCTCTTAGCCGGCGATTCTAGAAGGGCAGAATCCCAGATATCCGCTGCCGTAAGGGACATGTATAAGCCAGCCAATCCGGCCCGTTCATATTCTCCCATACCGGGATCATTCAGTGCCCATGTATAAGACGTGAGTGCTGGTGTTTTCTTAGTCATGATTTCTGTTTCCACTCAGCGCCTTTGATTTTGTCGTAGCCAAGATATTCTTCTGCAATCAAAGGGAATCCTCCCATTATACCGACTATCGCATCATGGGGTATTCCATTCATTGGGCCATTCATTGGGATAGTCCATTCCATCACTTCCCGTGTAGTGGGGTATTTTGAATTGCACTGCTCGCGGATGCTTGCTTCATCCTCTTTCCTGATCACTGTGATACTGTTTGCTCCTTCACGCAAAGTTGCCTGGCCGGACTCCCAGGCGTCATCGAGCCAAGCCGAATGTAGCTTAAAGTTATCATCATCAGGCAAATTATTGAGACGATCATGCAAGTCAGCCTGCGAAAAATTACTGCGCTCAAGCTTTTCAACAATTTTATCAGCAGTGTTCAGATCAGAGCGAAGATATGGACGGCGGTCATGCCCGTCGAAAGGATATATCAAGCAGAGTCCTCCCTTGCTCTCCTCACCGCGGCGATTTAGACGCCCTAAGCGCTGAATCAACGAAGGGAAAGGCGCACATGCTGAAACTAACAATCCCGCGCTGATATCCAGAGACATTTCACATACCTGAGTGGTTATTGCCAAGCAGGGCTTTTTTTGATTAAACACGTTAAGCAGGTTTTTCTGTATATCCACTCTATCTTTATAACGATAACGACTATGGAAAAGTATTGGTTTTACTGGAAGGTCATGCTCCATCGCTTGTTTGTGTACTTCTCTTGCATCCCTGATTGTGTTACATACCCATAGAACCTTTTTGTTCTTTTCCAAGGCGTCAGAGACATCATCCCAACAGGCAGTCTCATCTTTCCGCTGTTTTATACGATAGCGTTTTTTCTTTTCTTCGGTTTCGTTTCCTTTCAGGAAAGTGGGTGCTCCTCCCCATTTTTCTAACGCCTTTCTGCGACTTGGAGACAGCGACGCCGTCATCAACAAGACGGGTATTCCAGGAAATGAATCCAGAAAGCGTAATAGTGCGCCAAACAGTTTGGCATCGTAGCTATGTATTTCATCGAACACGATTGCGCTCTTCAAAATTGCTGGAAAACTGAAAAGCCCTACTCGTTGGTTCTGTATCAACCCGAGCACCGTGTCCACGGTGCAGGCGATAACTTGCTGGCCCCACGCTCGTAGAGATAGCACGCCTAAAACGCCATTGGCCTCTTCATTCGGGATTCCCTCGCCGTTGATGTTCATGCGAGCAATGTCCACGTCCGCACGGGAGTGAACCAGCGTACGTTCAAGTTCACTTTGTGCGAGCAGATAGTCCTCAAATCCTGCTGATGCCGTTCCAGTAGTCGGATAACAAAAGATCAATTTACGTCCTTCATGCTGCTTTGCCCACTCATAGGCAGCAATAGTTTTGCCGCCTCCACATGCGGCTTCCAGCACGGTTCTATCTGCCGTAGAAGTTCCAGCCTGTTTTTGAAACCCGTATAGCTTATTGCTGCTGTCTATTCTGCTATCTATGACCTCGTCCAGATTGGCAGCCGAGAAATCTTTGCCAAGTGATTTTTCAATCGCCTTGTGCACTGCAAACTCTTTTTCTCCATTGTCACTCCACAGAGCAGACCCGGCAACGTCAGCGGCTATCACCAAGCCTTTGGCGTAAGCTGTCAAGAGACGCTCCTCCGGGAGCAAGCCTTCGGATATTTCTTCTGATTCCCAAATGTAATTTTCCACTAAATCAGCGTGCGAATCCTCGCTGAAATCAGTTTTTATAGAGAAGTCAGGAATGGACGGTTCTCGTTGTACTGTGATGTTGAGGTCATCTGATATTACATTCACTAATTCGGTAATTATTGGCTGTACGCGGTCACCACCATGGAACTCGATTTTTTCTGGTGGGATACCGGCAATTTGTATCATGCTGCTCATTTCATGGTCAGCGCAGTGGTGCAGTTTCAGGTGGTGTCCACCCACTATCCAGGAAAGCATCCAGACGAGGCGCGTAGCATTTTCACAATCCTTGAAAACGTCTTGCTCAAGCCATTTTGAAAAATCGCGACACTCTTTCGTATAACCAGCCACGATTAACGCGCTAAGAATCTCATGGCGAATTGGCTGGTTGATATTTCGTCCAACAGTGCCTTGTAGTTTTCCTAAAAAGATATTGTTTGCCTTACCAAGATCGTGCAGAACAGCACCTATCAGCGTCAATTCTCGCAACCTTTGGCGGTTTATTTTCTCAGGCAAAAACTGCTGGATTGATGAAAATACCGACCTTGAGGCAGTGCCAACCGCTCTGGTGTGATCGAGTAAAGAAACTGCCGGGCAATCATGCCGCGCCGACTTGGCAAGTAATGTTGTCTTGCTCACTTCCTTCTTTCCTCCGTTGGCAAAAACACCCCGCATCCCACCCGTCGCCGTCCGCCAATTCCCTTTTCTTGTAAGCGAATGGATTCTTCTGCCGTCAGTTCCGTTACCAGCATGGAATAGCCGACGATGGTTTTGCTGCCGACGCGAAATACGCGGCGGCCATGGTTGCGGTCTGCATTGCCTGCATTCTGCCTGGAAGGGATCCGTAGTGGCTTGCCATGGATCTCCAGCGCTTCCAGCTGGCGCTGTATTTCCGCGTCAAAACGCTCAACGTCTTCGCCATTCCTGGTAGTAACAATGCGGGCATACAGTGTAGCCGCCGGTATCAGCGCGACACTTCGGCTGACTCCAACTCTCACGGGGCAACCATCCAGTTCGATTCTCTTGCCCGCCAGTTTCAAGGCCTTCGGCAGAAGTTCCGCCGGCATCCGCATCCCCAAGCGTGCGTTATCTGACAGCAGCAGTTTTCCATGGCCATCATGGGCACCGCGTATCAGATGAAGCCCGACGTCGAGGTTGCCGTGTAACCATTGATCACTCGGCGATTCCAGTATCCGCGAAGCTGCACTGAAAAGCGCATAGCCATGGTCCAGCGGGACTTGCTTCCCTGTTACCGTAAAAAATATATCAACTATTCTTTTCATGGTAGAACTTACCTTACAATGATTATTGTATCAGACAGCGCTCTCAGCTTCTTGTATGAGGCCACCACATTCTGGACAAATGAGGGAGTTGTTTTCAGGTGGCTTGGCGCGGGGTGATATTCTCCCCGTCCAGGATTTTTCTGGCTTTATACAGTGATTTTATGAAACAAAAGTTGATGCGGTCTCGTTATGGGGCGTTGTGGAGCCGGGACGAGTTGATTCTGGCTTTTGAGCTTTACTGTCGGATACCATTTCGGCGGACAAATAATCGTGATCCGCAAATTAAGGAGTTGGCCGGGATTTTAGGTCGTACTCCCAGCTCCGTTGCGAGAAAATTGGGGAATTTCGGTTCCCTGGATCCGAGATTGCAGAAGGCAGGTATAAAAGGGTTGACCAACGTCAGCAGGATGGATCGAGAGATATGGGAGGCGTTTCATGCCGACTGGAACGCCCTGGTATGGGAAGCCAATCTGCTGAAAGAAAAATACAGCAGTGCAGTTACGGATAAAGGATTTGTCCCAGTGCCTTCTGGGCCTTCGGAAAAACTGAGGCTGACCAGGCAAAGGGTGCACCAGACTTTTTTCCGTGAAACGGTTTTGAGTAATTATCAGGCGACCTGCTGTGTTTCGGGTCTTTCGATCCCAGAATGTTTGAACGCCATTCATATTGTTCCGTGGAGCGAAAGTGAGGAATTTCGGGCCGATCCGACGAATGGATTGTGTCTTAGTGCGACTTTCCATTGTCTGTTTGATGCAGGGCTTATGGCCATTGCTGAAGATTTGACCGTTCTCTTTGCGCCTCGCGTAATGCAGCGCGATGATTTTGCTACTAAGAGGTTGTTGAAGTATTACAGTGGGCGGCCGATGAAAAGACCGCTCCGTTTTCTCCCGAACAGCAGGCGGCTTGCATGGCACAGAGAAAATACATTCCACTCTTAGAGTAGTCCAGGGCAGTCTTTTCCCATCAGATCGCCGTCCGAAGTGGAGCATTGCCCGTATTGACTATTTCTACTATCTTTCCGATAGCCTCTCCCGACAATTTTCCGTCCCTTTTGTCCCCCTCGCATAGTGCTGTTCGGAAGCCCAGGTAGTCCGGCCCGATCTTTTGCAGGGGTTCGATGTCGTCCATCCCCAGCGATCCTGCGATTCCGCACAGCAGGCCGCAGTTCCGTGCCGCCTGCACGAATCTGTCCAACTTTTCATCGGTTGCGCATTTTCTGACCGAGCCGTTTCCTTTGTCCGCCGTGTCCACCATTGCGCCGGCGAAGCCTGCTTCCTTCAGCAGCGAACAAGGGCCCTCGAAGTCGGCGATTCGATCCGCGAACAAGACTCCCACCAGCCGAATCTCTCCCGCCGCGTGCTTCAGCACTGGCAGACACTTTTCCAGATAGTGCGGCCCGAACAGTCCGACTTTTACGTAATCCACGCCGAGGGCCGCGACCTCGCGTGCTCGTTCCACCATCATCTCGCCTTGCGCCGGCAGATCGCCGGTCGTCGCGCTCGTTGTGCGGCGGCCGTTCGCCACCTTGACAATCGCGCGGATCACGTCGGTATCCAACGCGCCCAAGGCGCCCGTCGCCGGTTCTTTCATGTCGAGGACGTCTATCGGCGCGCGCAGGGCGATCTTGGCTTCTTCTACGCTGCGCACGCTGGCGAGCAGTCTGGTCATTCGCGCGGTCTCGTTCCCGTCGCGGGCGTCGGCCTTGGCCTTGCCGTCGTCGCTCGCGCCGCCGTGCCGACATCCGTGCCAGTGCTCGCGCCACCGCCCGCGCCACCCCTCCGCGCGCGATATTTCCGCACCTTGTCCATCAGCCAGCCCCACGCCTCCCGCTCGCGTTCGCCGGCGGTTTTCTCGATTGCGATTTTCAGGTATTCGATTTCGCGCTCCACTTTGTCCGGCGGCAGCCGGTCGAGGCGGCTGACTAATATCGAGAGTTCGATCACCGCGGCCTGGGCGCGGTTGAAGCCGGCGAACGGGGCGTGGTTGGCCTCGTGCGCGACGGTGCAGACGAAGCGCGGGCGCACGTCGTCCTCGATGATTTCGGCGACCTCGACCTCGGCGTGGCTGAGTGCGTCGGCAAGTCTTTGCAGCGGCAGGCGTTCGGCGTCGCACAGCGGCCAGTCGCGCCGCCCGCACAGGCTGCCGGCGAACACGCGCACGTCGTCGGTGTGGTTGATTACGGCGCAGCGTTCGCGTCGCAGGTTGGCGAGCGTCGTCGAGGGTGCGAACGGCGCCAGCACGCGCGCGTCGCCGTCGGCCCAGACGCCCATCGGCGCCAAGTGTGTCGTGCCGTCGTCGTTGCGGGTGGCGACGATGGATTCGTGGATCAGCATGGTTTTGTATTTTGTCCCGGCGCCCTGTCTTCGGCGTGCTCGTCTTTGGCGCCTCCGTCTTCGGCACCCTTGTCTTCGGCGCCCCTCTCTTCGGCGCGCCCGATGCCCTCGCGTCGCGCCCGGCTCCGGCGCCTGCGGCGCTCGCGCTTTGCCTTCAGCGTCACGCCTTCCTCTTTGAACTTCGTCAGGTCTTCGCGCGCCTTTTCGACGGCGCAGCCCCAGTCGAGTTCCTCGTCCTGGTTGTAGCGTTTGCCGAGTTGGTGCGCGATTTGCGCGCGCGCCAGTTCGACGCCGAGATAAAAGGCGTGCCCGCCGTCGTCCTCGACCGCGAGCGCGGTATAGAAGTCGAAGGGGTCGGTCGCGGTGCGGTACAGGTCCCGATTATAGACGTGCACGCCTTGTTCGTTGACCTGAATGCGAAAGCCGGGGTCTTTGACGCCTGCTGCGAACGCGCGGATCTCGGCGTCGTCGTACGGGAACGGCTTGCGCTCGTGCAGCATCATCAGGCGCTCGCCGAAGCCGGTCGGCGTCGTGTTTTCCTCGCGCGCGGCGAACATCACGCGCCGCGCCGCGTCCAGCTCGCGGATCGCGTGGCGGCAGTGTTCGCTGACCTCGGTCGTCAGCACGCAGCCGATGCGCAACTCCGACGCGATCCCGGCCAGCAGCGCGTTGACGCCAGCGCTGTCGGCGTGCGTCAGTTCGCTCAGGTTGCCCACGCCCATCATCATCTCGGCCTCGGGATAGTCGGCGCGCACGCGGTGGTAGCGCACCAGCGAGTCGGCGAAGCCGCAGTGCACCGGGTCGAGTATCGGGTCGGCGACAAAGCGCCTGCCTTTCGCTTGCAGCGCGTCCATGCATTCGTACAGCGTCTCGAGTTGTTGCGGCGAGTCGGGTATCACTATCGGCGTCGCGTCGGTCTCGTCGGCCACCCACAGCGTTTGCCGCGTCAGGCTCAGCAGATAGTCGGCGCCGGCGCGCGCGGCTGCCAGCAGTTGTTCGCCGTCGAGCGTGTCTATGCTCACCTGGAAACCTTCCTGCTTCAGCAGCGCGATTGCGTCCGCCAGGTGCGGGAACGGCGTCTCCGGCAAAAATCCCAGGTCGACGACGTCGGCGCCGTCGGCGCGCTGGCGGCGCGCGATCTCTACGATCTGCTCGGGCGCCAAGTTCGGCGCGTCCACGATCTCGCCGAAGATGCGCACGTCGTAGCGGTCGAGCGTTCGTTTCCTGGCGCCCTTGCCGAAGAACGCCGGCAGGTCCTTCAACTCCTCCGGCCCGCGCTCGAACGGCACGCCGAAGCGCGCCGTCAGCCTGTCGAGGTCGCCGCGAAAGCGGCCCGGCAGCACGACGCGGTCGGCGCCGAAGGTGTCGAAGGTGTCGCCAAGGCGGCGCTCGATCAGCTCGGTGGTCATCAGCGCGGCGACGCTTAAGCCCAACTCGTGTACAGTGTAGGTACATCCGTCGGGCCGTATCTCGTCGAGCACCTTGAGCAGGCTCAGGCGGGCGAGCTTGCCGGTCAGAAACAGCAGGTGTTCGGGTTTTTCGGACGGGTCGGGCATGGAAAGAAACCGGCGGGCGCCTGGCGCGGTTCTCATTATAAGTTATAAGGTGATGCGCGATTATTCGTTGTGGTTGCTGCCGCCGCCGCGCGAGAGTGCGGCGTGGCGCGCGTTGATCCGGCGCCTCGCCGCGGCTTTCGACGCGCCCGTATTCGAGCCGCACGTGACGCTGCTGGGGGGTATCGCCGCACCGCCGTCGCAGGCCCTTGCCGCCGCGCGCGAATGGGCGCAGTCCTCGCCGCCGCTTATAGCGCGTCCGCGCGCGATTGCCTGCCTTGACGAGTATTACCGCTGCGTGTTCGTCGAGTTGGAGAAAACGCCGGAGTTGCTCGCGGCGCGCCGGCGCGCGGAAAGAATTTTCAAGCGCGCCGGCGGTGCCTACCTGCCGCACCTAAGCCTGCTCTACGGGCGTTACGACGCCGCCGCAAAACGGCGCGCCGTCGCCACCGTCGGCGCGCCCTCCCGCGCGCCTTTCCGGCTGCCGTGCGCGGCGTTGGTCGAGATGGGCGCGGGTGGTGCGCCGGCGGACTGGCGGGTCGCGGAAGTTTTCCCTCTGGCGCCGCCCGCGGGAGACGCGCGCGAAGGGCATGGGGCTGTATAGGGGCTTTACAATAGCGCTACAATACCCGCGATGGACGGCCAGAGCGACAATGTCCGACGACGCCTCGACGATCTCCGCCGCGGCCTGGACGCGAGCGCCCGCACCCAGGTCGGCTATCCGTGCAACCAGGCGTTCGATTATTCCGAGCTGCTGCCGTTTCTCCGGCGTTCGATGAACAACGTCGGCGATCCGTTCCACGACAGCAACTACTGGAGCAACACGCACGAGTTCGAGCGCGAGGTGGTCGCCACGTTCGCGCGGCTGACGGGGTTTTCGCCACAACACTGCTGGGGCTACGTCACCCACGGCGGCACCGAGGGCAACATGTACGGCCTCTACCTCGCGCGCGAACTGTATCCGAACGGCCTCTTTTATTTTTCCGAGGACACGCACTACAGTGTGCTCAAGACGATGCACGTGCTGCACGCGCGCAACATCATGATCAAGAGCCGCGGCGACGGCGAGATGGACTACGACGACCTGCGCGAGACGCTGCGCATTCACCGCGACGTGCCGGCGATTGTGCTCGCCAATATCGGCACGACGATGAAGGGCGCGGTGGACGATCTGCACGTCATCCGCGGCATCTTCGATGATCTTGCGATCCGCGACTATTACGTCCACGCCGACGCCGCGCTTTCGGGCATGATCCTGCCGTTCGTCGAGGAGCCGCAGCCGTACCGCTTCGAGGACGGCTACCACAGCATCGCCGTCAGCGGCCACAAGCTGATCGGCGCGCCGCTGCCGTGCGGCATCGTGCTCGCGCGGCGCGATTACGTCGCGCGCGTATCGCGCGCCGTCGAATACGTCGGCGTGCTCGATACGACGCTGGCCGGCTCGCGCAACGCCTTTACGCCCCTGCTGTTATGGTACGCGTTCCAGCGCGTCGGCCTGGACGGTTTCCGGCAGATAGTCGCGGCCATGCTCGAAGTCGCGGAATACGCGGTGGCGCGTTTCAACCGCGAGGGCATTGCGGCGTGGCGCCACAAGAATTCGGTGACCGTGGTTTTTCCGAGACCGCCCGCAAGCGTCACGCGCAAATGGCAGATCGCGCTCTACAAGGACATTGCGCACGTCATCACGATGCCGCACGTAACGCGCGAGACGGTGGACGCGCTGGTCGCCGACTGCGCGCGTGCGCGGGTCGACGAGGCGGCTTGACGACGGCTTGGCGGGAACGGATCGGGAAGCGCTTATGAAACGCATTGTCATCGTGGCCGGAGACGAAGTCGGCGTCATCGCCGACCTCAGCCGCCTGCTGGCCGACAACGGCATCAACATAGAGACCTTGGACGCCGACAGCCACGGCGACCACGGCATGATCGTTTTGACCACCGACCAGTCGGACGAGGCGCTGCACGTGCTGAGGCAGGCGTCGTACAAGGCGGTCGCCGACGACGCGCTGATTTTGAGACTGCGCGACGAACCGGGCGCGCTGGCCAAGGTCTCGGAACGTTTGAAGCGCGCCAACGTCAACATCCGCAGCGTCCATATTCTCAATCGCCGCAACAATTACTCGACGGTCGCGATGGCCGTGGACGAACGCGACAAGGCCCTCGAGTTGCTCGCCGGCGAAATCATCACCTGATGAAACCCGCTCCCTCTGGAAGAGGATGGCCACAGGCCCATAATGTAACCCTCTCCCCCTAGGAGAGGGTGGAGCAAGAACTTGGTATAATTTTCTTATTTTTTCGGTCATGGAAACCAATCCGATCAAACAAACCCTCCAGGACTTGGCCGAGCGCACTGTCGCGCTTAGGGGGTATCTTTGACTACGACGGCAAGCGCGCGCGCTACGCCGAGGTGCTGCGCGAGTTGGAGGACCCCGAAGTATGGAAGGAAGCGGCGCGCGCGCAACGGCTGGGCAAGGAGCGCGCCGCCTTGGGGCGCACCTTGGACGCTCTCGATTCGCTCGCAAAACGCCTGGATGACAGCGGCGCGCTGCTCGCGCTGGCCGAGGAAGAGCGCGACGCCGACACCGTCGCGCTGATCGAGGACGACGTCGGCAAGTTGGCCGGCGAGATCGCCGACCTGGAGTTCCGGCGGATGTTCTCGCACGAGACCGACCCGAACAACGCTTTTCTCGACGTCACCGCCGGTTCGGGCGGCACCGAGGCCCAGGACTGGGCCGAGATGCTGCTCAGGATGTATTTGCGCTGGGCCGAGGCCAGGGGGTTCGAGGCCGAGGTCATCGAGGTATCCGCCGGCGAGGTCGCCGGCATCAAGAGCGCCACCGTCAACGCGCGCGGCGACTACGCCTACGGCTGGTTGCGCACCGAGACCGGCATCCACCGCCTGGTGCGCAAGTCGCCGTTCGATTCCGGCAACCGTCGCCACACTTCTTTCGCCGCGGTCTTCGTCGCCCCCGAGATCAACGACGAGATCGAAATCGAGATCAACCCGGCGGACTTGCGCGTGGACGTGTACCGCGCCAGCGGCGCCGGCGGCCAGCACGTCAACAAGACCGAATCGGCGGTGCGTCTTACGCATCTGCCGACCGGCGTCGTCGTGCAGTGCCAGAACGACCGCTCGCAGCACAAGAACAAGGACATGGCGATGAGGCAGCTGAAGGCCAAGCTCTACGAACTGGAGATGCGCAGGAAGCAGGGCGAGCAGGAGTCGGTCGAGGAGGGCAAGGCCGACATCGCCTGGGGCAACCAGATCCGTTCCTACGTGCTCGACCAGTCGCGTATCAAGGATTTGCGCACCGGCTACGAGACCAGCAATACGCAGGCGGTGCTAGACGGCGCCATCACGCCGTTCATCGAGCAGAGCCTGAAGCAGGGCGTGTGAGCGATGGGCAGCGAGCGCGACAAGTTGTCCGCCGAGCGCCGCCGCAAGCTGGCCGCATGGCGCGCCGAAGGCGCCGCCTATCCGAACGACTTTCGCCGCGACTGCACGTTCGCCGAGCTGCGCCGCCGTTTTGACGCGCTCGACCGCGGGGCGTTGGCGGACGCGAAGCGCCGCGTGCGCGTCGCCGGGCGTATCGTCGCCAAGCGCGTGATGGGCAAGACCAGTTTTGCGACGCTGCGCGATACCAGCGGCGACGGCCAGTTGATGTTGGTGACCGGCGTCGTGGACGACGACGACTACCGGCGTTTCAAGACGCTCGACGCCGGCGACATTGTCGGCGCCGCGGGCTTCGTCGCCAAGACGAATACCGGCGAGTTGAGCGTCAAGGTCGAACGCCTGCGCCTGCTGGTCAAGTCGCTGCACCCGCCGCCGGAAAAGTTCCACGGCCTGGCCGACGTCGAGACGCGCCACCGCAAGCGCTACCTCGACCTGATCGCAAACCGCGACAGCAGGACGGTGTTCGAGAAGCGCTCGGCCATCGTCGCCGCGATCCGCGACGACCTGAACCGGCGCGGTTTTCTCGAGGTCGAGACGCCGATGATGCAACCGCTGCCGGGCGGCGCCGCGGCGCGGCCCTTCGTCACCCGTCATCACGCGCTCGACCGCGCGCTGTATCTGCGCGTGGCACCTGAGCTGTATCTGAAGCGGCTCGTCGTCGGCGGCTTCGAGAAGGTATACGAGATCAACCGCAACTTCCGCAACGAGGGCGTCTCGGCCAGGCACAATCCGGAGTTCACGATGCTCGAGTTCTATCAGGCGTACAGCGATTACCGCGACCTGATGCGCCTGACCGAGGAATTGCTGCGCGCGGTTTGCGAGCGGGTCTGCGGCGGGTGCGAGGTCGAGTTCGGCGGACTGCGTCTCGATTTCTCCGGCGCGTTCGAGCGCCTGTGTTTCGACGACGCGCTGCTGCGCCACAACCCGGCGCTCGACGCCGTCGCGCTGCGCGACCCGGCGCGCGTCGCCGAATGCGCCGCCGCCGCCGGCGTCGAACTGCCGCCCGGCGCGGGTCTCGGCAAATGCAAACTGGAGTTGTTCGAGAAAACCGTCGAGGCGCGTCTTGAGCAGCCGACCTTCGTCACCGCTTTTCCGACCGAGGTGTCGCCGCTTGCGCGCCGCAGCGACGACGACCCGCAAGTGGCCGACCGCTTCGAGTTGTACGCCGCCGGTCTTGAGATCGCCAACGGCTTTTCGGAGTTGAACGACGCCGACGACCAGCGGCGGCGTTTCCGCGAGCAGGCCGAGGAACGCGCCGGCGGCGACGACGAGGCGATGCATTACGACGCCGACTATATCGAGGCGCTCGAGTACGGTCTGCCGCCGACCGCCGGCGAGGGCCTCGGCATAGATCGCCTGGTCATGCTGCTGACCGGTGCCGCCTCGATCCGCGATGTGATCCTGTTCCCGCAGATGAGGCATGCGCCCGGCGCCGCTTCTTCGACGCCGGAGTAGCGCGATGGAAGTGTTGGCAATACTCCTGTTGCTTGCGCTGGCCGGCGGCGGGGTCTTCTTTGCGCGGCGGCTTGCCGGCGAGAAATCGCGCGCCGACGGCGCCGTCGCCACGGTCGCGCAACGCGATTCGCGCATCGCCGGCCTGGAGGAGAAGTTGCGCGCGGCCGAGGAAACCGAACGCGGACGGATTGCGAAGATCGCCCGTCTCGAGGCCGAACTCGAAAGCCGCACCGCCCATCTGGGCGAACGCCTCCGCGAACAGGGCCAATTCGAGGAGCGCATGAAGGACGCGGTCAAGCAGCTGACGCAGGAGGCGTTGCAGCACCAGGGGGATCGCTTCAAGCAGACCAACCGCGAGCAGATGGGCCACCTGATCGAGCCGCTCAAGAAAGACATCCGCGATTTCAAGGACTCGTTCGAGACGCTGAAGACCGAGACCGCCAAGGAACGCCAGAACCTGCTCACCCAGTTCAACCAGCTGAACCAGGCGGCGCTCGAAATCTCACGCGACGCGAGCGACCTGACGCGCGCGCTGAAGGGCGAGAAGCAGAAGCAGGGCGCGTGGGGCGAGAGCGTGCTTGAGACCATCCTGGAGGGCTCGGGCCTGCGGGAGGGACACGAGTATCAGCGCCAGCGATCGTTCACCGGCGACGACGGCGCCCGCCTGCGCCCCGACGTGGTCATCAACATGCCGTCGTCGGACGAGCGCGTCATCATAGACTCGAAGGTGTCGCTGGTGGCCTTTATCGAGTACGTCAACGCCGACGATGAGGAAGTCCGCGAGCAGGCGTTGCAGCGGCACGTGCAGGCCGTGCGCCGCCACGTCGCGAGCCTCGGCGAAAAGGGCTACGCCGACGCGGTCCGCTCCGATCTCGATTTTGTCATCATGTTCATGCCCATCGAGGCGGCGTTTGCGGCCGTGGTCGAAAAGGACCTGGAAATCACCGAATACGCGATCAAGCGCCGCGTCATCGTGGCGACGCCGACGACGCTGCTGCTGGCGTTGCGCACCATCGCCAACCTGTGGCGCGTCGAGAGGCGCAACGCCAACGCCGACGAGATCGCGCGGCGCGGCGGCGAACTCTACGACAAAGTCGCGCGGTTTCTCGAGTCCTTCGGCAAGGTCGGCGAGCGCATCGGCGCCGCGCGCGACGCATACGAGCAGGCCGAGAAGCGCCTGAAAAGCGGTCGCGGCAACCTCGTCCGCCAGACCGAAATGCTGCGTGATCTCGGCGCCAGCCCGGGAAAATGTATTCCCGAAGGTTGGCAGGAAGAAGATTTAGAAAAAAAGAGTCTCGAGTGATGGATGAAAATCTTGTTAACAAAATGAAGATCACGTTCAGGGGAAAGTTGCTACGTGTGTGGTGGTGGTTGCGTAAGAATCGCTATCGGTTCGGGTTTTTGTTTCGGAATGATTTGCACAAGCTGGCTGTGATCAATGGAACTGATAAGTTGTCGCTGGGCTATATCGATCATTACGCGTTGCACCTATCAAAATTCAAAAGGAAAAGATTCAATCTGCTGGAAATCGGCGTTGGAGGTTACAAGGGTTCGTTGGCGGGTGGTGAGTCTCTGAGAATGTGGAAAACGTATTTCCCGCGCGCCAACGTATTTGGAATAGATATTTATGACAAGTCTCGTCTCGAGGAGACGCGCATCAAAACTTTTCAGGGGCACCAGGCGGAGGAAAATTTTTTGGAGCGGGTGGTTGCTGAGACAGGGGGTATAGACGTCGTCATAGATGACGGCAGCCACGTCAGCGAGGATGTCATCCGGTCGTTTTGTTTTTTGTTTCCGAAGTTGAGCGACGGGGGCATATACGTTGTCGAGGATCTGCAAACGTCGTACTATCCTGACTATCCTGATCCTGGTGTTGACCTGAACGCCCGAAACGACGTGAAGACGTCTATGGGTTTTTTCAAGAGCCTGTTAGATGGCTTCTACTATAAGGATTTTAAAGCCGTGCCGTCCGGCTACGAACCCAGTTACTTTGACAAGAAAATCGTGGCCATGCACTTCTATCATAATCTGCTATTTATCTATAAGGGCGACAACGACCGAACCGTGTGGCATCTTTCCGGCGATGAACCCCCTGGGTGAGTCCCTGGGAAAGATCCCGTCAACGGACGGGCGCCTGATTCGGTGCGTGCGGTTTGGAATCGAGCCACGCGATCAGTTCGGTGACGTCGTCCAACACGGCTTCGGCGCCCCATTGCAAGACGTCTTCATGCTCCGGGCGGTAGCCATAGGAGACCGCCAGCATCGGCATGTTCGCGTTGCGTGCAGCCTCGACGTCGCGCCGGCTGTCGCCGACGTACACGCAATCGCGCGCACTGATGCCGAGTTGCCGGGCGGCGTGCAGCAACGGTTCCGGCGACGGTTTCTTGCGCGCGGTCGTATCGCCGTACACGAGGCAGTCGGCGTCGTCGAAGATCCCCAGGTGTCGAAGCAGCGGCTCGGCGAGGTGGCCGCTCTTGTTCGTCACGATTCCCCAGCGTGTGCCTTTTTGTCGCAGCGCCCACAGCGTTTGGCGCGCGCCCGGAAACAGGCGCGTTCGCTCGTGCAGGTGGTCCTTGTAGATTGCAAGAAAGCGTTTGATCAAGCGTTCGCTCTCGGTATCGCTTACGTCTTCGCCGAAGCCCGCGCCGACCATGCCGCGCGCGCCGAAGGAGGCGTGTCGACGCAGTTGTGCGAACGGCTTTTCGGGGCGATGTTCGGCTTTGAGGAGTTGGTTCAGCGCCGCGGCCAGATCGGGCGCGGTGTCGGCCAACGTGCCGTCGAGGTCGAACAGGACCGCGCGCGTCACTGCTGTTTGCGGCAGTGCGCCAGGTAGTTGACATCGACGTCGCAGGTAAGCGACGCGCGGCGCGCCAGCGGGTTGTAGCGCATACCGCGCAGGTCTTTGACCGCCAGGCCGCCGCCGCGCGCGAACGCCGCAAGTTCCGAGGGGCGCACCAGTTTGCGGTATTCGTGCGTTCCTCTGGGCAGCAGGCCGAGCGCGTATTCGGCGCCGACGATTGCCAGCAGCCACGATTTCGGATTGCGGTTGATGGTCGAAAAGAACACGTCGCCGCCGGGTTTTGCGAGGCGCGCGCAGGCGCGTACCAGCGACGCCGGGTCGGGCACGTGTTCGAGCAGCTCCATGCAGGTGACGACGTCGTATCGTTCGGGTTGCTCGTCCGCCAGCCGTTCGGCGGCGGTGCGGCGATAGGCGACGTCAAGCCCCGATTCGCGCAGGTGCAGTTGCGCGACCTTGATCGCGGCTTGGCCGAGGTCTATGCCGGTCACGCGCGCGCCGCGTCGCGCCATCGCCTCGCTCAGCAGCCCGCCGCCGCAGCCGACGTCGACAACCTCCTTGGCGCGCAGCCGCGCGCGCGCGTCGACGTAGTCGAGACGCAGCGGGTTGACGTCGTGCAGCGTCTTGTATTCGCCGCCGGCGTCCCACCAGCGCGCCGCGTTGGCCTCGAACTTGTCGAGTTCCATCGGATCAACGTTCGCGTTCATTTTCATTCCACCCTCTCCCTGGGAGAGGGTTCAGTCTCTTCCTTACGGTGATTCGCCGCCAACCGCGCCGCAATTTTGCGCCGCCATTTCTCGGTTTCGGAGCACAGCGCTTGTTCGTCTATTGTAGTCAAAACCCGCTCGCGCAACACCCGCTGCCCGCCGATCCAGACGTCGCTGACTTCGCCGCGTCCGGCGGAGTACACCAGGTGGCCGATGACGTCGTGCAACGGGATCGCCTCGATGGTGGTGCATTCGACGGCGGTGAGATCGGCGGCCTTGCCTTTTTCTATCGAACCGGCGATTTTGCCTATGCCGAGCGCTTCGGCGCCGTTGATCGTCGCCATGTCGAGCGCGCCGGCGGCGTCGAACGGGCGCGCGTCGTCCTGCGCCGCGCCGCTGACGGCGGCCAGCAGCGCGGCGCTTCTCATCTCGCCGAGCACGTCGAGATCGTCGTTGCTGGCCGAACCGTCGGTGCCGAGCGCGACGTTGACGCCGTGCGCCAGCAGCGAACGCACCGGGCAGATCCCCGACGCCAGCTTCATGTTCGATTCCGGGCAGTGCACGACGTGCGCGTTGCGCCGCGCGAGCAGTTCGATTTCCTCTTCGGTCAGCTGCGTCATGTGCACCGCGCGCAACGCCGGTGTGATAAGCCCCAGCCGCTCGAGGCGTGCAATCGGGCGCGCGCCGTGTTTCTCGACGCCGTCGCGCACCTCGTCGGCGGTCTCGTGCAGGTGGACGTGCACCGGCAGGTTGAGTTCGTCGCTGTAGGTGCGGATGCGCGTGAAGGTCTCGTCCGATACCGTGTACGGCGCGTGCGGCGCGAACATCAGGTGGACGCGCCCGTCGTTTTTGTACTGGTCGTGGATTTCCAGCCCCTTGCGGATGTATTCGCCGGCGTCGGCGGCATAGGCGGTCTCGAACTCGAGCACGACCAGGCCGCAGCAGATGCGGACGCGCGCGCGGCAGGCGACGTCTATCGCGTCTTTTGGAAAGTAGTACATGTCGCTGAAACACGTGATGCCGCCGCGTATCATCTCGGCGATGGCAAGCTCCGCGCCGTCGCGCACGAATTGCGGCGTCAGCAGATCGCGTTCCAAAGGAAAGATACACTCGTGCAGCCAGCGCTGCATCGGCAGGCCGCCGCCGATGCCCTTGAGCAGGCTCATCGGCGTGTGGGTGTGGGCGTTGATCAGGCCCGGCAGCAGGATATGGGAGTCAAGGTGTATGCGCTCCTCGGCGTCGAACTTGTCGAGCGCCTCGTGCGTCGGCAGCACCGAGACGACGTGTCCCTTGTCCACCGCCACCGCGTGATCGTCCAGCACCGCGCCGCGCGGCCTGACCGGCACCACGTGGCGCGCGCTGATCAGGGTTTCGATTGCGCGCATCGCGGCACCGTGCTTGAAACTTCGGAGGGAAGCATGGAAGAATTATACTTGGGCCTCGGGTCGGATTTCGACGGCGGATAGATCGAAGTCTTGATCCGGCGTCAAAAAGGGCGCGCCGGGAAACGGCGCACTTCGACGGACTCTTGCGTTAATATGAGAAAGTGTCTGATTGTACTGTGTCTGCTGGCGACATCGGGGTCGCTTGCGACTGAGACACGCTCGTCCGACCCGCCGGCTTTCCGGGTCGTCGGCACCTTTCCTCATCGTCTCCACGCCTTCACACAGGGTCTTATCGTGCGCGGCGATGCATTGATCGAAAGCACCGGGCGCTACCGCCGCTCGTCGGTCGCAATTCTCGGCCTTGAGCAAGGCGAGGTGCGGCGCGAGCGGGCGCTGTCCGGCGATCTGTTCGGCGAAGGGCTGGCGTTGTTCGGCGGGCGCCTGTATCAGTTGACGTGGCGCGCCGGGCGGGTGTTGCTCTACGACGCCGACACGCTCGAACCCGCCGGCGCGATGTCCTACAGGGGCGAGGGCTGGGGGCTTACGCACGACGGCAGTCACCTGATCATGAGCGACGGATCGGCGGTCTTGAGTTTTCGTGCGCCCGATGATTTCCGCGTCGTGCGTCGCGTGACCGTGACCGAGAACGGGCGCCCGCTCAAACGCCTGAACGAACTCGAGTGGGTCGAGGGCGACATCTACGCCAACGTCTATCTACAGGATCGGATCGTCGCAATCAATCCGCAAGACGGCGTCGTGCGCGCCGCGCTCGATTTGTCCTCCCTCGCGCAGAAAGTCCGCGCCGAGGTGGACGCAGGCGTCCTCAACGGCATCGCCTGGGACGCCGCCACGCGCCGCCTGTTCGTAACCGGCAAGAATTGGCCGGCGGTGTATCAGATCGAATGGCGCGTGGCGCGTTGAGCTGCACGCGCACGGCTGCCGTTCGTCGGTTTCTTGATGAATATCGGCTTGTAGTAGGCTACAATCAACAAAGATCGTCGCTTGACCGTGTTTCGTGTTCGGTGAACCGCGACGGTTCCAATTCGCTATTGGAGGAATAATCGTTGCCTTCCAGAAAGAAGCGTATCTTCGTTCCTCGCAAGACCCCGAGGTTGTTTGTCTCGGCGCGCTCCAGGACCCCCAAGACTTTCGGATTGGGCAGAAAATACCCGTTTCGCTACGAAGCGAAAATACACGCCGATGTTCCGCACGTGGTGAAGTTTTCGGGTGGGCGCTCGAGCGGCATGCTGCTGTTCGTTTTGCTTGAGTCCGGCTTGTTGCGGCGCGAGCGCGGTGACGTTGTGGTTTTTAACAACACTTCCGCAGAGCATCCGGAGACTTATCAATTTGCGGCTTTGTGCAAAAGTATCGTGGAGGAGCATTACGGAATCCCTTTCTTCTGGCTGGAGTTTCAGACCTATGAGGATGCGCGCAACGGGGAGTGGACGCGCCTGCCATCCTATCGCTTGGTGCAACCGAAGCCATGCTCCAAAAGGGTTCCGGATGGCTACTTCGGGAAAGGCGAGACCTTCGAGGAGATGCTTTCCTGGGCCGGGTTTGTCCCGAACCAGTTTCAGAGGACCTGCACCAAAAACCTCAAGTTGCGGGTGACGAGATTATTTCTTCGAGACTGGTTCGCCTGCAAAGATGGGATTGAACGCTTGGGCCATCACGGAGAGGAAAGCCGCCTGGATGATGAAACCATGTACGCGCGACACCGCAAGCACAACGGCGGTGTCCCGCGCAAAATCCTTCTTGAGAAAAAGGCCTATCTACGCTCACGTCCCACCTATAGAGCCGAACAGCGTTTCGCAGATTTTTCGGCGGCGTTTGAACCTGTCCGGAGCCAATATCTTCGAGAGAGAAGCTACGGCAACGGCGCGGTTTTCGGCGATGACGGCGTTGAATATGCCGCCTTTGTCGGACTTCGTCATGATGAGATGCACAGGGTCGCAAAAGTCCGCGCGCGCAACGCCAGGGGGGCCGAGTCCGACGGGTATGAGGGCGAACACGTTTATATGCCCTTGTCGGACATGGTGGTTACCAAAAAGAACGTTTCAGAGTTTTGGAATTGTCAGGATTGGAATCTTGGCCTGCCCGACGACGCCAATCTCTCGAACTGCGTCTATTGTTTTCTCAAGGGGGTGCGCGGTCTCCAGAACGTGCACGGCACAATGAACGGCAATGGATCGAACGGATCGAGCGTGAACGGCAACAAGTATAGAGGCACCCCGTGCGATATTGGGTGGTGGCGACGCATAGAAGAAACGTACGGTCGTGATCTGAAAGCAGAGGAACGCCCGATGAAAGAAGGCCGGGTCAAGGGCGATTTCATAGGCTTCTTCGGCGCCTCAAGCGGCTTTTCATACAAGCTTCTGGCGCAGAACGGCCACAAGCCCCAGAACCTGTCAGAGTTTTCCGATAGCGTCCTGCCGTGCGATTGCACGGATTGAATAACTGACGGGTTGGAATTATGCTGGATGAAGAGACTGAAGCTGTACAGATAAGGCAGAGAAGCCTCAAAGATTGGTTGATTGACGTACGCCGGGGTGTAGTTCGGCTGCCTCGCTTCCAAAGAGATGAGACATGGGGTCATACTCTTGTCGGCGATTTTATCGAAGCGGTACTACTAAAGCGTCCTCTCGGTTTTTTCCTCGTGTTGGCTGTGAATCCTGATAAGCAGCCGTTCGAGACGCGCCCAATCGCTGGAGCCGTCAATAACGGCGAGGATTGCCGGGAGCATTTGCTTGACGGTCAACAACGCCTCATGGCGCTTTGGAGGTCTTTCAACGGCACTTATAAGGGTTATGTGTTCTATGCAAAATGGAATGAGGAGGGAGGCCTCTATAATTTTGAACAAGTGGTTAGTGTTGCGAAGGGCAAGACTAATCTACAATGGATAGGAAAGCCCGAATCCGAGTTCATAAAGCATTGTATTCCGATTTCCTATCTGGGGCCGGAGCAAATTGAACGAGCGCACGACTGGGTTCGTAAAGCGACCACAGATGAGGAGTCTAAGCGTTGCCTAACCAACCTTATTGGCAAAATACATTCGACGATTTTATCAACGCAGTTGCCATATCTCTGTATACCTCAGGAAACTGATCCTGATGATGCGATTGATATTTTTATCAAAGCAAATACTTCATCGGTGCGGCTTAATCCATTTGATATTGCAGTTGCCCAGTTCGAGGCTGCAACACCAGCCAAACGGCGGCATTCATCCCAGTCGTTACGGGATTTAGTAGATATGGCTAAAAACCGTATCCCTGAGGTGGCTAACCTTGAGGGTGAAGATAATCTTGGTGATTTGGCACTTAAGATAGCTTGTGTTAAGCAGAAAATGAAGCCGACATATGGAAATTACCGAAAGGTCATACCGGCTTTGGAACATAATTGGAACTCTATCCTCCGAGGCATGAAATGGACTGCACAAGCCCTCGGAGAAGAACATATCTGGGATGCGCGCATCTTGCCGAGTACTGTTCCTCTTCGCGTATTGTCGGCACTGTCCCCATTTATTCCTAAAGAGGGAGATAAGCGTGGCAAGGCAAGACGGCTGGTGCGAAGTTATCTATGGAGATCTTTTGTGACTGACTGGTATGCCAAACAAGCGAATGACCGATTGTTGAGTGACTTCAGAGCGCTGAAAGAGGCTCTTGAGAATGAAACTTTCACTGTTCTTCCTGATCCGTCAGGACGTCCGGATACCGTATTCGATAGGCCACTTCCCGATGAGGAAGCGCTTTTTATGGAAGGTTGGCCGAAAAGGAAAGGGATTCTGAAACGGGCTATTCTGGCAGTATCGGTCATAGGGGGCGCTAGAGATATGGAAACCGATGGAAAAATTTCTGCTGACAATATCCAAAGCCGTCAGTATCATCACATTTTCCCCGACAGATTGCTGAAGGATCATGCAAAAGATGAAGAACCAAATTTGGCCCTGAATTGTATGTTGCTGGAGGCTTCAACAAATATCAGCTGGAGAGACGAGTGGCCCGGGGACTATCTCATGCAGCGCGTCGAGCAGTCTGGCCTCAAGGGATCGAAGGCTGAGAAGGCCATTAAGAGCAGGCTCGAATCTCATCACATTCCGAGTGACGTCATTATGAAAGCGAAGAAAAGCGCCAAAGCAGATTTGGCAAAGACTTATCAATCCTTTCTGCAAAAACGTGCAGAAATGGTCATGGCTGCCTTCCGAGGACTTTGTGCAGGGGAGGATCTGTAGTCACAATGAGGAAAATGCCTGCTTTGCAATTCGGCCCCGGCGATCCGGCGGGTTTTACTTCTACCGGGCTTACGGGTTTTCAGGATTTGCGGCCGGAGGCCGTGGTGCGGGAATTGGTGCAAAACGCCACGGACGCCGCGGTCGAGGCTGGAGAGAAATCGGCTCGGGTCCGCTTCCGGCTGCATCCTCTGAAAACGGATGAAATTCCGGGAATCAAAGAATACCGGGCAGCCTTTGAACAGGCGGTTGAAAGTCAAAAAAAGTTGCGTGGTAAAGGAGGAGACCTGCCGTCTCAGGCTAAGGCGGTCGTGCGGGCCATCCAAACATGTCTCGACAAAGAAGAATGTGATGTTCTGTCAGTGTCCGACAATGGCATAGGACTCGACGGGCGGCGTATGGTGGCTCTTCTTGGTGACGGCATGAGCGTCAAGGCCAACGAGGCCCAAGCCACCGGTGCCTTCGGGAATGGCCACGTCGTGGCGATTCCGGCTTCCGATCTTCGCTATATCCTCTATGGAGGAGTGGTCGAGGGCGGCCGTAAAATAGGCAGTGGTCATGCCATTCTGGCTTCTCACCAGGGTGACGATGACGGGCGGCGGCTGAGCAAAGACGGTTATTTCGTGAAGGAATTGAGGGATGATTTATACGATCCGTACGTTTTCGCCGTGAATAATGAAATTCCCTCGCTGATAAATACCGAGCTGGAACGGATACATGAGGAATGGTTGCACGGGAGCGTGATCGTTATTCCCGCGTTCAATCATTTCAGAGAAGATAGCGGATCATTCTGGGAACTGGTATCGAGCGCCGCGGCGACGAACTTTTTTGTCGCGATTGCACAGCAACGCCTCGCGGTTTCTTATGAGGAAGACGGTCTGTCTGAGGCCAAGGTATTAGACCATAATTCGCTGGCTGCCGTTCTCGAAACGCACAAGGAGAAAAAGAGAGGAAATTCCTTTTTGTCCGGAAGTCGCGCTTATGAAGCTTTTCAAACGCTGAAAAAGGGCCGCCGGATAGAATTGGAGACCCAGGCAGGCCTTGTCACATTGCTGCTGAGATGTTCTGCCGACGACGGCACTCGTGCCGATTTGTGTCGCAACGGCATGTGGATTACCAACGAGTTGCCAGTTTTCCGCAATCAATTCTCCGGTTGTCAGGCGTTCCACTGCCTGGTACTGCTCGACGCCGGCTGTGACTTGCACGACCTCGTGCGGGATGCGGAAGGCCCTCTGCACAATTCTTTGCCGCTGAAATATCTCGAACCTGCCGAAAGAAGAAAGAAGCTACGAAGGGTGTTCACTGAAATCAGAGAGCGCTTGAAAAAAGAAGTTCCCCGTATCGAAGCAGAACAGTTTCGACCCGACGACATATTTGTCGTGGGTACTCATGGTGTAGAGCAGGGAGGGATGAGACCTGCATATACAGGAACCGCGACGCCTGTACGGAGTCCTCGCCCCAGCCAACACGGCACTGGTGACAATCCCAGGATAAGAGTTGGGGAAGGGAGGAGAATAACGCCCGACGATACTGTGAGAAAGCGTCGGGGCGCGGGAAAGCCGCTGGCGTTTGAAGCATTGCCGGTTCCGACGGGGCCTCGTTCGTGCAGAGTGGAGATTATTCCGTCGGAGGATTGCGCCAATAGCGAGTTCAGAATCGCATTGGACGAAAATCTGGATGTTACCTGTGATGGTGCTGGTCGTGAGTCCTATATGGTGCTGTCAGATGCGAAACTCGGCGGCGTGAGCGCCCCGGAAGAGCAGTTGATGTACGACGATGATCACAGGGTTCTCGGCTTGAAACTCGGCAATCTCACGGCCGGGCAGCGTTACGTCGTCGAGGCGGACTATGCAATTCCCGCCGACGTTTCGGTGCCGGACGATCAGCCCGTCGTCCTTCAGATCGAAGTGTTGCGTCACAGGCGTGTGGCGGGCGACGCCGGGCCGCAGGAGCCAGGCCAATGAGCGGCAGCGATCTGGTGCGGATATTTCCCTATCCGGTGCTTCAGGAGGGCAACCTGTCGTTTCCGCAAGGGAAATACTCGCCGAAGGTCGAGATGAGTGCCGACGGATGTTCGGCGACGGTGTGGCACGTGCTCAACGGTGCTCCTCTCATCACCCGACTCATCGAGGAGAAGCGCGCCGCCTGTGCCTGTTCGGTATCCATACCGATTACCAGTTACCGGCGTGTGCACCGGTCGGAAGACACCGAGCAGCGGATCGAGTGGAACAAGGACATTGTCGGGGAACCAGCGATTTTGCATCCTGTGGTCGTGTGTCTTGAGCGATTGCAATGCGATTTGTCTTCTGACGACGGCGTTGGCGAAGCATGGTTCGGGCGCAACGTCATTTTTGAAGCAGGGGCAAAAATTGCCTTGGGATCGTTCTTCCGAACGTCTTCATCGCTTCAGAGTCTCCTGTCCGTTATTCGGGATCCCGAGCTTAAGTCGGGGCGACTATTCGTGGAGCTTGGTTCCGAAGATGGGTTTTATTTCACCGTGCACGTCGCCGCCGACCTTCATGATTTTCTCCAGCGTTGGGGTGGTGAAGAGCGTCGTCTGCACCGAAACAGCATTTTTACCCACGTCGTGAGCCGTTGTCTTGAGTTGTTGGCAAAGGAATACGGGAAAGAGGAAGGTGATGGAGAGGAAGGATGGCGTTGCCACAAAAATCTGGTGGCTTTGGCCTCGGATCTGGAAAATCGCGGATTGCCAATTTGGGATGACGACAGTTTCGTCCCTGAAAAAGTCGCAACCGCCCTTCAGCCCCACGTCGTCCCCAAAGTAGAGGGTGATCCCGCGTGAATCCTCACCAATTTGATGACGGCACTTATACTTCCTTTCGGAGGTCATTGCTTGCAGAGAAGGGTTCCAGGTTCCAACGTGATTTTTTGCGAGCGGCCCGTCAAAGTGCCGCCTTTCTCGCGTTCGTGCAAGACAAGGTCGCCAGGGTAAAAGGTGACGATTTTCCGATTTACGGAAACTCACTGACCGAGCATGAATACAAGGAACCGCCACCCGACACCGAGCACGCCCTGTATTCGACCTGGAGGGGAATAACGCCGGCGGTCGCATGTCGCACTACGTTCTGGGCCGAAGTCACCTTCCGTCATATCGAAGGCAAGCGCATAGAGGCAAGTTATCTGGCCGCGAACGGGGGTGCACAGGCCGGCGGACTCGAACGGATCGAGCGGGTTCTTGAACCTGCTCGCTCGGAGGCATCTGACAAGGCCGTTGATGCTTGTGTGCGCACAATTCTCCGGCGGATGAGCGGGTTGCGCGAAGCGCGAGGCAACCGAAGTCCTTACGTGGATTGCCCGTTCGGCCGCGCCTGGTGGCGTGAACGTGCCGTCGCGGAAATTTGTTCGAATGCTGGTGTTTCCCGGGAGGACGTTCTCGGGATACTCAGGCTGAGCCAGGGGTATTGGGAAGAAATCGTTTCCCAGATTGTTTCCAGAAACTCGGTCGTGGGCGACGGGAAAGTCCGCGACGCCTTGGTGGTATGTCTCATCGCCCAAAAAGATTCGAGACCTGATAGCCCGATTTTCCAAGGCAAGGAATTGCGCAAGTTGATAAAGCTTCTCGGGATCAGGAGCGCGTGGCAGGAGCTTAGTGTTTTGGAGTTGGATGACTTGATCACGCTCATAGGCAAAGAAATGAAGGCGGTGACAACCTGACCGCATGGAGTCTGTTATTGACCGCGCTCGGGCTTCGGTTAATAATATGTGAGGAATTTTTTCGGAAAGCGCGAGGAGGCAATTTTATGCGACATAACGAGGCTTTCTTTTTCGGCGCCGACCATGCCGGCCCTTGATTACGAGTTCGACGTGGACGAATGGGGGTTGCACCTGGGCTACAGCCTTTCGTTCGGATTTGGCGCGTTCTGATATTTTCGCCCGCCCCTGACCCGGCTTTGCGTCTGGCTTCGGGTTCGGCCTTGGCCGCCGCCACCCGCTTTTTGCCGTTCCTCGTTTCCGGGTTTCTCTCAAGTGGGGATTTGCGTGGCGAATGGCGCGCGGTTCACGGAGGCTCGTCATGAAAAAGCCGGCCGTTACACCCGTGTTCGTCGGTTCCAGCCTGCTGATTTTCTTTATTCTGCTTTGTTCCCTGTTCGCCCGGGACTCCTTTTCCCGGTTTCTTTCCTGGGCGCGGGATACTTTTGTTCTGAATGTATCCTGGTTCTACGTCCTGGTCATTTTTCTGCTGTTTCTCGTCTGCCTGTATCTGATATTCGGCCGCTATGCAAAAGTTCGTCTGGGCCGGGATCAAAACGCAAGGCCTCGCTACAGCCTCGCCACCTGGCTGTCCATGCTTTTCAGCGCGGGTATGGGAACCGGCCTGTTGTTTTCGGGAGTGTACGAACCGCTCCACCATTACTTCTATCCCCCGGTCGGGGAGGGCGCGACGCCACAGGCCCTGGAATTGTCCTTCCGGCTCACCTTTTTGCACTGGGGCTTTTCCGGTTGGGCGGTCTATACCTTTGTGGGCTTGGCCATGGCCTATCTCTGTTTTCACAAAGGGCGGGCCTTTCGCTTTTCCTCGATGCTGCCCGCGACCTTCAGCCGGCGGGCCGGCGGAAAGGCCGGCGACCTGATAGACGTTCTGGCAATCGTGGCCATCCTGTTCGGCGTCGCGACCTCTTTGGGGCGGGGGGCCTTGCAGATCAACGGCGGGTTGCACGAACTGTTCGGGCTGCCGGTGTCCGCGCCGATGCAGGGGCTTGTGATTGCGGTGATAACCGGCCTGGCCACGGCTTCCGTGCTGTCCGGTCTGGATCGGGGGATACGTCGTCTGAGCGAGCTGAACGTCGTGTTGTGCCTGTTTCTGATCGGCTTCGTCCTGTTCCTGGGGCCGACGAGTTTCCTTCTCAATTCCCTCATCGAGCATACCGGCGCTTATTTTCAAAACCTGATAGCAAGCATGACTTGGTTGGAAACGCTGGGAGATTCGCAGTGGCGTTCCGGCTGGACGATACTCTATTGGGCGTGGTGGATCGCGTGGGCGCCCTTCGTCGGCAGTTTTATCGCACGCATTTCCGAGGGGCGCACCATCCGGGAGTTCGTCGCCGGCGCTTTGTTCGTCCCGGTGTTGCTCACCTTTCTGTGGTTCGCGGTTTTCGGCGGCACCGCGATTCACCACCACGTGCAGGAAGCTATGGACCTTCGGCCATTTTTGAAGACCGAGTACGCGCTCGTCGTGTTCAAGTTTTTCGAGTATTTCCCGTTCGCGCAGGCGGTCTCCCTCGTCACCGTGGCGGCGATAGTCATATTTTTTGTGACCTCGTCGGATTCCGCCTCCTACGTAGTCGATCAAATCGCCCGAGGCCGCGCACGCCCCAGCCCCGGCCAAAAAATCTACTGGGCGGTTCTGGAAGGCGCCGTCGCCGCGCTGCTGCTTTTCACCGGCGGCGTGAAGTCTCTGGAGTTGTTCGTCATCGTCGTAACTTTCCCGCTGAGCCTGATTCTGCTGTTCGTGTGCTATCACTTCTTCCAAAGCATCAGAACCTCCGAAAAGCCCGCATAGGGTAATGAGGCGAACCCGGTGGACTGCGGAAAAGGGCGGGTATCGGTGTCGGAGGAGTTTTGCGGCCACGGAAAATCAGCCGCAAGTCGGTGATAAAATGAAAATTGCGCCTGGAGTTGGAACGATCCCACAACACGCATTATCACTGGGTTTTAACGAATGAAAAATTGCCCGCTGGAACGGCTGGACGGGAATTCCGACGCCCGCAGGCGGCTGCTTCCTTTCTGTCGCCTCAAAAGAGGAGATGTGTGGGAAGACCCTGTTCGAGGGCATCGTGTCGGCTGTCTCGACGCCACCTCTGAAGCGGACATCAGTTTGCTTATGGCAGGGGAGAAGGCGACTCTCTCGATCCAGGATCCCCCGTATAACCTGGCGGCGTTCGAGAAGCGTTCCGTTCAAGAGTTTGTCGGCTGGTGCAGACGGTGGATGGGCGTTACCGAGCGGATTCTTTGCGATAATTCCGCGCTGTACGTCTGGCTGGGCGCCGACCAGGAAAACGCTTTTCAACCGTTGCCCGACTTCATGATCATGATGCGCGATTTTCCATCCCTGAAGAGCCGGTCTTTTATCACGATGCGCAATCAGAGAGGATACGGCACACAACACAACTGGATGTCGGTAAGGCAGGAGTGTCTCTATTATGTAAAAGGAAAGCCGGCATTTTACGTGCAATACACCGATATTCCCAAAATCCTGCGCGGCTACTACAAGGAAGTAAATGGAAGGAAGACGGAAAACCTCGAACGAAGCAAGTCCGAGAATATCCGGCCGGGTAACGTCTGGGTGGATATTCAGCAGATTTTCTATCGCATGCGGGAGAACGTGAACGGGTGCTACGCCCAAAAGCCCCTGAAATGCATAGAAAGGCTGATCCTGGCCAGTTCTCACGAGGGCGAACTCGTCACAGACTTCTTCGGCCACTCGGGAACCACCCTGGTCGCGGCTGCCAAACACAAACGCAGGTGTTTCATATGCGACGTCGATCCCGTCTATGCCGAGATCATGATTCGCAGGATCGAAAGATATTATGAGATCGGCAAAGAAGGATGGCAGAACGGCAATCCTTTCGAGAGGGAACTAATGGGAAATCTCGAACCGGAGCAGGCGGCCTTGAGAGTTTGAGCCATGGGTAGAAGCGTTCCGCATCCATTTCCATATCAGGGTAGCAAGCGTGGTATTGCCAGGCATATTCTGCGCTGTTTTCCGAACGATGTTTGCCGTCTTATCGAGCCTTTTTGCGGGGCTGGCGCGGTTTCTATTGCTGCCGCCGCGCACGGATTGGCCGAGAGGTTCATACTGAATGACCTGAACGCACCGCTGATGGGTCTTTGGCGGGAGATTCTGGAAAGGCCGGCGCGGTTGGCCGACGAATACGAGAATCTATGGAACGGGCAACTTCCCGATAGCAAGGGGTATTTTTTCCGTGTCCGCGATGAGTTCAATGCCACTCATCTTCCGCATCATTTGCTTTATCTGCTTGCGCGTATTGTGAAAGGGTCGGTCCGATACAGTGCCGACGGATCGTTCAACCAGAGTGCCGACAACAGGCGATTGGGCATGCGCCCCGCCACCATGAGGAAAAATATTTTCAGCGTGTCCGGTCTGCTTGCCGGCAAGACCATCACCTTCGCCGCGGATTTTCGTGAAGTCGTAAAGAAAGCAGGAGGCAAAGATTTGATCTACATGGATCCTCCGTACCAGGGCACGTCCTTCACGAGGGATCATCGCTACTGTAACGGACTGGCGTACGATGATTTTGTCGGCGCGCTGTCGGAAATGAACGAGAGGCGTCTTTCCTACATTGTCAGTTACGACGGCGCCACCGGAACAAAGATTCATGGAAAAACATTGCCGCGTTCCCTGTCGCTACGGCACCTTCGTATCCATGTGGGCAGATCGAGTCAGGCAACGTTGTCAGGAGGCCGTGCCGAGACAATCGAGTCGCTGTATTTGTCCCCGACCCTGACAAAGCGATTGGAGCGAGATACGCGCAGGATCGCAGCGATGAGAGACGAGGAGCAACGGGCACTCGCTTTGGCATGAGCAAGCGGCCATACCCTCGCAAATATAAAGAGGTTCAGGCGCGCCGCTGATGGATTTGGGGGCTGTTTTCGCCCTCTTTCATGCTACAATAAATCATTCTCCGGCGACGCTGCGCGAGGGTCTGCTTCGCGGGATATTTCCGCGGTGCTCCCGCTTCAATTTGTTTGTTTTCTTAAGCCCCTTTCATGACTGATTTCGCAAAGGAAGTCCTGGCGGTCAATCTCGAGGACGAGATGCGCAAGTCCTATCTGGACTACGCGATGAGCGTCATCATAGGCCGCGCCCTGCCGGACGTCCGCGACGGCCTCAAGCCGGTGCATCGGCGCGTGCTCTACGCGATGCGCGAACTCGGCAACGACTGGAACAAGCCGTACAAGAAGTCGGCGCGCATCGTCGGCGACGTCATCGGCAAATACCACCCGCACGGCGACGTCGCGGTCTATGACACCATCGTGCGCATGGCGCAGCCGTTCTCGCTGCGCTACATGTTGGTGGACGGGCAGGGCAACTTCGGTTCGGTGGACGGCGACGCGCCGGCGGCGATGCGCTACACCGAGGTGCGCATGTCGAAGATCGCGCACGAACTGCTCGCCGATCTCGACAAGGAGACGGTGGATTTTGTCCCCAACTACGACAATTCCGAGCACGAGCCGTCGGTGCTGCCGACGCGCGTGCCGAACCTGTTGGTCAACGGTTCCTCCGGAATCGCGGTCGGCATGGCGACGAACGTCCCGCCGCACAACCTGGGCGAGGTAGTGGACGCGGCGCTCGCGCTGGCCGACGATCCGGAGATCTCGATTGGCGGTCTGATCGAGCATTTGCCGGGGCCGGATTTTCCGACCGCCGGCATCATCATGGGGCGGCGCGGCATCCGCGACGCGTACCACACCGGGCGCGGGCGCGTCGTCGTGCGCGCGCGCTGCCACGTGGATCGCGACGACAAGGCCGACCGCGAGACGATAGTCGCAACCGAACTGCCGTACATGGTCAACAAGGCGCGCCTGCTCGAAAAGATCGCCGGACTGGTCAAGGAAAAGCGCGTCGCCGGCATCGCCGCGCTGCGCGACGAATCGGACAAGGACGGTATGCGCGTCGTCATCGAACTCAAGCGCGGCGAACCCGGCGACGTCGTGCTGAACAATCTTTACAAACACACGGCGATGCAGTCCTCGTTCGGCGTCAACGTGGTCGCGCTCGACGACGGCCAGCCGAAGCTGCTGAACCTGAAACAGGTGCTCGAGGCCTTCCTGCGCCACCGTCGCGACGTCGTCACGCGGCGCACGGTGTTCGAGCTGCGCAAGGCGCGCGAGAAGGCGCACTTGCTCGAGGGGCAGGCGGTCGCGCTCGCCAACATAGACGAGGTCATCGCGCTGATCAAGGCGTCGAAAACCCCGGCCGTGGCCAAAGCGGCGTTGGTGGAGCGCGTCTGGAAACCGGGTGTCGTCACCGCGATGCTCGAGCGCGCCGACGCCGGTGCGTCGCGCCCGGAAAATCTCGCCGCCGAGTTCGGTCTCGCCGATGCCGGCTACCGTCTGTCGGCGACGCAGGCGCAGGCGATCCTCGATCTGCGGCTGCACCGCCTGACCGCGCTCGAGCAGGACAAAATCGTCTCTGATTACGAGGCGCTGCTGAAGCGCATCTTCGAGCTGATAGAGATCCTGTCGGAACCCGACCGCCTGATGGAGGTCATCCGCGAGGAGTTGGCCGAGATCCGCGACGCCTACGGCGACGGGCGCCGCACCGAGATCTCCGACGAGGCGACCGAGATGAGCGACGAGGACTTCATCAACGAGGAGGAGGTCGTCATCACGATTTCCCACGCCGGCTACGCCAAGTCGCAGAGCATGGACGAATACCGTCTGCAACGCCGCGGCGGCAAGGGCAAGGCCGCGACCGCGGTGCGCGAAGAGGACTTCATAGACAACCTGTTCATCGCCAACACCCACGACACGCTGCTGTGCTTCTCAAGCGCCGGCAAAATATACTGGCTCAAGGTCTATCGCCTGCCGCGCGCCGGGCGCGCCGCGCGCGGGCGCCCGCTCGTCAACCTGTTTCCGCTCGAGGAAGGGGAGCGCATCACCACGGTGCTGCCGGTGCGCGAGTATTCCGAGGACCTGCACGTGTTGATGGCGACCAGTTCCGGCGTCGTCAAGCGCACCCCGCTGGCCGGTTTTTCGAGGCCGCGCAGCATCGGCATCCGCGCGATCACGCTGCGCCCCGGCGACCAGATGATCGGCGCGTGCATCACCGACGGCGGGCACGACGTCATGCTGTTCAGCGACACCGGGCGTTCGGTGCGCTTCGCCGAGTCCGAGTTGCGCTCGCTCGGCAGGAGCGCGCAGGGCGTGCGCGGCATCCGTCTGCGCGAGGGCGCCAAGGCCATCTCGCTGATCTGCCTGCCGCCGGCGAGCGAGGAGTCGTGCATATTGGTCGCGACCGAGAACGGCTACGGCAAACGCACCCGCGCGCGCGAATTCCCGCGCAGAAAGCGCGGCGGCTACGGCGTTATCGCAATCCGCACCGATGAGCGCAACGGCAAAATCGTCGGCGCGACGATAGTCGGCGAGGAAGACGAGGTCATGTTGATCACCGACGGCGGCACCCTGGTGCGCACCGAGGCCGGGCAGATTTCCATCGTCGGGCGCAATACCATGGGAGTGCGCCTGATTCGTCTCGACAAAGCCGAACGCCTGTCCGAAGTGGTGCGCGTGGAGACGGCGACCGACGACTCCGCCGACGGCGACGGTACCGTCACCGCTGACGCCGCCGCCACCGACTGAAAAGGGGTTGCTTGCGCCCGTGCGGTGACGTCCACGGTATATAACTACGCGCCGGGGCCGGCGATATTGCCGGCGCCGGTGTTGGAGCAGGTGCGCGCCGAGCTGGCCGAGGAGCGTCCGGTATCGGTGCTCGAGATGGGGCACCGCACCGCCTGGTTCGACGATATTGCGGCGCGTTCGCAGGCCAATCTGCGCGCGTTGCTCGAGGTTCCGGACGATTACGCGGTGTTGTTTCTGCCGGGTGGCGCGCGCGCGCAATACGCCGCGCTGGCGCTCAATCTCGGCGCCGCCTCCGCCGATTATTTCGACACCGGCTATTGGTCGCAATGCGCGATGGCCGAGGCCGGCCGCTATACCCGCGTCCACGTCCCGGCCGCGGTCGCGCCGAACGAAGACGGGCTGCTGTCGCTGCCGCCGCCCGCGCGCTGGCGCAATACGCCCGCGCCCGCCTACCGCCATTACGTCGCAAACGAAACGCTGACCGGCTTCGAGTTTTTCGCCGACCGCGAAATTGACGACGGCAGCCTGGTCGCCGACGCGACGTCGAACTTCCTGAGCACCCCGCTGAACGTCGCGCGCCACCGCCTGATTTACGCCGGCGCCCAGAAGAACGCCGGCATCGCCGGCGTCGCCGTCGTCATCGTCGCGCGCGACGTGTTCGGCGGCGCGCGCGACGATACGCCGTCTTTGTATAATTACGAGTTGCAGGACAAGATGGATTCCCGCTTCAACACGCCCCCGGTTTTCGCGTGGTACGTGTGCGATCTGGTGCTCGAGTGGACGCGGCGCGAGGGCGGCGTCGCCGAGATGTACCGCCGCAGCGTGCAGCGTTCGTCGCTGCTCTACGAATGCATGGATCAATCGGCGATCTACGAAGCCCCGGTGGCGCCGCAATATCGTTCGCGCACCAACGTCTTTTTCCGCATCCGCCCGCGCGAGCTGGAGGCGCGTTTTGTGCGCGCGGCCGAGGCCCAGGGTCTTCTGGGTCTGCGCGGGCACCGCGCCACCGGCGGCATCCGCGCGAGCCTGTACAATGGCATGCCGGTGCAAGGCGCGGCCGTGCTGGCCGATTTCATGCGCGACTTCGAGAAACAAGCCTGACGCGGGGACGCGAACGTTGTCTGACAAAGAACTGGACAAAGAACTGGGCGAGATACGCGCGCAAATAGACGAGATTGACGCGCGCTTGCTGCAATTGCTCAACGAGCGCGCCGCGCACGCGATGCGCATCGGGGAACGCAAGCGCGCGCTCGGCCCGAACGACTCGATCTACCGCCCGGCGCGCGAGGCCGGCCATTTGCGCGACCTCATCGCCGCCAACCGTGGGCCGCTCAAGGACGCGGACGTGGCCGCGCTGTTCCGCGAGATTTTGTCGGCATGCCGCGCGCTCGAACGCGAGATCGTGGTCGCCTTCCTCGGGCCGCACGGCACGTTCACGCAAGAGGCCGTGTTCAAGCATTTCGGGCGCTCGGTCGTGGCGCGCGATTTTTCGACCATCGCCGGGGTGTTTCGCGCGGTCGAGGCGGGCGAACCCGCCTACGGCGTCGTGCCGGTCGAGAATTCGAGCGAAGGCGCGGTCTCGCACACGCTCGACTGCTTCATGGATTCGACGCTGCGCATCGTCGGCGAGATCGAGCTGCCGATCCGCCAGTGTCTGCTGGCGGGCGGCGACTCAAGCGACTCAGGCGACCCTGGCGACCTGCGGCGCGTGCGCGTGGTGTACTCGCATTTGCAGTCGTTGGCCCAGTGCCGCCGCTGGCTCGAGGAGAACCTGGCGCATTGCCGCCAGGTCGGCGTCAACAGCAACGCCGAGGCGGCCCAAAGGGCGCGCGACGATGCGAACGCCGCCGCCATCGCTGGCGCCGGCGCCGGCGCCGAATACGGGCTTGCGGTGCTGGCCGAGGGCATCGAGGATTGCGTCGCCAACGCGACGCGCTTTCTGGTGATAGGCGACCACGCGGCCCCGCCCAGCGGCGACGACAAGACCAGCGTGCTGGTGTCGGCCAAGAACCATCCGGGTTCGCTGGCCGCGCTGTTGCAGATATTGGCGCGTCGCGACGTCAGCCTGACGCGCATCGAATCGCGCCCGGTGCGCATCGTCAACTGGGAATACGTTTTCTTCCTCGACGTGGAGGGGCACTGCGAGGACGACGTGCTGCGCGCCGCGCTGTCCGAACTGGAAGCGAGCGCCGGTCTTTACAAGCTGCTCGGTTCCTACCCCTGCGCGTCGGCGTAGCTTCTGCGCCGCAGGTGGCGCAGCACCGCGAACACCCACGGCCACGCCAACATGCTGCTCACCACCGGCAGCATGCCGTGCCAGTCTATCCACAATGAATCGCGCGGCATGCCGATCCATATCGAGATCACGGTGTGCAGCAACACCAACAGCGCGACGAAGAAGACCTGCTGGTACGCCGGATAGAGGCGCAGCCTTTGGTGGAAATGCGTGGTCAGGTAGGCGATCAGCGTGTACAGCAGCGCGTGCTGGCCGAGCAGCGAACCTTTCAGCAGATCGGCGAGGATACCGACGCTCCACGCGAATTTGATATTGAGTTTTTCCGGCGCCGCCAGGCACCAGTAGATGACCACCAGCAGTATCCATTCGGGCCACAACGGACGCGCCCACTGCGGCATCGGCAGAGTGCTCATGACCATCGCCACGAGCACCGTCGCGGCGGCCACCCAGTAACTGACGTCGTTTGCGCGTTGCGCCATCGCTTTACTCCGACTCCTCCCGTTCCTCGGGCCACACCAGCAGCAGCTCGCGGCTGTGGATCAGGTCGGCGAGCGGCTTGGCCTGGATCACCGCAAAATTGTCGCCGGCTTCGCTGGTGACGTTCAGCACCTGGCCGACCGGGTAGTCCCCGGGATAGCGTCCGTCCAGCCCCGAGGTGTAGATGACGTCGCCCTCGCGGATGTCCGCCGTCGTCGGCACGTATTCCAGCTTCAATTGCCTCGGGTTGCCGGTGCCGGATACGAGCATACGCAGCTGCGAGCGGCCTATCTGCCCCAGCAGCGCGTGTCCCGGATTCGAGATGAGCGTGACGTCGGCGGTCAGCGGTGTCACCGACGACACCTGCCCGATGACGCCCTTGACGTCGAGCACCGGCTGTCCCGGATAGACGTTGTGGTTGCTGCCCTTGTTGATGACGATTTGCTGCTCGAACGGGGCGAGGTTGACGCCGACCAGCTTGGCGACGGTGATCTTGCGGTTGTCGGTCTCGGCCGGTGATTGCAGCAGCCGGCGCAGGTGGCGGTTCTCGTTCTCGTACACCGCCAGTTTTTGCAGTTCGGAGTTGAGCAGCAGGTTGTTGTAGCGCAGTCGCTCGATCTCGTGCAGCAGTTCCGAGCGCCCGCTGATGTAGTCGCGCGCCAGGTCGGCCGCCTTCGGCGGCAGATTGGCGACGGAGTGCACCAGGTAGCTGAAGAGGTCGAGGTGGCGCAGGGTGGCCTTGATGTCGAGGACGTTGTAGGGGCTGAGCGAGGCTTCGCGCCCGGCGTCGTCGCGCGCGTAGCGATGATCGTAGATCATCAGGGCGACGGCGATCGCCGCAAACAGGATGAACCTGGGCAGCAGGCTGTATCGGCTGAAAAGTTTTTTGATGGCGTCCTCCGTGCCGGCGGCGTCGCTTCCCGCCGCCTATTCCCTCATCAGGAAATCGGCCTTTTTCTTGCTGATCAGGCTGAGCACTTCGCCGCCGCCCTGGACGACGCAGGTAAGCGGTTCATCGGCGATGATCACCGGGATGCCGGTTTCCTGCGTCAGCAGCTTGTCTATGTTTCTCAGCAGTGCGCCGCCGCCGGTCAGGACGATGCCGCGTTCGGCGACGTCGGAGCTCAATTCCGGCGGCGTCTGTTCGAGCGCCGTCTTGACCGCGGCGACGATGCCGGAAAGCGGCTCTTGCAGCGCCTCGAAGATCTCCTTGCTGGTGATGGCGAAGTTCTTGGGCACGCCTTCCGACAGGTTGCGCCCGATGATCTCCATCTCCATCACCTCGCTGTCGGGAAACGCGGTGCCTATGTCTTTCTTGACTTTTTCGGCGGTCGCCTCGCCGACCAGCACCCCGTAGTTGCGGCGGATGTAGTTGATGATCGCCTCCTCGAACTTGTCGCCGCCTATGCGCACCGAGGCCGAATAGACGATGCCGCTCAACGACAGCACCGCGACCTCCGACGTGCCGCCGCCGATGTCCAATATCATCGAACCGCGCGCCTCGCCGATCGGCAGGCCGGCGCCGATGGCCGCGGCGATCGGTTCTTCGATCAGAAAAACTTTTCTGGCGCCCGCGCCCGCCGCCGATTCGCGGATCGCGCGTCGCTCGACCTGGGTCGCGCCGCACGGCACGCAGATCAAAACCTTGGGGCTGGGTTTCAGGAGTTTGTTCTGGTGCACCTTGCGGATAAAAAACTGGAGCATTTTCTCGGTCGTCGTGAAGTCGGCGATAACGCCGTCCTTCATCGGGCGGATGGCGCGGATGTTGGCCGGGGTGCGCCCCAACATCTCCTTGGCCTCCTGGCCGACCGCCTGGATCACGCCGCCGCCGCCGTAGCGGTCCGAACGAATCGCCACGACCGACGGCTCGTTCAGGACGATGCCCTGGTTCTTTACGCAGATAAGCGTGTTGGCGGTGCCGAGGTCTATCGAGAGATCGTCGGAAAAAAATCCGAATATGCTGTTGATCATGAGCGCAGGTATCCCGTGCGGGGCTGTGGCATACTATGGGAATTATATACTTTAATCCGTGAGGATTAGAGTATCCATTTGACGTTTCACAGGCCAAGTAACCTTGCAACCTCCACGTCCGGCAGCCCTATTCCCGAAGGCCAATATGTTCAACGCGGCATTGACATCCGCATTATCCCGATGACCGCAAGCACTACATAGAAACGCCGCCTGCGTCTTTCTGTTCTCTTTATCCACGTTCCCACACTCGTTACAAGTCTGGCTCGTATATGCGGGATTGAGGTAATTCGTATTCGTCTTGTAATCCAGGCACTGGTGAAACTTGCCCCAACAAGACGCCAGAATTGCGCGGTTCAATTCAGCCTTGGCGCGGACGTTCGTTCCGGGATTGTCCTTCGTTCCCTTGGCGCTTCTGGTCAGGCCCCGGTTGTTCAACTTCTCCAGGTGAACCCGCGAATACCTGTTCGCTATATCCCTGCTTACATGATGGCACCAGTTGTGCCTTACATGATGTATCCTGCCACTCGTTACGGCATGCAACTGCTTCGCGCGCAAGTAACGGTTGGACGGCCTTGTTCCATGCTTTCTACTGCCGCACCTGCGCCGCGCCATCATCCTCTGATAACGGCGCTTGCGCGCCTCTAATCGTTCTCTATCCGGCAACCGATATACAGAGCCATCCGAGCAGGTTACCTGACCGACGTTGCGATCTATGCCGACCTCCCCTTCAGGTTTCACTGCTTCGGCCTGTTCCACTTCATACACGATATACGCATACCACTTGCCGCATTCCCGCTTGACCGTGCCGGACTTGGGCACACCGTCCGCATACGGGTTGTGGCCAAGCAGCAGCACCTCGCCTATCTTGGCGATATAGAGATAACGTCCCTTCAAACGGAACGCTCCGGCACATAACGGGAAACTATCGGGATGGACATACCTGGCATGGAAACGCGGCAGGCCGCCTTCCTTCTTATAGAATTGCTTGTATGCGGTCTCTATCGGCTTCAACGCCTGACGCACTATCGGCATCGAATACTCCTGCAACCAGGGCGCATAATGCCTGCGTAGTACGGTGAACAACTTACCCATCGAATAAAACCTGTAATCTACAATTCCCAATGCAAGATTTTCCTTCCCATAGTAGATATATTCGTCCCGCAACTTGCCCACAAAATGGTTCCACACGTAACGGCACGCACCGGCGGTTCCCGCCAACTTGCGCGCCTTGGCACGAGTGCTGGCATGTAGCCTGTATCGGATTGTTCGATGGACTTTCATTTGTCAAGTTGTCTATATAATCTCCCTACGGATTTAAAGTATAATTCCCTATACTACCAACGAACGGCGGCACGTGCAAGTGATCGCCGTGATTATTGTCGACGCCGATGAAAACGGAAGAGGTCATGAAACTCGCGCGGCTTGCGCGGCTGCGAGTGGGCGCGGAGGAAGTCGAGGGCCTGGGTCGTGATTTGTCGGCCATCCTGTCTTTCGCCGAGCGTCTCGAAGCCGCCGACCTCGAGGGCGTGGAACCGCTGGCGCATCCGCTCGATATGGTGCAGCGTCTGCGCCCGGACGAGGTCGGCGAAGGCGATGCGCGCGACGCATTGCAGACCGTCGCGCCGCAGACGCGCGACGGCTTCTACGTCGTCCCCAAAGTGATCGAATGACGCCGGCGGACGGCGCCGCGCCGTGCTGAACCAACCGTTGAGCGCGCTTGCGCGCGGCCTGCGCGAGCGCCGATTTTCGAGCGTCGAGCTGACGCAGTTTTTTCTCGAGCGCATACGCGCCCGCGCCCCGGAACTCAACGCGTTCATCACCGTCACCGAGGAGCGGGCGCTTGCAAGTGCGCGCGCCGCCGACCGCAGGCTGGCTGCTGGCGACGCGCATCCGCTGACCGGTATTCCCTACGCCCACAAGGACGTGTTTTGCACCGAGGGCGTGCTTACGACCTGCGCCTCGAAGATGCTGCACAATTTCGTATCGCCGTACGACGCCGCCGTCAGCACGATGCTGAAGGACGCCGGCATGGTGATGCTCGGCAAGACCAACATGGACGAGTTTGCGATGGGCTCCTCGAACGAGACCAGTTTCTACGGTGCGGTGCGCAACCCGTGGGACCTCGAGCGCGTGCCCGGCGGCTCGTCCGGCGGTTCGGCGGCGGCGGTGGCGGCGCGCCTTGCGCCGTGCGCGACCGGCACCGACACCGGCGGCTCGATACGCCAGCCGGCGTCGCTGTGCGGCGTAACCGGCATCAAGCCCACCTACGGCCGGGTTTCGCGCTACGGCATGGTCGCGTTCGCCTCGAGCCTCGATCAGGCCGGGGTGTTCGGCGCCGGCGCCGACGACTGCGCGTTGATGCTGCAAGCCATCGCCGGCTTTGATCGGCGCGACTCGACCAGCACCGAGCGTCCGGTTCCCGATTACGCGCGCGCCCTTGGCGACGGCGTCGCGGGGTTGCGCGTCGGTCTGCCGCGCGAGTATTTCGACGACGATCTCGACCCGCGCATCGGAGCGGTGATCGAGGACGCGGTCGGCGTGCTGCGCGGCCTCGGTTGCAAGGTTGTCGAAGTCTCGCTGCCGTCCACGCCGTTGGCGGTGCCGGCGTACTACATCCTGGCGCCGGCGGAATGTTCCTCCAATCTGGCGCGCTACGACGGCGTGCGCTACGGCCACCGCTGCGCCGCGCCGCAAAGTTGCGAGGACTTGTACACGCGCACGCGCGCCGAGGGTTTCGGCGCCGAGGTCAAACGGCGCGTTCTGATCGGCACCTACGTGTTGTCGTCGGGCTACTACGACGCCTATTATCGGAAGGCGCAGAAGGCGCGCCGGCGCATCCGCGACGACTTCGCGCGCGCCTTTGCGCGCGCCGACGTGCTCGTCGGGCCGGCGTCGCCGACGACCGCGTTTCGCATGGGCGAGAAGCTCGACGATCCGGCGACGATGTATCTGTCCGACGTCTATACGCTGGCGGTCAACCTTGCGGGCCTGCCGGGAATGGCCGTGCCGGCGGGTTTCGCCGGCGGTTTGCCGGTCGGTATGCAGATCATCGCGCCGCACTTTTGCGAGCGCGAACTGCTGCGCGTCGCGCACGCCTACCAGCGCGAGACCGACTGGCACCGCCGCGTGCCTTCGGGGTTCGGATGATGGAGTGGCAACCGGTCATCGGCCTCGAGCTGCACGCGCGGCTTACGACCAGAAGCAAGATGTTCTCCGGCGCGTCGGCGCGCTACGGCGCCGCGCCCAACGCCCGCGCGTGCGCGGTGGACGTCGCGCTGCCCGGCGTGTTGCCGGTGCTGAACGAGGCGGTGCTGCGCCAAGCCGTCGCCTTCGGCCTCGCCGTCGACGCGCGTATCGCCGAGCGTTCGGTGTTCGCGCGCAAGAATTATTTTTATCCCGATCTGCCGAAGGGCTACCAGATCAGCCAGTATGAACTGCCGATAGTCGCCGACGGGCGGATCGAAATCCCGCTGCCGGGCGGCGGCGTCAAGACGGTGCGCATCGAGCGCGCCCACCTGGAGGAGGACGCCGGCAAGTCGGTGCACGAGGACCTGGGCGGCGTGACCGGGGTGGACTTGAACCGCGCCGGCACGGCCCTGCTCGAGATCGTCTCGCGCCCCGATATTGCGAGCGCGGCCGAGGCCGTCGCGTACATGAGACGCATCCACGCGCTGACCGTCTTTCTCGGAATCTGCGACGGCAACATGCAGGAGGGATCGTTGCGCTGCGACGTCAACGTGTCGCTCAAGCGCGCCGACGCCGAGCAGCTTGGCGTGCGCACCGAGATCAAGAATCTCAATTCGTTTCGTTTCGTCGAACGCGCCATCGCGCATGAGATCGAGCGCCAGGCGGCGGTGCTCAACGGCGGCGGCGCGGTGCGACAGGAGACGCGCCTCTACGATGCGGACAAGGACGAGACCCGCCCGATGCGCGGCAAGGAAGAGGCCGAGGATTACCGCTACTTTCCCGACCCCGATCTGCTGCCGGTGGTCGTCGGCGCGGCGCTGATCGAGGAGGTGCGCGCGTCGCTGCCGGAATTGCAGCCGCAGATGCGCGCGCGCTTCGTTGCCGACTACGGGCTGCCCGAACGCGCCGCCGAGCAACTGACCGCCTCCAGGGAGAGCGCCGTTTATTTCGAGGCGTGCGCGGCTGCGGGCAAGGTCGCGCCGAAGCTTGTCGCCAACTGGGTCACCGGCGCCCTCGCCGCGGGGCTGAACCGCGACGGCTTGCGGATAGAGGACAGCCCCGTCGCCCCCGAGCGCCTGGCCGGTCTGCTGAAGCACGTCGAAGACGGCGTGATCTCGGGCCACGCCGCGCGCGAGGTCTTCGACGAGATGTGGGGCGGCGCGGGCGAGGCCGGCGACATCATCGAGCGGCGCGGGCTTGCGCAAATCAGCGACGCCGACGCGCTTGCAAGCGTCATCGAGGCGGTGCTCTCCAGAAGCCGGAAGCAGATCGAGCAATACCGCGCCGGCAAGCAGAAGGTGTTCGGCTATTTTGTCGGCCAGGTGATGAAAGAGACCGGCGGCAAGGCAAACCCCGCCGAAGTCAACCGCCTGCTGAAAGAGAAGCTGGGAGAGTAGCGCGGGATGGGGATCGAGGAAACCCGATTCCGCCGGCGAATTATTGAACCTCTACAATCCGTCCCTCGAGAACGGACGGGGGGGCAGGCGGGCGCCTCAGAAAAACCAGACCCACCGCAACGCGAGGCCGGTGTCCTCGCTCGACAACTCCTGCGGCACCAACACTCCGTTCAGGTCGAACGCGATCCAATCCTCGTCTTCGTAATCGTGGTAATACACCTCGGCCTGAAGCGCCGTGTTAGCCGTAATTTTTTTCTCGAGGCCGGCGCCCGCCGTCCATGCTTTCATCCGTCGCCTGCGAACTTCCGTGCCGGTCAGCCGCGCGGTGCCCGCCGGGCAGGCGTTGTTGCCGTCCTCCAACGTCGGACATCCGTCGAACGAGACCGCCAGGCGCGTCCTGACGACGCGCGCACCGGCCAGGGCGTATACGCTCGATTCGCCGGCGAGCGCGCGCAGCCACTCGGGGCTGGCCCCCAATTTCAGCGTGACGCCGTAGCTTTCCTCTTTGCCGAAAGACCACGAGTCGGGCCAGCTCTCGCCCAGAAAGTTGCGCGTCGGCGTCATGCCGGCGCCCGCCAGCCGCCCGCGCGCGCTGCCGGAATGAAAGGCAAAGTCGAGTTCGCAGCCGAGATAGAGAGTTTCGCCCAAAGGAAAACGGTATCCGATCAGGGCGCCCCACGAATGGGTTGTTTCGTCCTCCGAACCCCGATCCGAGAACGTCATGCCGCGACGCGGCACCGCGACGCTCAGCGCGCTGTTGATCACGTCCTTGCTGAAAACCGGGTCTATCCGCTCAAGCCCCGCGGACACCCCGGCGTAGAAACCGCCGGGCGAGGCCGAGACGTTCGGCGCAACGACAAAAAGACCCGTCGCAAAGAAGACCGCGACAAAGAAGACCGCCCCACGGCTTTTCCGGCTTTTCCATCTTTCGACCATGCCGCACATTATATAGGGTTTCTGCACCATTCCCTCAGGCCGGGAGCCTGGGCGTGGAGATTACAGATACAATAGCCTGGATGTTCCACGCGGGTGATTCCTTGCGCCTGAGGCAGTCAAGTCAGGGCGCTCAAATCCGCGTCGGGCGACACGCGAAGCATGAAACTTTTCGAGAAACTGCAAGCCGATGCGTTGCGTTGGCGCAAAGGCGGCTACGACGGCACGGATACCCCTCTCATCGGCGAGATACTGCGCTGGCAGTTCGAGGGCGGCCGCGACGAGCGTGGCGACGGCGTTTTGCTGAAATACCTGCGGGAACCGCAATTCCAGGCATTGGAAGTGTACTGGTTTGTTCGCTTGGCGTTGGGAACCCCGCACGTCATAGACCTGTACAAAAAGTACTACGGGCACGACGACGAAGAATTTCTTAACGCGCTGGGTGTTCCGAGGTCGCGGGAAGCTTTGGATTATGCGACGCCGGATGCGGTGATCGAGAAAATCAGGAACGATGACGATTTTGTCGCCAGAAGGAGAATTCAGGCATTGCACGAGGCGGTGGTGCTGGACTATCCGAGCTACATACTGGCGCTGGCCATGGGCGCCGGCAAGACCGTGCTGATCGGCACGATCATCGCCACCGAGTTTGCGATGTCGCTGCGTTATCCCGACGGGAAGTTCATGAAGAACGCCCTCGTGTTCGCTCCCGGCACGACCATCATAGAAAGCCTGCGCGAACTCAGCGGTATGCCATTCGAGAAGATTCTGCCGCCCGACATGCACCGGGACTTCATGGCCAATCTGAAAATCGAATATCCGAACGCCAAGACGAAGGAGATACAGGCGCAGGAGGGCGGCGGTTACAACCTGATCGTCACCAATACCGAGAAAATCAGCCTGCGCGCGAAGCGCCGGAGCAATCAAAGCGACCTCGATTTCGAGCATGCGGAATTGGAGGCGAACCGCCGGTTGCAGAAGATCGCCAGCCTGCCCGACCTCGGCATTTTTTCCGACGAGGCGCACCACACCTACGGCAACACCTTCGACAAACTCAAGCGCGTGCGCGAGACGATCAACTACATTCATCGGCAGACGCCGATAGCGGCGGTCGTCAACACCACCGGCACGCCTTATTACCGGAAACAGGTTTTGAAGGAGGTCATCGTCTGGTACGGGCTTGGAGACGGCATCCGCGACGGCATCCTGAAGGATTTGAACGACGGGATCTACCAGTACGACATAAAGGAGCAATCCGAACAGGAGGTGTTCGGCAACATTATCCAGGTGTTCTTTCAGAAGTACGGCGACGTCACGATGCCCGACGGCGCCAAGGCGAAGATCGCCTTTTATTTCAAAACCCAGGAGCACCTGAACCGATCCCGCCCCCACATAGAGGCGGCGATGGTCGAGGCCGGTCAGAGCGGCGCACAGATTTTAGTCAACACGCAGCAGTCCGGCAAAGAGGAAGTGGACGACTTCAAGCGCCTGAACAACCCCGGCCACCAGAAGCGCGTGATATTGCTGATAGGCAAGGGCGTCGAGGGCTGGAATTGCCCCAGCCTGTTCGCCTGCGCCCTCATCAAGGAGCAGGCCGGCAACAACTACGTCCTGCAAGCCGCCACCCGCTGCCTGCGCCAGGTGCCCGGCAACCCCCATTCTGCAAAAGTGTTCCTGGACTACGGCAACGCGAAAATTTTGGACAAGGAACTGCAAAGCAACTTCGGCACCGACCTCGACCGCCTCAGCGCCAGCAGAAACAAAAAGAAAACCGTCACTCTGCGCGTCGTAAAGATGAAGCTGCCGAAACTGGAGATTACCCGCACCGTCGAACGCGCCGTCCACCACGGGCGGGCACATGTGGAGATCACGCTGAAGAAGCCGAGGTCGCAGAAGCCGCCTGCGATTCTGCGCGCCGTTTTGACGCCGGATTTCAGCGGCCCCGGGGAAATTCTGATTCCGACGGGCGAGATGAAGGAGTTGCCTTCCGGCGCGAAGAAGACCGACTGCCATACCGTCGCGCGCAAGATCGTCGCCCGATACCACGTGCCGTTCCTGCCGGTTTTGCGGGCACTGAAAGGTTTGTATCCCAGGGGGCAAGTGCCGAACGGCCATCTGTACGGATTGTTTCGGCAGGTGGAGAAGCAGCAGATGGATTATCGGACGGTCGAGGAACGGGTGACCGAGATGATGGCGCTGATCCGCATGCAGGATGAGGACGGAAAGGATGTTTTTGAAAAGGACGATGATGGCGTTTACGTCCATAGACTGCGGATGCTCGAACAGACTTGCGAGCAGATGAAGAAGGACGGGTTGTTTGCCGAAAAAGACGAGTATGACGACAAACGCAATTTGAGTTTCCATTACACGCCCTATAACCTTGACAGCATGTCGGAGCGTTTCTTTCTCCGCCGGATTTTGTCGTTCATCAGCGTTAAACCTGCCGACGTGGAGGCGTTCCTGTTCACGGGCGGCCTGACCGATCCGAAGAAGACCGACTTTCACTTTGAATACCTGGGCGAGGACGGGCGCTACCACCGCTACTTTCCCGACTTTGTCATTGCAAAAAAGACCGGCGAGTTTTATATTGTCGAGATCAAAGCCGAGCGTGAGCGCGGAGACAAAACGGTGGAGGCAAAGAAAAAAGCGGTGGAAAAGTTGCAGAAAATGCAACCCGAAAAGTTCAAATACAGCGTCGTCTATGCCGAAAACACCTCAATAAGCGTACAGGAAACCAAGCCAATTACGGATTGGATAGCTTCATAGAAAGTAATATGCAAACGCAAACGAGAACACAAATGTCGACTCATGCCAGACATATCGCGGCAAAAGTCGCCGCGGATCTGAAGAGAGTCCAGCGTATCTACGGGGTCGGCAGACCCTCGGATGCAGAAATTGATGAATATCAGGAAGAGCTTACCTTGTTGCTGGATAAGGGTTATCTGGGCACGGTGACTTATGGTTTTCAACGGAATGGCAACTGGATTGTCGCTTTGCAATATCGAGCGATGCAAAGAGGTCTATCCAATAATGATTCCTCTGGCGGTGCTGTATATCTCGGTGACGTGGGAGAGAATTTCTTTGGCTCTTTTCTGACGTGTTCCCCCCAATGGCATAACCTTGGCCGTGATGAACAAGACGCTTTTAGAGAGTTATTGTCATTCCAAAGGACGAATGGCAATGAACTGGTTGTCGAAGGCCGGTGGGTTGAAGGCCGCAGCTACGCTTCCGGCCCTTTGGGAGTAAGTCGCTTCATGATAAAGAGGACGTGAAGCGCAATCAACGCTGGTCTGCATGATGACTACCCGGAGCAAGTGAATGGTCGAACAAAACTACCGAAGCATTGCTGAGCAGGAAGCCATAATTAAGCGACTCGAAAGCAGGGGAATGTCGGCAGACGAAGCATTTGACTTTGTCGCATGTTTTGTCGAATACCGCAAGGCATTTATTCTCCTGAGAGAATATGATGAAAAAGTAGAAAGGGAACAAGCTGGATCAGAAAACAGAGAAACAGAAGCGCCGGACATAGAAAAGCTTTATCTGATCATTGAAGAATTTAAGGCATGTTTAGCGTCGTGTGGTGAAAATGTAGCCAAGTTCGGTGTTCCCAATAACGGGCGTTTGGATCAGGTTGTTCATAACCTGTACCAGACCTGGGATCAGGAAGAACTGTATCCGGGTCTGGAGAATAAGGCGGCACACCTTTTTTACCTCTTGATAAAAGACCATATTTTTGTCGACGGCAATAAGCGGATCGCCTCTTTCCTGTTTCTCTGGTTTATAGAACGCCACGATATGTTGGTCGGATCGAGAGATGAAAGAACAATCCCATATAATATCCTCTATGCACTTGCTATCCATGTTGCAGAAAGTGATCCCAAGGACAAAGATACGAATGTCCAACTCATTTGCAACATTATTGCAAGTTATTCGACATTCCTGCCAAGCGACCTGCCTGCGGAAATGCCGGGAGAACAAGAAAAATGAACCTGTCTCAAAATCAAAGATCTCATGTATTATTCATTGCGCTGATCATATGGTACGATTGAGCGACGAGCAATGGAAACGCATACGCAAGCATTTCCCAGAAGAAAACATCCCGCCGGATCGGGCCGCAGACTGCGTCGCTGTGAAAGACGCTGGATAGTGGAGAGGTCTTTTACATGGCTACGATGGCAACGACGGTTGTCAGTACGGTGGGAGTATTACGCGCATAACTTTTTTGGCTTTGTGCAACTGGTTGCCATGATGATATTGATCAGGCAATTTTGAGACAGGCCCATAGAAGAAACATGAGAACTTATCATTTGTTCATCAGTCATTCCTGGACGTATACCGATCACTACAAAAATTTGGTCAATCTTTTGAATCAAGCAAGATCTTTCGGTTATCGCAATCTCTCGATCCCTAAGGATGATCCTGTACACAGTAGTACAGGTAAAGAGTTGTCCTCGGCAATCCGCAACAAAATGGAGTCATGCGGTGTTGTTATAGTTTTAGCGGGTGTATATGTTGGCTACAGCAAATGGATAGACAAAGAGATTAAAATTGCCCGAAGTGGCTTTTCAAAACCCAAGCCGATTTTGGTTATAGAACCCTGGGCAAGTAAGAGGACCTCCAAGATGTCGCCACGCGAGGCGGTCGAATATTTCCAAGACAAAAGCTACGCGGTTTCGGAAAATTGGTGGAGCATTTGGCTTGAAGCCAATGCGCGCGCATTCACGGTCGCCAAGGCTACCAAACTAAGCGTCCTTGCCGAGATTCGCGGAGCGCTCGCCGAAGCGTCGGTGGAGGGGACAACCGAGCGCGAGTTTGTCAAAGCGCTGAAGCCGCGCCTGCAAAAACTCGGGTGGTGGGGTCGTCGTGCCGACGGGCAGATGCTCGGTTCGTCACGGCGCCTGGAGACGATATTCCGCACCAACATGGCGTCGTTCTACAACGCCAGACGCTGGCGCGAACAGGCGCGCCGCGCCATGGCTTCCGTCGGCGCGCGCCCCTATCTGCAATATGTCGCGGTGCATGATCTCAGCACCCGGCCCTCGCACGCAGCGTTGCACGGCAAGGTGTTTCCGCACGATTCCAAGTTCTGGGATGCGTGGTATCCGCCCAACGGCTTCAACTGCCGCTGCCGCGTGCGCGCGCTGACCGAGGATCAGGTGCGGCGCAGGAAGCTGAAGGTGGAAAAGGACTTCGAGCTGCCGGAGATCCAAAGGCAGGTCGGGATAGACCGCGCGACCGGCAAAGTGATACGCCGACCGGTGCGCGGGTTCAGGGGGCGCGACGCCGCCGGCAAGCCGATAACGATAACACTACCTCCGGGATTCGACTACAACCCTGGAAAAGGTGCTAGAAATAATGCCGATAAAATCGTCGAGTGGAACACCGATAGCATTGTTTCGGCGATAAAGGAGTTGGCCTAGTGGCCGAAAACAAACAGGAACTCTTGGAAATCTACAAACTCCACGCCGAACTCGCAGACCGGGTGAGTCAGAGGCGGGAAGGCGCGAACCGACTTTATGTAAGTTTGTTGACGGGCTTCCTAATTCTCCTGGCTGCTTTGCTCAGATTTGGGACGGGAATAATGCTTGTTTGGGTTGTATTAGCCATGTCTGGCGCTTTAGGCCTCGTGCTTTCCGCGTCATGGTATATTATTATCCGATCTTACCGTCAGTTGAATAGCGGCAAGTTTAAGGCGTTACATGAATTAGAAGGGGAACTGGCCTATCCTTTCTTCAAACGCGAATGGGAGTTGCTGGAAAAAGGGAGAGAGATAAGCCGTTATTGGAAATTGACAGTCGTTGAGACGTCTCTCCCCATCGGTTTTTTTGCTCTTTCCATTGGCTTAATAATTATCGCTATTGTAATTTAAGTGGAAAAAATCTCTCAAAATCACCCCTGTCAAAGGGCGTCCCATGCTGCATTGGGTAGAACCTCGACTATGGGCAAGCAGTCACTGCTATAATATGGTTACTGGCCATAGGTATGGCGAACTATAATTTTTATCAGACCGAATAGAGAATAAATCATATGGGACCACTCGACGATTACATAAAGGAGCAGCTCGACAATCACATTGTCGAAATTGGGTCACAATTGGGTAACACTGACACAATATCAATAATAAGTCCCATTGTGTCTGGTGTTGATACAAGGGTCAGGCATGGCATCGAAATGATCCAAACCAAGAAAAGCAAGATAGCAATCATTCTGCACACCCCCGGGGGCATCGTTGAGATTGTTGAGAGGATAGTTGAGGTAATCAGAAATTTTTATGCTGAAGTTATAGTTATTGTGCCGGATCAGGCAATGTCGGCAGGAACCGTTTTAGCATTGAGTGCTGACAAGATAATGATGGACTATTTTTCACGGCTGGGCCCTATTGACCCTCAGATCCCTAAAGACGATAGGCTTGTCCCGGCATTGTCTTATTTGAATCAGTATGAAAGGTTGAATGAAAAAGCCCGGGAAGGCCATTTGACCACGGCAGAATATGCAATGCTTCAACAGCTCGATGTAGGCGAACTATACCAGTTCGAGCAGGCCCGCGAGCTTTCAGTAGAACTCCTGCGCAAGTGGCTGTCGCAATACAAGTTTAAAGATTGGATAACTACAGAAAGTAGAAAAGTGCCAGTTACAGAAGAAATGAAGCAAGAACGAGCCAAAGAGATCGCTGATTTATTAAATAATCCTGAAAGGTGGCATTCTCATGGACGTGGGATTGGTATTGATACTTTAAGGAACGAGTTGAACTTGAAAATTGAGGACTACTCGGAAAAATCGCAGTTATCGGACAGTATAAAGAATTACTTTAATCTTTTGGTGGATTACCTGACCCGAGAAAAAGTAAACTCTTTTGTGCATGCAGGGAGGTATTTTTGATCATGTCGAATGAATCTGAAAAAAAATATCAAACTGGTGATGAGATATTGGGGAATAACCCGAAAGTATCCAAGCGAGTTGTTGCCCAGTATCGTAAGTTGGAAAAGCAGTTGGAGAAGCTTGGTGTAGATACAAAACCGCATTACACGTTATCTCCACCGCTTGGCGGAACTATTGCTGGTTTATCAAAGAAATAGTTTGAAGAAATCTCTCAAAATTACTCCCGTTAAGGGACGTCCGATGCTGCATTGGGTGGGGAAGAAGCCGCTGGACGTGGTGCGGTATTTTCCGGCGCAGTTGTGCGAGAGCGTGGGGGTGGACAAGCCGCCTGCCGAGGCGTCGTACGAGCAATTTGTCGAAGGGGGCTATAACCTGCTTTATCACGGCGACAACAAGGAGATTTTGTCGTCATTGCTGGTGGCCGGGTTTCGCGGCCAGGTGGATTTGATCTACATTGATCCGCCGTTTGACAGCGGTGCGGATTACGTGCGTCGCGTGAAATTGCGCGGTGTGGGGAACGGCAATAACAGCAACGGCGAGAGAATCTCCGGCGAGGGACAGTCGCCGGTCGAGCAGGTCCAGTACCACGACATCTGGGCCAATGACAATTATTTGCAGTTCATGTATGAGCGGCTGATTCTGATGCGGGAGTTACTGAGCGATAAAGGGAGCATTTATCTGCATTGTGACTGGCACAAAAGCCATCACTTGCGGTTTTTGTTGGATGAGGTGTTTGGGGCGGAGAATTTTATTAACGAGATCATCTGGCACTATCCTAATTCTGGTAAATTAGTAACAAGCGTTTGGCGCATCCCAATGTTGAATATTGGGCATGAACGCCTTAATTTCCCCACCCAAAAGCCCGAGGCCTTACTCGAGCGCATCATCAAAGCCTCGAGCAACGAGGGTTCCATCGTTCTCGACTGTTTCTGCGGCAGCGGCACGACGGCCGCGGTCGCCGAGAAGTTGGGGCGTCGCTGGATTATGGCCGACCTCAATAAAGGCGCGATTCAAACCACTATGAAACGTTTGCAGGACGTCGTCGCCGACAAGAACGGCGACCTTGCGGAGGAGCCCGCGCGCGGCTTCATTCACTACCGCGTCAACAACTACGACTACGCCAGACAGGACGAGTTGAAAAAGATCGTCATCTCCAAGTATGGCGTCCGCAAAGACAACGGCGATTTGTTTTTTGACGGCAGAATCGGCGAGCAACTGGTCAAAATTATTGACTTGAACCGGCCGTTCACGCGCCTGGACGTTCAGATTATCAAGGACGAGTTGGCCCAAAACCGCCCGGACGAGACGCGCGATATAGTGGTTTTCTGCAACGGCAGCGAGATGGAGATTATCGTCGAGCTGGCCAGGGAGAAAAGCCCGATCAACAAGATCATCGTGCGCGACATTCAGCGCGACGGCGTAACCACCGACCACCCGGCCGAGGCGGACGTATCCATTGTCAAACGCGGAAAGAAGGCGAAAATCACCATCGCCGAGTACATCAGCCCGTCCATTCTGGCGAGAATGGAGATAGACCGGACTTTGTTTGACGAGCAGATTGACGATTTCCGCGCCCAGATTGACTGCGTGCTGATAGACACCGACTACAACGGCAGGCACTTCAACGTTGTGGAAAGCGATCTGCCGGCGAAGAAAAACGATTACGTGCGGGGCGAATACGAGGTCGCGCTTCCTCGTCCCGGCGCCGCCGTGGCGGTGAAAATCACCGATATGTTGGGCGAGGAAACGGTTGTTACCGGATAGGTTTTGTCCGGGACTGAGCGCGTGCGAGTATTCGTAGTATCCGTGTCCGTGTCGGAACGATTTCCATTGCATGTTCCCTTTCCCTCCGGGAAAGGATCGGGGTGAGGATTACACTGCGGGCCCGTCCGACCGGCGCCGTTCCCTGGCGGCGGCCTTGCGGCCCACGGCCACCCGCATTTTGCCGGTGTAGTCGCGCACGCCGCGCACCGCGCAAAGACCGGCGGCCTCCATCATCGCGCGCACGTTGGCACCCTGCCTGGGCGCGTGTTCGACGATCAGGCGTCCGCCGGGCCGTAAGTACGCGCCGGCGTTCGCCGTGATCGTGCGCAGGTGCGCCAAGCCGTCTTTGCCCGCGAACAGGGCCGCGGCGGGTTCGTGGGCGGCGACGGCGGCCTCCAGTTCGGGATCGTCGTCGCATACGTAGGGCGGATTGCTTGTGATCAGATCGAAGCGCCGCGCGCGCGGCAGCCGCTCGAACCAGTCGCTTAGCAGAAACCGGATGCCGGGCAGGCCATGGCGCCGGGCGTTGCGGCGCGCCACCTCGAGCGCCCGTCGCGATACGTCGGTGGCGGTCGCCGCGACGTCTTTGCGCGCGTGCGCCACGGCGACGACGACGTTGCCGCAGCCGGTGCCGAGATCGAGCACGCGGGCCGCCTGCGGCAGGTTCGCAAGCGCCTCACAGACGATGCTCTCGGTCTCGGGGCGCGGTGCCAGCACCGCTTCGCTCACCTCGAAGTCAAGCGAGTAAAACTCGCGGCGTCCCCTCAGGTAGGCCAGCGGCACTCCGGCCGCGCGCCGCGCGACGGCGTCGTGCAACCGCTCCCCGGTGCGCGTGTCGAGACGTCGTTCGCCGTTTGCGTACAGCCACGCGCGGCTTCGCGCAAGCGCGTGGCACAGCAGGTAGTCGGCGTCGGCGTCGTGGCCGCGCGCGGCGAGCCACGCGCGCAGCCCGCGCCGCGCCTCGCCCAACGTCGCGCCGGCGAAACGCGGCGGCGTGTCATGCGTATCGGGCGCGCCCCCCGTCATTCGTCGCGCCCGAGTTCGGCCAGCAGCTCGGCCTGGTGTTCGTTGATCAGCGGCTGGAGCAGCGGGTCGAGCGCGCCTTCCATCAGTTGCGGCAGTTGGTACAGCGTCAGACCGATGCGGTGGTCGGTGACGCGCCCCTGCGGATAGTTGTAGGTGCGTATGCGTTGCGAGCGGTCGCCGCTGCCTATCAGATCGCGCCGATCCGCCGCCTGCCGTTGTTCCCGTGCGCGGCGTTCGGCGTCGAGCAACTTCGCCTTCAGCAGCGCCAGCGCGCGCGTCTTGTTGCGGTTTTGCGAACGCTCGGCCTGGCATTCGACGACCATGCCGCTCGGCAGGTGGGTTACGCGGATCGCCGAGTCGGTCTTGTTGACGTGCTGGCCGCCGGCGCCCGAGGCGCGAAAGCGGTCTATGCGCAGGTCGGCAGGATTGATGTCGACGTGGTCTATGTCCTCGGTCTCCGGCAACACCGCCACGGTCGCCGCCGACGTGTGTATGCGCCCCTGGGCCTCGGTCTCCGGCACCCGCTGCACGCGGTGCGCGCCGGACTCGAACTTCAGCCGCGAATACACGCCCTTGCCGTTGACGCGCGAGATCAGCTCCTTGAAACCGCCGTGCTCGCCGTCGCGCGCGCTGAGTATCTCGATTCGCCATCTCCTGCCTTCGGCGTAGTGTTGGTACATGCGAAACAGGTCGCCGGCGAAGATCGCGGCTTCGTCGCCGCCGGTGCCGGCGCGGATTTCGAGAAACACGCCGCCGTCGTCGTGCGGGTCCCGCGGCAGCAGCTGCCGTTGCAGTTCGCGTTCGAGTTCGTCGCACAGCGCCTCGAGCGCGGCCAATTCCTCCCGCGCCATCTCGCGCAGCTCGGCGTCGTCGTCGGCCAGTTGGCGCGTCTTTTCGACGTCGTCCATGCACGCGCGGTAGGCGCCGAACGATGCGACGATGCGATCCAGGCGCGCGTATTCGCGCGCGCGCTCGCGGTAGCGTCGCTGGTCCGCGGCGGCGTCGGTGCGCGCGAGTTGTTCGGCGAGCGCGCGGTGGCGGCGTTCGATTTCTTCCAGTTTTTTCAGAATGGACGCCTTCATCTTTCGTCGTCGTCCAGGCCGAAGAGTTTTCGCGCGTTCTCGAGCAGCGCCTTGTCGTCGTTTTTGGCGGCTTCCTGAATCGCCGCGGTCGGCCGGTGCATCAGTTTGCCGGTCAGCGCGTGCGCGAGGTGGCGCAGGGCCTCGGCGCCGCCCTTGTCCCGGCGCAGCAGCCGCGTCGCGTCGGCGAGCGCGTCGTCGCGGTGCCGCTCGGCGCGCGCGCGGAATTGCCGGATCAGCTCGCCCGCCTGGCGCACGTCCAACCATTCGACGAATTCGGCGACGCGTCGCTCGACGATGCGCTCGGCTTTGTCGGCTTCGCGCAGCCGGTTGCGCTGGTTGACGTCGGCGATCTCGACCAGGTTGTCGAGGGTGTACAGATACACGTCCTCGAGCGCGGCGACCGCCGGCTCGACGTCGCGCGGCAGCGCGACGTCCACGATATAGACGGGGCGGCGTTTGCGCACCTTCAGCGCGCGCTCGATCATGGCCTTGCCGACGACCGCGTCTTTGCCCGAAGTGCCGCTGACGATGACGTCGTAGCGCGGCAGCGCGTCGCCGAGCGCGCCGAAGGCGACGCTGTCGGCGCCGCAGGCGGCGGCGAGTTCGCGCGCTCTTTGTGGCGAGCGGTTGGCGATTGCAAGCGCGCCGATACCGGCGCTTTTGAAGTGCCGTATCGTCAGCTCGATCATCTCGCCGGCGCCTATCATCAACGCGCGTTTCGCGGACAAATCCTCGAAGATCTTTTTGCACACGTCCACCGCTATCGAGGCGTACGAGATCGGGTGGCGCCCGAGGTCGGTCTCCGAACGCGCCTGTTTGGCGGTCGCCAAGGCGTGCTCGAACAATCTTCCCAGCGCACCGCCGCCGGCGCCGCCCGCGTCCTCGCCGAGCGCCGCCCGGTAGGCCGCCTTGACCTGTCCCGTCACCTGCGGTTCGCCGACGATGGCCGAATCGAGACCGCTGGCGACGCGCAGCAGGTGGCGCACGGCGCTTGTGTCGCGCAGCGTGAACAAGTGGCCGTCGAGTTCGCGCGCGTCGAGGCCGTGGTAGCCGCACAGCCACGCGGTGATGCCGCCGGCGCGGTAGTTTCCGCCGGTCGCGGCGTAGATTTCGAGACGGTTACAGGTCGAGACGATGACGCTCTGTTCAAGGGCCGTCGCGCGGCGCAGATCGGTCAGCGCCGAGGCGATGGAATCTTCCGGCAGCGCGACTTTTTCGCGCACGTCGAGCGGTGCGCTATGGTGGTTTAAGCCGACGACGAGCAGCGTCATTTGCGTCGTTTGGAGGGGTGGGGGGAGCGCCGCGCGCGCCGACTAACCGCCACGCGCGGCACGCGGCGCGGGGGCAGCGGGCTTGGTCGTCGTGGCGATCATAAAGTCAGTGTAGCAAACGACACGCCAAAAGGGAATTGCATGTATGAGGCCACCACATTCTGGACAAATGAGGTAGTTGTTTTTGGATGGCTTGGCACGGGGTGATATTCCCCAGGCTCCGGTGCGGGCGCTCGCCGTTGTAGCGTTCCAGATACCTGAACAACGCATCGTTGAAAGCATACAGATCATCAAATAATCTGTCTTCCCGGTAGTCCACGAACTCCTCCTGCACGGTTCTGTTGAAGCGCTCGCATAATGCGTTCATCTTCGGACAACGCGGGTAAGTGTAACAGTGTTCTATACCCGCACGCTTCAGGTATTCGTCGAACTCTCCCTGATACTCGCTGCCGTTGTCCGTCAGCACTTTCTCGATGCGCCCCGGAAACACTTCGCACACCAGGCGCATGAAACACGCCGCGTCGCGACTGCTGGCGCGGCGACTGGCCAACGCCAACGCAAAGCGACTGCTGTGATCCGTCGCCGTGAAGATATGGCGGCGACTGTTTCTCACGAAGCGCACTATCGTATCAACCGCCACGCAATGGCCTGCATGCCCGGCATGGAAGTCTTTGCCCAAGCGCTGGCGCGGTCGGCGCTTGAACTCCTTGCGCCGACCGCGACTGTCCAGGCGAACCGCCACCTTGCGCATCTTGTCCGGGGCATCCGCTATCAGGCGGCCTATCGTGCGCTCCCCGGGACATCTCACCCCGCGCTTGGCGCACCACGCAACCAGCAGCACGTGAACCTTCTCCTTGCCTAAATTCGGGTGGCGCTCACGCAAGCGTCTGATCTCTTGGACCACCGCCACCGGCCACCGCCGCACCCGCCTGTTCTTGGGCGCCTTGCTGACGTCGTGCAACCCACTGAGACCGCCTTCGCGGTGGCGCTTGCGCCACGCATACAGGGTGCTGCGCGAAACCCCGAAGGCGTCTTGGGTTGCAGGCAAGCCATGATTATCCCAGAATATGAGGGCGTCGTATTTGCGTTCGGCACTCGTTGCCATAATAGCCTCCATTCGGTTTGCATAGGAAGCTATTTTACGCAACCCTGGGACGCGGTAGCCGACGTGCTTTATTTGCATGTCGGCTACCTTTCTGCGGCTAAGATATTGTCCAGAATGTTTCTGGCCCTATACATTGCAACGAAGCTTCGGCGACTACACAACCAGACCCCACAAGACCCTCTCCCTTTGGGAGAGGGTGGCCGAAGGCTTGGGCCCAGGAATGTATGGCGACGGCTGCTTGAACAGGCGTTGGGGCGTGTAGAATGTATCGGCACCGGCTGGCCGCGGGCCAGGTTCCGGCACTTGGATCGGGCGATGGAGACGACCTCAACGCAAATTTCGGGCGCAACGGCAGCCGTTCGTCGGGCGAACGCCGTGGCCGCGTTGTGCCTGTGCCTCGGCGCCTGCGCCTCGCCGTCGCCGTATTCGGGGGCGTTCGACGCCGCGCCCGGGCCTGAGACCATAGCCTTGTCCGACGGCGTCTATCAATTTCTGGCCGGCGATCTGTCGTTGCGTTACGGCAACGTCGAGGAGGCGCTCGCGCATTACGGCGAGGCGTTGGCGCACGGCCCCGACCCGGCGTTGTTTCGGGCCGCGATCTCGATTGCGGTGCAAAACGAGCTCTATCCGCAGGCCGCGCAACTAGCCGAGCGCTGGCGCCGTCTTGCGCCGGACGATCTCCAGTTGAACAAGACGCTGTTTCTGATCTATCTGAAATTGGAGGACTACGAGGCGGCGCTGTCGTACCTCGAGATCATAATCGGCGACGACTGGGCGCCGGCGCCGGACTATTCGTCGCTGTGGCCGCGCAGCATAGGGGCCGAACAGAGTTTGCAGTACGCCGGCGCGTTGCGCGACCGGTTCGCACAAAATGCAAAGGCCCATCTGCTCTATGCGCTCGTCGCCTTCCGCTACGGTCGCTATCAGGAAGCGGCCGACTCGGCCGCGCGCGTGTTGTCGTTGCGGCCGAATTTTTCCGCGGGCCACCTGATCAGGGCCGATGCCCTGTTCCAGCTTGGTCACGCGCGAGAGGCGCTGCTTTTGTTGCGCCGCCAGGCCGAGCGGCACCCGCGCGACCGTGCCTTATTGCTGAAAACGGCCGCCGCCCACTGGCGCCACGACCAGGAGCACGTCGCCTACGAGTTGTATCAAAAAGCGCATCGGTTGTATCCGGACGACCCTGAGGTGCTCCAGGCGTTAGGCGTGCTGCGGTTGCACCGAGGCGAGCATCACCAGGCGCGCGATTTGTTCAAGAAGCTTGGGACGCTCGAGGCGGAGCGCAATCGTTCTGCGTATTACCTGGGGCGCGTGGCCGAGGATGAGGGCGACCTGCCGTCGGCGCTCGAACGCTACCGCGCCGTGACCTCGGGGCCTTTCTACAACGAGGCGCGCATCGGGCAGGCGCGCGTACACCAGCGGCGCGGGCGCGCCGATCTGGCGCGCGCGCAGCTGGCGACGGCGCGCCAGCGCGCGCAAGATCCGCAGGCGCGCATCGCGCTGTTCATCGCCGAAGCCGAAATGCTGGCCGAGGCGCAGGACAAAGAAGCGGCGTTCGGCGTCTATACGCGCGCCCTGGCCGAATACGCGAACTCGCCGAACCTGCTGTATTCGCGCGCGATGCTGGCACTTTCGATGGATCGCTTCGGGGTCTTCGAGAGCGACCTGAAGAGCATCATCGAGCGCGACCCGGTCAACTGGCGCGCGCTCAACGCTCTCGGCTACGTGCTGGCCGACCGCAACGAGCGCCTGCACGAGGCGCGCGACTACATCCGGCGCGCGCTCGCGCTGCAACCGGAAAGCGCGGTGATACTCGACAGCATGGGCTGGGTCGAGTTTCGTCTGAACAACCTGGCGGGCGCCAGGGACTTCCTGCAAAGGGCCGCGGACAAGACGCGCCACCCCGAGGTCATGGGGCACCTGGTCGAGGTGTTGTGGGTGCAGGGAGAACGGGCGCGCGCGCTCGAAATGTTGGAGCAGGCGTCGCGCGAGTTTCCGGACGACGAATATCTGGCGCGCCTGCGCCGGATGCACGCGCGGTAGGGCGGCGGTGCGCGGACGACGACGACGGGCCGCGCTCAGGTGCTGCCTCCTGGGCGCGGCGCTGGCGTGCGCCGCTTGTGCGCCGAGGCAGCAACCCGACGCGGCCGCGCCCGTGCCCACGGCCACGGCCGAACTGCTGACGGCGCAACGTGCGCGCGTAGAAAGCCTGCGGTCGTGGAGGGTGCGCGGCGACATCTCGATGCGCGGCGGCGCTTCGACGCGTGGCTGGCGCGGGCGATTTTATTGGGAACAGGCGGGGCGGCGTTTCAAGATGCGCTTGTCGAGCATGATCGGCGGCACGCTGATGATGATCAGCGGCGAGTTCGGCGGCGAGGTGAGCGCGATAGCGGCCAACGGCGACCGCCGGCGCGCCGACACGCCGGAACAACTGGTGCGCGAGATGTTGGGCGTGAAAGTTCCGGTTACGAATCTGCGCTTCTGGATTGCCGGCGCGCCGGCCTACGGCGCGCGCGCCCACGACGCGCGCGCCCACGGGGATCGGTTGCGCTCGTTCGCGCAATCCGGCTGGCGCGTGCGCTACGCGGCGTGGCACTCTCCGCATCAGCTCCCCGAACGCATCGTATTGTCGAACGAGCGCGCGGACGACGGCACCTCGATTGCGATCTCGATTCGCTCGTGGGAGGACGTGACCTGGATCGCGCCCCGGTGAATGTGCACTGATGAAAGCGCCTCGATAAATGTGCCCTGCTGAAGGCGCTCTGGTGAAGGCGTCGCCGTCCGCCGCGAGCGTCTGGCCCGCGCCCGCCAAGCTGAATCTTTTCCTGCACGTCACCGGACGCCGCGCCGACGGGCGCCACGACTTGCAGACGCTGTTTCAACTGCTCGATTATTGCGACGAAATCACGATAGCCGCGCGTGCGCGCGGCGGCGTGCACGTCGAATGCGACGCCGATATTCCGCCCGCCGACAACCTCGCGCGCCGCGCCGCGCTGCTGCTGAAGGACGCGACCGGCACGTCGCGCGGCGCCTTTGTTACGGTCGCAAAGCGCATACCGCAAGGCGCCGGTCTCGGCGGCGGCAGTTCGGATGCGGCGACGGTGCTGCTCGCGTTGAACCGGCTTTGGGAATGCGGGCTTGAGCGCCGCGATCTGGCGCGTCTCGGCGCGCGTCTCGGCGCCGACGTGCCGGTCTTCGTCGGCGGGCGCAGCGCCTGGGCCGAAGGCACCGGCGAGCGGCTGTCGCCGATGGAACCGCCGCCGCGATGGTACGCGGTGTTCGTTCCCGCCGTCGTGGTCTCGACCCGCGAGATGTTCCAGGCGCCCGACCTGCGCCGCGACTATCCGAGCGTGACGCTTGCGGACTACCGCGCCGGCGCCACCGTCAACGTCTTCGAGGAACTTGCGGCGGCGCGCCATCCCGAGATTGCGCGCGGCCTGGACTGGCTGAGCGGCCACGCACCGGCGCGGTTGACCGGCACCGGCGCCGCTTTCTACGCCGCTTTCGAGCGCGAAGAGCAGGCCGGCGCAGTCCTCGCGCGCAGGCCCGCCGGACTTGGCGGCTTCATCGCGCGCGGCGTCGCCGAATCGCCGCTGCACCGCAGATTGGGCGAAAGATTGGGCGAAATCGGGGCCGACGGGCTATAATTGGCACGGGTTGGGCCGTCGCCAAGTGGTAAGGCACCGGGTTTTGATCCCGGCATTCGCAGGTTCGAATCCTGCCGGCCCAGCCACTTTCTACTCCGCGCACGTCTATGGATTCTCACGCAGCGACGATGTCGGTTTTCTCCGGCGGCGCCAATCGCGCGCTGGCCGAGAAAATCGCGGGCGCCATCGGCCTGGCGCTCGGGCGCGCCACCGTCGGACGTTTCAGCGACGGCGAGGTGCAGGTCGAGATCCACGACAACGTGCGCGGGCGCGACGTGTTCATCGTGCAGCCGACGTGCGCGCCGACCAACGACCACCTGGTGGAATTGCTGATCATGATAGACGCGCTGCATCGGGCGTCGGCGGGGCGCATCACCGCGGTCATTCCGTATTTCGGCTACGGGCGCCAGGACCGGCGCGCGCACTACATGCGGGTGCCGATCTCGGCCAAGGTCATCGCCAACGTCATCAGCAGCGTGCAGGCCAACCGCGTGCTGATAGTGGATCTGCACTCCGACCAGGTGCAGGGGTTTTTCGATCTGCCGGTGGACAACGTCTATGCGTCGCCGGTGCTGCTCGAGGACATCCGCGCGCGCAACCACGACGACATGATCATCGTCTCGCCCGACGTCGGCGGCGTGGTGCGCGCGCGCGCGCTGGCCAAGCGTCTCGACGACGCCGGCCTTGCGATCATAGACAAGCGGCGCCCGCGGCCGAACCAGAGCGAGGTCATGAACATCATCGGCGACGTCGCCGGCAAGTCGTGCGTGATCATTGACGACATCGTGGATACCGCCGGCACTCTGTGCGAGGCCGCGGCCGCGCTGAAAGAGCAGGGCGCGGTCAAGGTGCTGGCCTACGCGACCCACCCGGTGCTTTCGGGCGGCGCCGTCGCGCGCATCGCCGCCTCGGCGCTCGACGAACTGGTCGTCACCGACACGATTCCGCTGTCGCCGGACGCGGCCCAATGTGCGCGCATCCGCCAGATCAGCATTTCCTCGATGCTGGCGCAGGCGATACAGCGCATCAACCGCGAGCAATCCATCAGCAGCCTGTTCATGGATCTGTAGAGCGGCGGCGTTTGCCGGCGCAGCGGCCTGACAGCGGCGCGCGGATGGAGTATCATGCGCCGCCGCCCCACTTGGGGAACAAGAGGACGCGGGAACGACGGGGACAAAGACATGCAAAAAGAATTTGAAATCAGCGCGCGGCCGCGCGACGACGTGGGCAAGGCCGTAAGCCGCCGTATGCGCGGCGCCGGTCTGGTGCCGGCGGTGGTGTACGGCGGCAAGGGCGAGGCCGTGTCGCTTGCGCTCAAGCACAGCGAACTGGTGCAGCACCTGGAGCACGAGGCGTTTTATTCGCATATCCTGACGCTCAAGGTCGGTGCCAGGCAGGAGAAGGTCATCCTGCGCGACCTGCAACGCCACCCGAGCGAACCGCGCGTGCTGCACGTGGACTTCATGCGCGTTACCACCGACCAGCGCATCACGATGAACGTGCCGCTGCATTTCATCAACGAGGACGCCTGCATCGGCGTCAAGCAGCAGGGCGGTATCGTAAGCCACCTGCAAACCGAGGCCGAAGTCTCGTGCCTGCCGCAGGACCTGCCCGAGTACATCGCGGTCGACATCGAGAAACTGGAACTCGGCCACTCGTTGCACCTGTCCGACGTAACGCTGCCCGAGGGCGTGACCCTGGTCGCGCTGACGCACGGCGAGGAAGCCGACCACGCGATAGTGTCGGTCATCAAACCGCGCGTCGCCGCGATGGAGGAAGAGGAAGCCGCGGCCGAGGGGCAGGCCGAGGAAGGCGCCGCGGAGGAGAAGGAGGGCGACGACAAGTAACGGAGGTTTTTCTCGAATGGATCCAAAACAAGAAATTGTAGACAAAAACTATGCCGCTTTCCGCAAGGCATTGCCCGGGATTATGCAGCAGCAGGCCGGCCGCTTTGCGCTGATGCGGCACGCCGAGATCGTTGATTTTTTCGATACCGCGGCCGATGCGGTCACGACCGGAAAACATCTTTACAAAGACGGCGAATTTTCGATCCAGAAAGTAACGCAAACGCCCATCAATCTTGGGCGCTTCTCGTATGCCGGGTATTGGGGAGTTCGATAATAAAGGCGGAAATTGTTGATTGGATGGGGCTGGGGCGCAAGTGACGTCGAGTTCTCTGCAATAATGTGATATGACATTTTGTTAATTAAAAGTAAAAGTTTTTGATGCTGCCGCCGAATCCCAATACGAGAGATTTTAGTTGGGACGTTTCTGAAGTTGCTTCTGCACTAAAGATTTCAAAGAAAGATGTTCTGACCTATTTTACTGACGGCAGGAGGGTTTCGTTTCTTCTCGAACGCAGAATCGCGTACGAGGTTTTTAAGGGTACTGTGGCTGCCAGTGAGGGAGCCGGCTATGACGTGCTTGACCAAGATAATCGGAAGTGGGAAGTCCGAAGCATATCTGCTAAAGGGGTGTATTTTTGCCCTAGCTATATGGTAGGTTCGGGTAGGCGATTTAATGAACAAGGGTTTTTAGAGAAACTGGATCAAATAGCCGGCTATGCACTATCTGATATTTCTAAGTTTCCTACTATTCCTTATTGGATTGTTCCTACGAAAATTGTGTCAAATTGGTGGGGGGAGGGGCGGTTGGGCAAAACGACCAAAATCACTCGAGACAAAGCAATGGAATTATTGAGGGAATTATAGAGGGATTTATGCTGGATCCTCAGTCTTCACTTTTATCAGATAACTTGACAGCTGCTCGCAAGCTGACCAGCGAAGAGTTTCAATCCGCATTATGTGGATTTAACGAGTTCGACAAAGAAACCTCCGTCCAATCTTTCTCTGGTTTTGATGACGGACTCCCGGTGTTCGTCAACGAGTTCTGGACTGCGAAGCAGAGGGCGGCTTGTGCGCTGCATGAGATTTCTTATCGGGCCTGCTTCAAGCCCCAGTTGCCCCGCTTTTTCATCCGGCGTCTGACCGATCCCGGGGAGGTCGTTTATGACCCGTTCATGGGGCGCGGCACCACCGTGATCGAGGCCGCGCTGCTCGGCAGAAAGCTGGTCGGTTGCGACGTCAATCCGCTGAGCCGCATTCTGGTCAAGCCGCGCCTTTCGCCTCCGGATATGCACCGGATCGAGCGTCGCCTGGCGATGCTCGACCTGGGGCGCGCTCCCGGCGAGATGCGCGACGACCTCCTGGTTTTTTACCACCCGAAAACGCTGCGCCAGATTGTAAATCTGCGGAACTATCTGCTGGACAAAGAGGCCGCTGGAAAACTCGACGAAGTGGACGACTGGATCAGGATGATTGCGACGAACAGACTGACGGGACATTCGCCGGGTTTCTTTTCGGTGTACACTTTGCCGCCCAACCAGGCTTTGTCCGTAGAATCGCAACGCAAGATCAACGAGAGGCGCAACCAGACTCCGCCTGAAAGAGACGTGGTTGCCATTGTCCTGAAAAAAAGCAGGTCTCTTCTGGTCGGGGTTGATTCCGCCTGTATCGGGCGGCTTGAGGAAATTTCTTCCGGCGTTCAGCTTTTGACGGGGAGCGCCGATGCCACTCCCGAAATACCGCATTCAAGCGTCAGTCTGGTCGTGACTTCTCCCCCTTTTCTCGACGTGGTCAATTACTCGAAGGATAATTGGCTTAGATGCTGGTTCAACGGTATTGATGCCGCGGCTATTCCGATATGGCAGTTCAAGAAGGCCGAGGATTGGCAAAAGGCGATGAACAAGGTCTTTGTCGAGATGCACCGGATATTGGCGCCCGGCGGCTTCGTCGCGTTTGAAGTCGGCGAGGTGCGCGGGGGGACGTTACCGATGGAAACCCTGGTTGTTCCGGCGGCCGCGGCGGCGGGCTTGCACCCGGTTTTGATCATGATCAACGATCAGCAATTTACGAAGACGGCAAATTGCTGGGGTGTTTCCAATTTGCGCAAGGGAACAAACACCAACCGCATTGTCCTGCTTCAGAAAAGGGATTAGATTTTCGCGCCCAGTTTCCCGACGATGATAGATCCATGCAGGGGAGAGCACGATGACTGAAACCGCCGGCATCCGCCTCGTCGTCGGCTTGGGCAACCCCGGCGACGAGTACGCCGGCAACCGCCACAACGCCGGCGCGTGGTTTGCCGACCGTCTCGCGCGCCGGCACGGGGGCGTTTTCAAAAGCCGCGGCAAATTGCTCGGTTCCAGCTGCCGCATCGAGGCGGGTTCGCGCGCGCTGTGGTTGTTCAAGCCCTCCACTTTTATGAACGACAGCGGGCGTGCGTTGCGGGCGTTCGCCGATTTTTACAAGATCGAGACGCGCAATATGCTGGTCGCGCACGACGAGATTGATTTTGAGGTCGCTAAGACGCGCCTCAAACGCGGCGGCGGCCACGGCAGGCACAACGGCCTTGTGGACGTCATTCGCCACCTCGACGCCGATTTCTGGCGTTTGCGCGTAGGCGTCGGCCACCCGGGCGACCGCGACAAGGTGGTGCGCCACGTGCTGAGCGACCCGGGCGGAGACGACACCGCCGCGATCATGGCCGCCATCGAGCGCGCCTGCGACGTGGTCGAGCGCTTGGCGGAAGGCGACTTCGACGCCGCGATGACCGCGCTGCATACCGACTGAGGAGACGGCGCGTGGGCTTCAAGTGCGGCATAGTCGGCCTGCCGAACGTCGGCAAATCCACGTTGTTCAACGCGGTGACCCGCGCCGGCGTCGCGGCGGAAAATTATCCGTTCTGCACGATTGAACCGAACGTCGGCATCGTCGCGGTGCCCGATTCGCGCCTCGACAAGTTGGCGGCGCTCGCGCGTTCGGCGCGCAGCGTGCCGACGGTGCTCGAGTTTGTGGACATCGCCGGCCTGGTCGAGGGCGCGGCGCAGGGCGAGGGGCTGGGCAACCGCTTTTTGTCGCATATCCGCGAGACCGACGCCATCGCCCAGGTGGTGCGCTGCTTCGACGACGACGAGGTCGCGCACGTCGCGGGCCGCGTCAATCCATTGTCCGATCTGGAGACGATCAACACCGAACTGCTGCTGGCCGACCTCGAGGTCGTCGAGCGCGCCGTGGCGCGCGCCGACAAGAGCGCCAAGGCCGGCGGCAAGGAAATGCTTGCGAGAAAGGCCGCGCTCGAACGCCTGCACAGGCAGCTCGCCGCCGGCGACGACCTGCGCAACCTCGACGCGGACGAGAAAGAGCGCGCGCTGATGCGCGAGTTGAACCTGGTGACCGCCAAACCGATGCTGCTGGTCGCAAACGTCGGCGAGGCCGACATCAAGGACAATCCGCACCGTTTTGCCGTCGAGGACTACGCCGCGCGTCACGGGTTCGGCGTGGTCGAGGTGTGCGCCCAATTCGAGGCCGAGCTGGCCGGCCTGCCCGCGGACGAACGCGGCGAGTTTTTGCGGGACGCGGGGTTGGCCGAGGCCGGCCTTGACCGCGTAACGCGCGCCGGCTACCGACTGCTCGACCTGTTGACGTTTTTCACCGCCGGCGAGAAAGAGGCGCGCGCGTGGACCGTCGCGCGCGGCGCGCTGGCACCGCAGGCTGCCGGGCGGATACACGGCGACTTCGAGAAGGGCTTTGTCCGTGCCGAGATCATCGCCTACGAAGACTACGTCGCCTGCGGCGGCGAACAACAAGCCAGAGACGCCGGCAAATGGCGCCTCGAAGGCAAGGACTACGCAATCCAGGAAGGCGACGTCGCCCACTTCCGCTTCAACGTTTGAGTGGGCGGGGCGTCAGGAAGTGCGCTCCACGTGGTTTTCCGCAAGCGGCTTGGGGAGAAGCCGTGCGGCCTTAAGCCTTTACTACTTAAGGGCCTATAGTGATCTCCCTTGAGTGATTTTCCTTGAGGAAGCCGCTGTAGTAGAATGCTTGAGCAACAAGCGGCCATTTTCTGCATGGCCGACTGCGAGGGATAAAAATGGCAAAAGTGGATAAAAAATATAAACATCGTGCGATAGGCAAAGTCGTCAGAGAAGGCATGCCCACGATGTACGTTACCCATACTGGCGGCTGGTTCGCCGACGTTGACGAGTTGCTGCGCGATGAGAAAGTACAGCGGTTGTTCAAAGAAGCCGCCTCTCTGGTTCTGCATGAGAAAGAAAGAGATTCTTCTTAAATCCGCCGATTTGTCCGGCGGGTAATATCGGCAGTATTTTCCCGTGTAGATTGGTGTGTTTATTATCCCTGCCTTTTCAATGTTTGAGTGGGTTTCGTAGTGGCGACTATGTGTCCTATATATTGTTTCATTTTCTTAAGAACGTAGTTGCGGGGGGGGGGGGGGGGGGCACTTATTAAACCTGAAAGGGCTGATGTGGTTGGTTGTGATCTAGAGGCTTTGGTCGGTTACACTACCAATAAGAAGAGACAATACAAATGCACCTGTTGTGAATTGCGGATAGGCTTTGGTCGGTTACACTTCGGCTCCAGGCGGCGGCGCCGACAAGCTCGTTGTGAATTGCGGATAGGCTTTGGTCGGTTACACTCAAATACGCCATCGGTCTGGCCCCTTTCCTGTTGTGAATTGCGGATAGGCTTTGGTCGGTTACACTATCCGCTGATGGACATGATGGTGGCCCGCCGTTGTGAATTGCGGATAGGCTTTGGTCGGTTACACTGAAGAGCCGGAATTACAATTACATCCGGAAGTTGTGAATTGCGGATAGGCTTTGGTCGGTTACACTTTCTTTCTTCTTCTCGAAGAGTTTTGCACGGTTGTGAATTGCGGATAGGCTTTGGTCGGTTACACTAGGAAACGAGAAAGGTATTGATGCAAACAGGTTGTGAATTGCGGATAGGCTTTGGTCGGTTACACTCATGCGAGTGGGCGGGAGATGAACCGGCCAGTTGTGAATTGCGGATAGGCTTTGGTCGGTTACACTAAAAAATCAGAGATTGGACAATAAAAACTAGTTGTGAATTGCGGATAGGCTTTGGTCGGTTACACTTTCGGTGTAATAATCCCCCCATATCGCGCAGTTGTGAATTGCGGATAGGCTTTGGTCGGTTACACTGTGAAGCTAAAAGTAGCGTTCAACGTAGCGGTTGTGAATTGCGGATAGGCTTTGGTCGGTTACACTGCCCTGCGAGGAGATCGCAGAGTCGCTCGGGTTGTGAATTGCGGATAGGCTTTGGTCGGTTACACTCAGGGGATTGTTGCCTTCCTGGTGCGTGGTGTTGTGAATTGCGGATAGGCTTTGGTCGGTTACACTGCCCTGCGAGGAGATCGCAGAGTCGCTCGGGTTGTGAATTGCGGATAGGCTTTGGTCGGTTACACTCAGGGGATTGTTGCCTTCCTGGTGCGTGGTGTTGTGAATTGCGGATAGGCTTTGGTCGGTTACACTGGTCCGCGATCACAAATGCCTTGTCCAGCGGTTGTGAATTGCGGATAGGCTTTGGTCGGTTACACTTGGTCGCAGGTAGCACGCTGGAAAGAGTGTGTTGTGAATTGCGGATAGGCTTTGGTCGGTTACACTTGTTCCGTGCACGGTTCTAATAGCCTCGTGGTTGTGAATTGCGGATAGGCTTTGGTCGGTTACACTAAACCTCCCGGACTTCATCCGCGCTCCACTGTTGTGAATTGCGGATAGGCTTTGGTCGGTTACACTCCAAAAAAGGAGAAAAACATGTTGCCAAAGTTGTGAATTGCGGATAGGCTTTGGTCGGTTACACTTTCGGTGTTTCGGTGTTATCTGTAGGCTTTGTTGTGAATTGCGGATAGGCTTTGGTCGGTTACACTCATATGCTCTATCGCCTTGGGCAGTCGGATGTTGTGAATTGCGGATAGGCTTTGGTCGGTTACACTTCTGGGCGCAAATCCAGCGCTGGAAAGATAGGTTGTGAATTGCGGATAGGCTTTGGTCGGTTACACTCTGCATCCCAATCTCGTCCATGCTCGTCCTGTTGTGAATTGCGGATAGGCTTTGGTCGGTTACACTTTTCAGCAAAAAAGGGACCCTCGATTTTTGGTTGTGAATTGCGGATAGGCTTTGGTCGGTTACACTATTCCTCCTATTCATAAAACATACAGGGACGTTGTGAATTGCGGATAGGCTTTGGTCGGTTACACTTTGATTACTCATCGTATCTCCTCCAGTTTCGTTGTGAATTGCGGATAGGCTTTGGTCGGTTACACTTTGTCGGTCGTGGTCTCGTTATCCTCATGAGTTGTGAATTGCGGATAGGCTTTGGTCGGTTACACTTGCACGACTCCGGTCCGCCGCGGCAGAAGTGTTGTGAATTGCGGATAGGCTTTGGTCGGTTACACTGGATATGTTGATAAACGCCGTGCGGCGCGGTTGTGAATTGCGGATAGGCTTTGGTCGGTTACACTTTTTGCACATTTCTTACCTATAAGCGCGAGGTTGTGAATTGCGGATAGGCTTTGGTCGGTTACACTATTCCTCGCTATCCCGGCAATCACGATCTGGTTGTGAATTGCGGATAGGCTTTGGTCGGTTACACTCTCGACAGCTTTTCCAAAAGCTTTATCTTCGTTGTGAATTGCGGATAGGCTTTGGTCGGTTACACTCCTGAATTATGACCCGGAAAACAGTGATCCGCGTTGTGAATTGCGGATAGGCTTTGGTCGGTTACACTAATCTGTAATTTTGATTTCCTGCCCCGGCGTTGTGAATTGCGGATAGGCTTTGGTCGGTTACACTAAAATTATTTTGAACTTGAAAAGCGTATTTTGTTGTGAATTGCGGATAGGCTTTGGTCGGTTACACTAGGTAATGAATACTTTACTGAGGTAACTGAGTTGTGAATTGCGGATAGGCTTTGGTCGGTTACACTAAGAAGGAGGAAGAGTGATGTTCAGTGATTGTTGTGAATTGCGGATAGGCTTTGGTCGGTTACACTCCGGCAGATAAAGTGGCCGCTATTCAATATGTTGTGAATTGCGGATAGGCTTTGGTCGGTTACACTATCCCTTTCACAGCTATTTGAATTTGCTGAGAGTTTTTGGCGAGGAAAGATTACAGGAACGATAGTTGAGGTGGCGGTTGTTCCACTGGCTTTCGTTTTTTTCCATAGTAGACCTGTATTTTTCCGAATTGTTTGTCGGTGATTTTCAGGATTCTGACCTCGCCATGTGGTGGCAGGTGATGTCGGACTCGCGTTATATGGACTTGTGTATTTTCTTCGCTGGCGCAATGGCGCATATATACGGAGTACTGCATCATGCTGAAGCCGTCATTCAGGAGGTGCTTACGAAACAAAGCATACCGCTTTCTTGCCTGCGGTGTCTCTGTCGGAAGATCAAATAACACTATGACCCACATAGTGTACATCCCCCCGAAGGTGAACATCAGGTGTTCTCTATCCTTGTCGGGATCTCCAGTTTTTTTGTCTCACCAGAGATGGCAGATTTCAGATTTGCCGCCATGTGATGACTGGCAACCATCAAGGGCATGCGGTTTCCTTTCCACGTGACTGTATCGCCGATCAAGCCCAGCAATTTCTGTTTGTTGTTTTTAGAGATTTCCGGTTCCGTTTCTTGTCGTGCAATCTGCCAGACCAGTAGATCAACCCACGGGCGGAATGGTTCCATCATGTCGTCGGCCAGACACAGACTATTGTATTGATTTTTGTGATGCAATCCTAAAGACGGATGCAATCCAGTGCCGACCAATGCTCTTGCCACCATCGCTCGCACAATCGCATAGCCGTAATTCAATAGCGCATTGATGCCTCCCTGATCTTGATTGCGGCGGAAAGTCGGCCCCATCAGGGAGCGCCAATACAGTTGCGCCGCTTGTGCCTCATGGTTTTCGCTGTCTCCGGTCTTTACTTTGGCAACCATTCGATCCAAAGCAGGTGAAGAAACGCCCATGCGTTTCAGTGTGTCCGCCTGCTGGCCGATTTTGTGACGGACTATCTGACGCCATAGCTGTTTGCAAGTCGGCTTGGAAATAGATGTTTGGCGTTCCAGTACTTTCGTATGCAGGCTGTGTCCTTCGCTGACTGGTAAGACTATGGAATAGGGAAGATGCCGCGGATCGCAAAAAATGATGACGGCGTTATTTTCCTGGCAAGCGACTATCACTGCCTGTGTGATGACGATGGCCGGATGTTGCAATATCAATACACCGATGTCTTCGACGGGGATTGTGGCAACTGTTTCTTCCCTTTTTTCGACCAGCAACTGATTGTTGCGAAGCCTGATGCAGGCGTGTTCGCTAATGTCAACGATGCGCTTAATCATTCTATGATCTTGCCTATGGCATTTACATTTACCTTTTGCATTTGATACGTATTCATGAGAGTTGATATCGGTTTGTGTAATTTCTCGCTGGAGTTGTCTGTAGTAGATGCAGTATGTAGCCGCAACATCAGCATGTTGATAAGTTGATCGAGTTTTTGCACCCGATAAACTCCTTGCCCACTTCCGTTCTTGATGATGACAAGATCATTAATGTGCAGTGCCATTAAGAACTCGTAGTGCTCGCCATGATCTATTTTGACAATAGGGCATTTGTTTCGTTTGATTCCGCGGGTACGATGCGCGGCTTCCATCATGGTGACAAATACACCTTCATATTCTTGTGTTTTCTTATGCCTGATAATTTCAACGTGGTGTGTGTTCCCATACGTCATCCATTTGAAAGGCTTACCTTGTTTATCAACAATGCCGTATTTCCTGTTTTCCAAGTCTCGCTTTTTTATTTTCGCTTGCAGTGTGCGCACACGCTTGATCGGCGTTGTGCCGTCTTTGTGATACACGGTTTTTCCTTCGGAAAATGCTTCTCTAGGCTTGTTGCCATATTGCTCCAAATGAGTGAGTACTTGTTTTTTGACGACTGGGTCAATAATTTTTTTGACCTGGGGAAGGGTAATAGCGCTATCCAGGCTTTTTCTGTACACCGTCCCGATTCCTTCAATGAAACCGGCCCCGGTATCCTCATGCAAAGCCCCGCTTATCTTTCTTATCGGGACGTGAGAAACTATGACTTTCTTCAAGTGCCTTTTGGTTTCGTCGCACAGTTCGGGCCAGGGAGGGGCTGTGAGAAGGTCACGCATAGTCAATCCGGTGCGCTCATCCGCATTCAGCTTTTTGGCATTTTTCACCAACGCGTCATAGAAACCTTTGTCTATACAAGCGGTGACTACGGCATCTATCGCATGGTGACGATGGTCGTCTCGTTCTTTTTCGCCTGTTTCGCCAAGCAGATGATTCAAACCCCAGTGGCGACGCAGCCAGTCGGTCATCACGCCCCGCGTAAAAGTGATCTTGACGCCAAGTGATTCAAGATATTTGCGGGCTTCCGTGCAGATGTATCTTGTGTCGTTTAATTGATTGGCACTAAAACCATTTTCCGCTAAATTGGACGCGGTCCGGTAAAATTTATTCCGCTTTGATTCCAGGCCCTTGTCCCAGCGATCAATCGCCTGGGTAATCTGCTCCCACTTTTCTTTGTCGCCGCCATAAGCGTCTTTCGGTGTCTTGTTCCCCTTCTGGCGATTCTCTTGCGCGTAACAGACTACTTTGTTCATATAAGAGTCATCCAATGACTGGCTCAACGGCAAGATATGATCAATTTCTACCTGATCACTGAATAGAGTTTCTAAACCGATGGGCTGGTTGCTGTAGGCGCATAGTTCTTTCTGCTCTTTCCACAGGCGATATTTGATTTTGTCGGTGCGCGTCGCTCGAGAACTCATCGTTCGGTTGCTCTCGGCGATAGCGCTCTTCTTTTCTTCAGCCTCCTGATTGGCTTTAGTGTTTTCCTTTTGCCGTTCCATATGCTTTTTGTATCGCTTTGTGTTCATCTCCAAATCACGCGCCATTTCTATGCGAATGACGTCCGGTTTTCCGTGCTCGGCGATAATTGCATTGACCACGCGGCGCAGTTCATGCAGCGCCTTCTGGACTATGGGGTTCGGGATTTCCGGAGGGAGTCCCAAACGTTTTACAGGTTCGGGTTGTTTTTGTTCGTAACCATATCCGGCGGTTTCCCTTGCTTTCGAGTATATTTCCCCTTCCATGAGGAACGGCAACATCTTTTTGATTGCCTTGGAAGAAAGATTGGAATGGCCCGGTTCAAACTCGATCATGCAAAGACGTACGGCGGTGTTTCCGTCCAAGCCCCAATGTTGGATCAGTCTATTTTTCAGAACCGGTTTTTTCTTTATCGTGATCAAGTCCTCCGCCAGTTCCTCTTGTTTTTCCCGTGAGTAGTCATCCCACTCAGGCAAAACCGCTCTTATGGCGCAAGCGGTGGTGTTCCCCTTCAAGTCTTTTATGTCGGTGTCCAGCTGAAACTTGATGGTTTGAGCAAAACCAAGGCATTTACGAATTTTTTTAAGCGTTGGTTTCGGGTCGGTTTCAAACAGCCGCCGCAGTTTTTCTTTGCCTTTTTCGTCCAAGAATACGTATTCTTCCTTGTCGGGATCAAAATAGCGCAAGTGGTTTATGTCCAGCAGATAGCGGAATTTCTGGTACTCCAGTCGTGCCGTCCGACAACGCCGATAATTTTTTTCCAGTGAGCATTTGCCAACCCGGTCGGGATCGAGCTTGAGCGGTCTTTGATGAAAAATAATCCGCTCCATTTTTGTTTTCACGTCATCGTCGAGTATGGAGTGATGTTCGGCTTGCTTTTCCCATATCGCATTCAGTTCTTCTTTGTACATCTGCCGGTCGGTGCGAAGATGTCCGCCGTCGTGATCACGGTTACGCTTACATGTGTGTTTGCCCAACGAGGCCAGGTATTCTCCGAGCGTTCTGCAATCAGCCCGTTCGATCTTTCCTCTTAATTCACTGATGTCTTTCTTGAAGGCCGTTTCTTCTTTGTCTTCTCCTCTGGTTTCGGAATCGTCATCGCCCATTTCGTCGAGGACCGCCATCACGTCCGGGTCATCCAGCATTTCTTGACCGAGCAAGGTTTTTTTATTGCTCAGGAAACCTCGTCTTTGCACCAGATGCAGGAGTACGCGCCCCAGCTCATATGAAGTCAGTGGTTCGTCCAGAGCTTTTGCTCTCAGTTTGTAGGGGTCGCCGAGTTCGTTAAGAACAATTTCCGGCTGCGAGTGATTCTCGAGCGAGGCCGGCAGAAGTTGCAGTCTGACGAGATAACCCAGCATGGTCTGCTTGCGTCTGGCTCTTCGTTGAAGAACCCTGCGGGCCAAGCGGCGTTTCCGGCGCTCCTGGTTTTTTGGCGTCGGTGTTTTGTCCTCGACCGCCTTGTTAAAAATGCGGACGCCGAGATCAATCAGCCCGATGGGTTTTTCCTCTCCATCGGTCTTAAGCAGCGCCCAACCTATGGAATTGCTGCCAAGATCCAACCCCAGGGCTTTTTTCTTGCTCATCTGAAATCTCCATGTATAATGGTAGCCAAGTGTACCGACCAAAGCCTATTTGCTTTTCATACCAAGAAAATGCATTTTCGTAGGCAACGCTTTCAAGCGACCAGAGCCCTCCCAGCCGGGGGCTCTTTTTATTCCTGCATTTACTTGATTATCCCACAACCGGCATATAATGGACCTCATCTTCCGGCGGCTATGTAGCTCAGTTGGTTAGAGCACGGCATTCATAATGCCGGTGTCGCAGGTTCAAGTCCTGCCATAGCCACCACTCACAACGACCAGTCGAACAACCTGCGGTACCACGGCCTCGGTCGCAGGCGGCAGGTCGCCAGCTGGCGCTCGTAGGTTGTTTTGCGGCGCTGGACTTTGTTCGCCACTTTCACCAGCCAGGTTTTGGCGGCGTAGCTTTTGCTGCGGTAGCCGCTGCGGCCCTCGTGGTAGGCCAGGTAGAGCGCGTAGGCGTTGTTCGGTTTGATCCTGAGCTCGCGCACGCTCTTGTGGTTGTACCAGCCGATGAAGTCGACCGCATCCTCGAAGTTGCTGCGTCGCGCAAGCGGACTCCTGGTTTCCTTTCTGTATTCGTCCCAGGTTTCGTCCAAGGCCTGGGCATAGCCGTACGCGGATGACTCTCTGCCGAACCACGGTAGAAACCCCAGCAATTTCCGGCGCGGCGGTTTCGCTCTGGCCTTGAACGAGGATTCCTGATGGATAAAGGCGAGCAGCACGGCGATCGGGACGTTCCAGCGCTGTTGCGTATCCCTGGCGGCCTCATACCAGTGGGCGCGTTGCGAGAGCATGTGGCAGGCGTCGGCGATATTGTGCGGCTGCGGCTCGGCGCAGCCGGCCAGCGCGAGGGCGGTGGCGCCGGCAATAAGTGCGCCAGCGCGCCCGTTTTTTGTTTTCTTCATCGCCTTCGGCTTGTCCGTCGTGCTATCTGCGGTCCGCAGTTACCAGGATGCGGTCAAACAGGCGCGTCGTCAGCCATCGTTTCATGTACCACAGCATTGTCGCCGAGAGTGTGATCCGGTAGCGCGTCTTCGGGCGTTTGCTTTCAAGCGCGTGCAGCAGGCAACGGACTACGGTTTCGGGTGGCTGGCGCGCGATGCGTGAGGGGTGGTCCGAACGCAGGCGCTCGCGCAGCAACTGGTGTTGCGATGCGAATCTGTCGTCTCCCGTCTCGATGCCGTGTTGCAAGTGGTGCAGACTTCTTTGCGCGAATAACGTCTGCGTCGGCCCCGGCTCGATTAGCGACACGTGGATGTCGGTATCCACCAGCTCCAGGCGCAGTGTGTCGTTCCATCCCTCCAACGCGTGTTTTGACGAAACGTAGGCGCCGTACAGTGGCATCGGCAAGTAGCCCAACAACGAGCTGTTCTGGACGATGCGCCCGTGCCCCTGCCGGCGCATCGCCGGCAACAAGCGCCTCGTCAGTTCGTGTTGGCCGAACAGATTGGTCTCGAACTGCCGCCGCAGGCTGTCGCGGGGGATGTCCTCGAGCGCGCCGTACTGGCCGTAACCGGCGTTGTTGAACAGCGCGTCGAGCGTGCCGCCGGTTTTTTCGAGTATTTGCGCGACGCAATCAACGATGCTTTGCGTATCGTCGAGGTCGAGCCGTACGGTTTCGAAACCGTCGGCGACGAGGGTCTCGATGTCTTTCCGCGCGCGCGCGGTCGCAAACACCCGGTAGCCGCGCCGTTTCAACACGTCCGCCGCGCAGCGGCCTATGCCGGAAGAGCAGCCGGTGATCAGAATAGAGCGCGAAGTGGCGCGTGTTTCGTCCATTTCGCTCAGTTGCCCGCCGGCTTGCGGCAGACGTAGATACCGAATACCTGGCGCGCGTTCTCGATTTGCGAGGTCGGCAGCACGGTGTCGCCGCCGATGCGCCTGGCGAAATTGCGCGCTTCGTTCTCGAGCCCCTCTGCGATTTTCTCCTCGCTGAGCACCGTCGAGTGAAACTTGCCGAGTCCCACGCGGGTGCTGCCGATCTGGTCGCACCGCTTGACGCCCTCCGGGTCGCCGACGCGAACCGCGCGTCCGTCAAGCGTCAGCTGCGGCGTGCAAGCGGCGACGAGCAGCGCGAGCGCGACGGTATGCGCGTGTCTCATCAGGGTCTGGGGGCGTCGTCCGTCATGTCGGGCCTGCCACGCTCCATTATATCCCCTTACGCCGCCGCCTCGACGCGCATACGCACGACCGCCTCGGCGCAGGCGGTGAGCGACAGCATCGCGGTCTGCCGGTCGCGTCTTCGCAGGCACTCGACCTGCCCGTTTTCGAGATTTTTCTCGCTGACGACCAGGCGCCAGGGCAGGCCGATCAGGTCGCCGTCGGCGAACAGCACGCCGGGGCGCGCGTCGCGGTCGTCCAACAGCACGTCCACTCCGGCCGCAAGCAGCGCCTGGTAAAGGCGGTCGGTTTCGGTTTTTACCTTCGGGTTGCGGTGGTAGCCGACCGGCGTCAGCGCCACCTCGAAAGGCGCCATCGGCGGCGGCCAGACGATGCCGTGCTTATCGTGGTTCTGCTCGATTGCCGCGGCGACGATGCGCGAGATGCCGATGCCGTAGCAGCCCATGTGCACGGTGCACGGTTTGCCGGCCTCGTCCAGCACCGACACGTCCATCGCCTCGCTGTAGCGGGTGCCGAGTTTGAAGATGTGTCCGACCTCGATGCCGCGCCGTATGTGCAGGCGCCCGCGCCCGTCGGGGCCGGGGTCGCCTTGTTCGACGTTGCGAAAGTCGCCGGTCTCCGGTTCCGGCAGGTCGCGCCCCCAGTTCACGTTCACCAGATGGTAGCCTTCCTCGTTGGCGCCGGTTGCGAAGTCGGCCATTTCGGCCGCGGCGTGGTCGGCCAACACCGGTACCCGCAGGCCGACGGGCCCGAGCGAGCCGGGCGGGCAGCCGATGGTCTCGATAATTTTCCGTTCGTCGGCGAACGTGAGCGGATCGGCGACGGCCGGGTGCCTGGCGGCCTTGACGACGTTGAGTTCGTGATCGCCGCGCACAAAGACGCCGACGATGCCGCCGTCGACGCCGTTGACGAACAACGCCTTCAGACACCGCCGCGCCGGCAGCTCGAGGAGCGTGGCCAGCGCCTGGATGGTCGTGGCGCCGGGAGTCTCTATCTTGTGCATTCTGGCGCCGCACCTGTTGGCGTCGCGCTCGCGTCGGGAGACGGCGGGTGCGGTCGGTGCCAGTTCGACGTTGGCGGCGTAATCGCCGTCGTCGGAGAACGCGATTCGATCCTCGCCGGTGTCGGCGAGGATATGGAACTCATGCGAGGCGTCGCCGCCGATGGCGCCGGTGTCGGCGAGCACCGCGCGGTAGTCCAGCCCGAGGCGCTCGAAGATGCGGCCGTAGGCCGAGAACATCGCGCGGTAGGTCACATCGAGCGAGGCGTCGTCGCAGTGGAAGGAGTAGGCGTCCTTCATCAGAAATTCGCGCGCGCGCATGACGCCGAAGCGCGGGCGGATCTCGTCGCGGAACTTGGTCTGTATCTGGTAGTAGTTGACCGGCAGCTGGCGGTAACTGGACAGCTCGCCGCGCGCGAAGTGGCAGATGACCTCCTCGTGCGTCGGCCCGAACACGAAATCGCGTCGGTGGCGGTCCTTGATGCGCAGCAACTCGGCGCCGTATTTGTCCCAGCGTCCCGATTTCCGCCACAGGTCGGCGGGCTGCACCGCCGGCATCAGCAGCTCGCAGGCGCCGGCGGCGTCCATCTCCTCGCGCACGACGGCGCCGACCTTGCGCAGCACGCGCAGCCCCATCGGCAGCCACAGATACAAGCCGGACGAGAGTTTGCGAATCAGGCCGGCGCGCAGCATCAGCCGGTGGCTGACGACCTCGGCGTCGGCGGGTTCCTGCTTGAGCGTGTGAAAGGGGAAGCGTGAAACGCGCATCTTATTGCCCGCGTACGAGTATAGCAGAAGAAATTTTCGGGAATGTGTATGCGGGAATTGTGTATGGGATTTATGTAGTGACTTATCCCCCTGAATCAGGGCCGCGGGCATAGAGAGAAATTGCATTCTCTCGGGCCGCTTTGACGGCGGCAACCCCGACGTTGTCCGACGCGCCGCATTCCCCAGATTTTCGCCCCGGCGCGGGTTTCTGGTAAAGTGGCGACGCTGGCGGCCCTCTCGCGCCGCTTGGTGCAGCGCAGATGAATCCCTTCCGACAATGGTTTGAACGCTCTTTTTCCAACCCGCAGGTAGCGGTTTTGCTGGCGTTGCTGGTCGTCGGTGCCGTCGTCATCGGCTTCGCCAGCCGCATACTGGCACCGCTGATGATCGGCCTGGTGCTGGCTTATCTGCTCGACGGCCTGGTGGAGTTGTTGCAGCGTTCGCGGTTGTCGCGATCCTTGTCCTTGACGCTGGTGTACGCCGGCTTCGTCGCCGCCGTGATTTTGGTGCTGTTGGTGCTGGCGCCGCTGATGGCGCAACAGATCGCCGATTTTCTGCGCGCGCTGCCCTTGATTTTCAGTCGCGGCCAGGAGCTGCTCGCGCAACTGCCGGAAAAGTACCCGCAGTACTTCGACGAACGGCAGATACAGGGCGTCATCTCCAGTATGCGCAGCGAGGTCGCGCACATCGCGCAGGGCATGCTGACGACCCTGCTGTCCTCGGTCGGCGGCTTCATCACCGCGCTTATTTATCTGGTGCTGGTGCCGCTGCTGGTGTTTTTCTTCCTGAAGGACAAGAGCCTGCTGCTCGGATGGTGCGCGAACCTGCTGCCGCGCAAGGAGAATCGCATGCTGACTACGCGGGTCTGGCGCGAGGTCAACCAGAAAATCTCCGGCTACATCCGCGGTAAGCTGATCGAGATTCTCATCGTCTGGTTCGTCACCTGGATCGTGTTCCAGCTGCTCGGGTTGCAGTATGCGCTCCTGCTGTCTTTCCTGGTCGGCATCTCGGTCGTGATCCCGTTTCTCGGCGCCGCCGTGGTCACGATCCCGGTCGCGCTGGTCGGCTACGCGCAGTGGGGGCTTACGTCGGATTTTCTGTACGTGATGGTCGCCTACGCCGTCATCCAGTTTTTGGACGGCAACCTTCTGGTGCCGCTGTTGTTTTCCGAGATCGTCAACCTGCACCCGATAGCGATTATTTCGGCGGTGTTGATCTTCGGCGGCTTGTGGGGAATCTGGGGCGTGTTTTTCGCAATTCCGCTGGCGACGCTGGTGCACGCGGTGTTGAAGGCGTGGCCGCGCGGAGGCGCCGCGTCGGCGCGTTAGCGCCTTAATCGAGCGCGCGCACCGCGTCGAGCACTTCCTCGACGTGTCCCAGGATCTTGACCTTGCGCCACTCGCGCCGCAGCACGCCTTTTTCGTCGAGCAGAAAGGTGCTGCGCTCGATGCCGCGCACCTTCTTGCCGTACATGTTCTTCGTCTTGACGACGTCGAACAGCGTGCACGCCTCCTCGTTCTCGTCCGACCCCAGGTCGAACGGAAACTTGTACCTCTGCTTGAACTTGTCGTGCGACTTGACGCTGTCGCGCGAGACGCCGATGACCTTGGCGTTGTGGCGCGAAAAGCTGCGGATCTTGTCGCGGAAGTTCCGGCTCTCGATGGTGCAGCCGGGGGTATTGTCGCGCGGGTAGAAGTAGATCACGACCTTGCTGCCACGCAGCGCCGCCAGCGAGAGTGTGCCGCCGCCGCTTTTGGGCAGTTCGAAATTCGGGACTTTTTTGCCGATGGCAACCGTGTCGCTCATAGTGATGCTCCTTGCAGGCTCGATCGGGCGACGATTGTATCATTGCCGTTTGCCGACGGGCGGCGCCGGCTCGTTCGGGGCCGCCGCGCGGCGCCGGGAACGGCGGTGCCGGCGGCGTCGGATATAATCCCCGAATGTTCCAGGGCAGCATGGTCGCCATCGTCACGCCGATGCGCGAGGACGGTGCGATTGACTATCCGGCGTTCGCCGACCTGATCGAGTTCCACGTGGACAGCGGCACCGACGCGCTGGTGCCGGCGGGTACCACCGGCGAGTCGGCGACGCTCGATTTCGACGAGCATTGCGAGGTGGTGCGCTTCGCCGTCGCGCGGGCGCGCGGGCGCGTCCCGGTCATCGCCGGCACCGGCGCCAATTCCACGCGCGAGGCGCTGGAGCTCACGCGCCGCGCGCAGCAGGACGGCGCCGATGCCTGTCTGCTGGTGACGCCGTACTACAACAAGCCGACGCAGGAAGGGCTGTACCGCCACCACGAGTTGATCGCCAGGGAGGTGAACGTCCCGCAGATTCTTTATAATGTGCCCGGGCGCACCGCCTGCGACATGTTGCCGGCGACGGTGCAGCGGCTGAGCCGGGTGGACGGCATCGTCGGCATCAAGGAAGCCACCGGTTCGATCGAGCGCGGTATCGAGATCATGCAACTTTGTGGAAAAGATTTTTCGGTGTACAGCGGCGAGGACGCCACCGCCGCGGAGTTGATGTCGCGCGGCGCCAGGGGCGTGATTTCGGTCACCGCGAACGTGGCGCCGGCGCAGATGCACGCGATGTGCGAGGCGGCGCTTTCGGGCGACGACGAGCGCGCCCGGGCGCTCGACCGGAAGTTGCAGGGCCTGCACGAGACGTTGTTCATAGAGTCCAATCCGATTCCGGCGAAGTGGGCCTTGTCCGAGGTGCGCAAGATCCCGCCGGGCATACGCCTGCCGCTAACGCCGTTGTCGCCGGAGCACCATGCGGACGTGCGCGCCTCGATGCGCCGCGCCGGGGTGTCGCCATGAGGGCGCGCGTGCCGTTCGTCGCCGCCTGCGTCTGGCTCGCCGGCTGTTCGGCGTCGCGGGAGGATTCCTCGTGGTTCGACCAGCTCGACCTGCCGAGTTTCGGTTCCGACGTTTTCATGGGCGGCGACAATGCGCCGCTCGAGGTGCCGCCCGATCTCGACGCCATAGACGCCGACGACAGCCTGCGGATTCCCGGCGGTAAGGGACGGATCAGCGTCGCCGACGACGCCGCGCTCGGTAGCCGCGTGCTGCCCCAGCGCCTGGATTTGCGCCTGCGGCGCGACGGCGGTCTCGTGTGGCTCGCGGTGGACGTAAGCCCGGTCGCGTTGTGGCCGCGGATACGGGAGTTTTTGCGACGCGGCGGTTTCGAGATCGCCGAAAACGACCCGACGCACGGCTACATCGAGACCGCGTGGCGCGAACGCCGCCTGCAGGTTGCCGGCGAACGGGATTACGCGCGCTTGCGCACGCGCCTGCACGTTCGTCTGGAACGCGAGCCGAACGCGGTGACCAACTTGTTTCTGTCGTCGCGCGACGCCGGTTACGCGCGCGGCGAATGGCGCCTGCTGCCGCCGGATAGCGGCTTCGAGCGGCGCATGTTGCTGCGTTTCCGCGATTATCTCGCGGCCGGGCGCGAAGTGGCGAGTCCACGCATGGCGTCGCTCGACGACGTCAAGACCGCGCTCGACATAGACAACGTCGCGGGGGTCGCGGTGTTGACGATCGGCCAGCGTTACCGCAGGGCGTGGCGTCGCGTCGGTGCCGCCCTCGAGCGCGCCGGCATCGAGACGTTCGGCGACGACCGCAGCCGCGGCATTTACCTGGTGCGCGACACCGGCGTCTCCGCCGGCGGCGCACGTTCGATAGACGGCGTAGCGGCCCGCGCCGAACCGTTGCAGCTGCATTTGCTTGCAAAGGGCGACCGCACGCTGGTGACGGTGCACCCGAACGTCGGCGGCGACGACGTGCCGTACGCGCTCGCGCATCGGATCCTGAAGCGGCTCCGGATGGCGTACGAAGTGGGGGACGTGGTCTCGCGCTGAAACGCCCCGTCCCGATGGTTTGTTGCGCGCGGTTGGCCGCTTATGACAAAATAACTCCTTTCGGAAAATGGCAGAAGACACTTTTCATCATAAGGACGACGAGCCGGGCTTTGTCATCGGCTGGAAGTATAAGTACAAGTTCGAGTCCGGGCAGTACGACGAGGAGATGACGTACGGAGAAGCCAGACGGCGCGTCTCGCGGCTTCACGACGAGCACCCCGACATGACGTTCTGGCCGAAGAAAAAGCACGTCACGTCGGCGTTTTACAATCCCGATGCACACTGAGGCCGTGCGCCCGCGGCGCGCGCCCGTGCGCCGCGAGCTTGCCCGATGGCGGGGCTGACGCTGTACGACAAGCTGTGGCGCGACCACCTGGTGCGCGAGGAGGCCGACGGCACCGCTCTGCTCTACATAGACCGCCATCTGGTGCACGAGGTCACGTCGCCGCAGGCTTTCGAGGGCTTGCAACTGGCCGGGCGCAGGCTGTGGCGCGCGTCTTCCATAGTCGCCGTCGCCGATCACAACGTGCCGACGCAACACCGCGAGCGCGGCGTCGGCGACCCGGTCTCGCGCGTGCAGTTGGAGGCGCTGGCGCGCAACTGCGACGCGCATAGGCTGACCTACTACGGTCTCGGCGACGAACGCCAGGGCATCGTCCACGTCATCGGCCCCGAGCGCGGCGTCACGCTGCCCGGAAGCACGCTGGTGTGCGGCGATTCGCACACCTCGACGCACGGCGCGTTTGCGGCCCTGGCGATGGGCGTCGGCACGTCCGAGGTCGAGCACGTGTTTGCGACGCAATGCCTGCTCACGAAAAAATTGCGCAACATGCGGGTGCGCGTGGGCGGCGCGTTGGCGCGCGGCGTCACGGCCAAGGATCTGGTGCTCGCGATCATCGGCGAGATCGGCACGGCCGGCGGCGCCGGCTGCGCCGTCGAGTACACTGGCGCCGCGATCCGCGCTCTCTCGATGGAGGGCCGTATGACCGTCTGCAACATGACGATAGAGGCCGGCGCGCGCGCCGGACTGGTCGCGTACGACGACGTCACGCGCGATTATCTGTGCGGACGCCCGTCGGCGCCGACCGGCGCTGCGTGGGAGCGGGCGCTTGCGACGTGGCGCGATCTGCATTCGGACGAAGACGCGGTCTTTGATCGGGAAGTCGCAGTGGACGCCGGCGCCGTCGAACCGCAGGTTACGTGGGGAACCTCACCGGAAATGGTCGCGCCGATTGGCGGGCGTGTTCCCGACCCTGATGACGAGGAGGACCCGGTCAAGGCCGAAGGCTGGCGCAAGGCGCTGTCCTATATGGACTTGCGTCCTGGCACTGCGATTCGTGACATCGTTCTCGACAAGGTTTTCATCGGGTCGTGCACGAACTCGCGGATCGAGGACTTGCGCGAGGCGGCGGGCGTCGTTAAGGGACGCCGCGTCTCCGCCGACGTTCGCCAGGCGCTGGTAGTGCCCGGTTCGGTGCCGGTCAAGCGCCAGGCCGAGCGCGAGGGCCTGCACCGCGTGTTCCTGGAGGCCGGTTTTGAGTGGCGCGACCCTGGTTGCTCGATGTGCCTCGGCATGAACGAGGATCGCCTGGGCGCGGGCGAGCGCTGCGCCTCGACGTCGAACCGCAATTTCGAGGGACGCCAGGGGCAGGGCGGGCGCACCCATCTGGTCAGCCCGACGATGGCGGCGGCGGCGGCGGTGTACGGGCGCTTCGTGGACGTGCGCGAGATCTGAGGCCGCGCGCCCGGGAAATTACGTGACGGCGGCGCTCTTTTTTGCGCGAAAGCGCGGCTGCTTTCTCGTCGCCTGGGGTTCGTGATGCGTCCGTTTCAGGTCCGCCGGGGAATCGTCGCGCCGCTCGACCGCGCCAACGTGGATACCGACGCGATTATTCCGAAACAGTACCTGAAGTCGGTCAAGCGCACCGGTTTCGGGCCGAATCTGTTCGACGATTGGCGCTATCTCGATCCGGGCGAGATCGGATCGGATCACGCGCGCCGGCGCCGCAATCCCGATTTTGTATTGAACCGGCCGCGCTACCAGGGAGCCGGTGTTTTGCTTGCGCGCGAGAACTTCGGCTGCGGGTCGTCGCGCGAGCACGCGGTGTGGGCGCTGACCGACGCCGGTTTTTTTGCCGTCGTCGCCCCGGTGTTCGCCGATATTTTCTGCGCCAATGCGTTCAAGAACGGGCTGCTGCCGGTGGCGCTGCCGGCGGCCGCGGTGGACGAGATGTTCGCGCGCACCGAGGCGCGCGCGGGTTACGCGCTGACGATAGACCTGCCGGCGCAGCGCGTCTGCGACGACGAGTCCTCGTGGGCGTTCGAGGTGGATGCGTTTCGCAAGCGGTGCCTGCTGGAGGGGCTGGACGAGATCGGTTTGACGCTGCGCCACGCCGACGATATTCGTGCGTATGAGGAACAACGCAGAAAGACCGCGCCGTGGCTGTTCGACGACTTGAGGCGCCTCTCGTGAACGAGCCGCCGAAGCGGATTCTGCTGTTGCCCGGCGACGGCATCGGGCCGGAAGTCGTGGCCGAGGCCGTCAAGGTCGTGGACTGTATGCGCGCCGCGGGTGATCTCGACGCCGAGTACGAGTACGGCCTGATCGGCGGCGCCGCCTGGGAGGAATGCGGCAGTCCGCTGCCCGAACGGACGCTGGCCGCCGCCCGCCGCTGCGACGCGGTGCTGATGGGCGCGGTCGGCGCGCCGCAATACGAGAAACTGGCGCGCGAGCTGCGTCCGGAACGGGGGCTGCTCGGCATCCGCCGCGCTCTCGGCCTGTTCGCAAACCTGCGCCCGGCGCTGTCGTTCGCGCCGCTCGCCGCGGCCTCGAGCCTGAAGGCCGACAAGGTGGCGGGCCTCGATCTGCTGATCGTGCGCGAATTGACCGGGGGCGTCTATTTCGGGGAACCGCGCGGCATCCGCACCGGCGCCGACGGCGTGCGCGTCGGCTTCAACACGATGGCCTACCGCGAGGACGAGATCGTGCGCATCGCAAAGGTCGCGTTCGCCGCGGCCCAGGAGCGCGGCGGGCGTCTGTGCTCGGTGGACAAGGCCAACGTGCTCGAAGTCTCGGAGTTGTGGCGCGACGTCGTAGCGCGCGTCGCGCGCGATTATCCCGACGTCGAATTGAGCCACCTCTACGTGGACAACGCCGCGATGCAACTGGTGCGCGAGCCGAAGCAGTTCGACGTGATCGTCACTTCCAATCTGTTCGGCGACGTGCTGTCCGATTTGGCGGCGATGCTGACCGGTTCCATCGGCCTGTTGCCGTCGGCGTCGCTGAACGCAAGCGGTGACGGTTTATACGAGCCGGTGCACGGTTCGGCGCCCGACGTCGCCGGGCGCGGCGTCGCCAACCCGCTCGCCGCGATTTTGTCGTTTGCGATGCTGCTGCGTTATTCACTGAAACTGCCGGACCTGGCCGCGCGCCTCGAGCGCGCGGTGGCGGCGGCCCTGGCGCGGGCGCGCACCGCGGACATTGCGGCGGGCGCGCCGGCGATCTCGACGCGCGCGATGGGCGACACCGTGGTTACGTGTTACGCCGAGGCATCCGACGTCGCGGCGTTGCGGTGACCGGCGGCGCCGCGTTTCCGGTGTCGGAGCCGGTCTGCTTGCGACGGCGGACGTCGTCGTAGTCTGCAATAGTTTTTGGCGGTGCTGCGGGTTGAGTCGTTGCGTCGGGACGGTCTCGGCCCGATCTCGTTGACGATAGGCGACGGCGAATGTCTCGCGGTCACCGGCCCTTCCGGTTCCGGAAAATCATTGCTGCTGCGCGCAATCGCGGATCTCGACGCGAACGAGGGTTCGGTGTTCGCGGGCGCCCTCGAGCGGGCGCGGACGCCGGCGCCGGCGTGGCGGCGGACGGTCGCCTACGTCCCGGCCGAGCCGGGCTGGTGGGGCGACGTCGTGCGCGATCATTTTGATTCGCCGTATCCGACGGCGCTCGTGCAGTCCATGGGGTTTGGGCGCGAGGTCTTCGAGGCCCGCGTCTCGCGGCTTTCCACCGGCGAACGCCAGCGGCTCGCGCTTGCGCGTTGCCTCGCGCGCTCGCCCGAGGTGCTGTTGCTCGACGAGCCGACCGCGGCCCTGGACGAGCACAACAAGCGGGAGGTCGAGGCGACGTTGACGGCGTGTCTTGCCCGCGGCGCGTCGCTGTTGCTGGTAACCCACGACCTCGCCCAGGCCGCGCGCCTCGCCGCGCGCTCGCTTACGCTGGAAAACGGACGCCTGGCCGCCGGCTCGCCCGGGTCTGGGTGGGAGCGCCCGCAGCACTCGCTACACCCAGGGCGCCGATGAGAGACTACGTCTCAATCGGCTACGGCGACCTCGCGCTGGCGTCGGTGCTGCTCGTCGCAAACGCCGGTTTTTCGATAGCGCTCAGACTCGGGCTGGAACGCCAGATGTTGGTCGCGGCGGCGCGCATGACCGTCCAGTTGCTGCTGATCGGCGCGCTCCTCAAGTTTTTGTTCGCGCTGGCGTCGTTGTGGGTGACGCTGCTTGCGATGTCGGTCATGGCGGCGGTCGCCGGCTACGAGATCAACGCCCGCCAGGAGCACCGCATCGCCGGCGGCGGAAGCTACGTCCTGGGCGCGCTGACGGCGCTGATCGCGGGCTTTCTGGTGACGGCGTTCGCGCTCGCCGCGCCGATCCGCCCCGAACCCTGGTACGCGCCGCACTTTGCGATTCCGCTGTTCGGCATGATCCTCGGCAACGCGATGACCGGCATCAGCCTGGGCCTCGATACGCTGACGACGGCGGTGCGCCGCGAGGCCGCATCCATCGAGGCGCAGTTGACGTTGGGCGAGACTTTTCGGTGCGCGATGCGCCCGGTCGTTCGGCGCGCGCTGCGCAGCGGCTTCATGCCGATCATAAACGCGATGGCGGCGACCGGCGTTGTGGCGTTGCCTGGAATGATGACCGGGCAGATTCTCGCCGGGGTGGACCCGTCGGAGGCCGTGAAGTATCAAATACTGGTGATGCTGCTGATCGGCGGCGGCACCGGGCTGGGCGTGTTGCTTGCGGTGTTCGGGGCGGTGCGCCTGCTCACCGACGAGCGCCATCGCCTGCGGCACGACCAGCTGGGCGGGTAAGGGCCAGGCGGCGCCCTTGTGCGTGCTTGTACATGCGTCCGGTGCGTTGCGCGACGGATCGTCGCGCGGTGTCTGATACGGCGGTGTGTTTCGCAGGGCGCGTCAGGGCGCGATCACCGTTTTTCGCCGGACGCGGCAGCGGAGGTATAAACCTTATCGCAGGTTTCGGAACTGCTCCTCAGTTTTATCAATTCGGCGATCTTTTCATCGCCGATCTGGCGTCCTACGGGCGCGAAAAGCGCTCGTGACCTTGAAGCTGCGTCAGCCGCCGGAGTTTGCACGTAGTAGACGGCGATACTTTTCCTGTAAGTTCCTTGCGGCATCGTCAGTCCTCTGCTCATTCCGTGCCATGCATTGGTGGTGTCAAAGATAACCGCGCGGTTGCAATACGGGACGATTTCCCTGGCCAGATCGCCCGGTGCGTCGGCGCTGCCTGGAAGCCACATTCCGAGCCACCCCCCGTACTCTTTCTTAAAGTCTTTTTCGAGATAGACGAGGAGATTGAGCTTGCGCTGCATGCCCGTCTTGGGGTGTATCGAGTAATCCAAATGCGGGTTCAGATTTCCGCCGTTCGCGTGTATATGCAGTCCTCCCCCGTGGAGACCGATGTCCGCGTGCAGCTTGGCGCTCGCCAGCCCTTCCAGAAAATGAACGAACTCGGGAGAATTGAGTTCTATGAATACCTGATACTGGAGCCGATTGAAAGAATCCCATGCGTTGAGAGTTTTTTTGTTTTCCAGCGGATTGTCATACGTGTTCCAGTTCCCGCCGTTGTAATCCGGGAATCCCCGCGACAGTTCCTCGGCAATATCCGCGCGGAAAAAGTTCTCTATCACTACGTGTGGATAGGGAACGTTTTTCGTGAACGCGTCGGGGCTGATCTCGAGAGCGTCTTTGTTTATGAAACTGTACATTTGTGGTTCTCCCAATGTAGCGTCGTCCGCGTCGTCCGTAAAACGGGGGGGGGGGGGGGGGGGGGGGGTAGAGGATATGCCATCGTTTTGCGGACGCGGGTGTTGCTGAAATTGGTCATAATCTGGAAATTGTATACGATTTCCCCGAGATTTTCTCAAGGATGTCTGAGGACAATCGTATCCGTTTGACGTTTCACGGGCCGGGGAATCCCACCCTCCGATGGCGGGATGGTATCCTGATACGGGGAGCGGGGGACGAATCGGTGACGCACAACGGCAACGCGGCCAGGATCAACGTGGCGATAGTCGGCGCGACCGGCGCGGTCGGCGCGATCATGCGCCGCGTCCTCGAGGAGCGCGATTTTCCCGTCGCGCGGCTGTACCTGCTCGCCAGCAGCCGCTCGGCGGGCGAGACGCTGGACTTTCGCGGCGCCGCCGTCGTCGTCGCCGACCTCGAGGACTTCGACTTTTCCGGCGTGCAGCTCGCTTTTTTCTCGGCCGGCGCGTCGGTGTCGGCGCGCCACGCACGGCGCGCCACGGCCGCCGGCTGCGTCGTCGTGGACAACACCTCGTGCTTTCGCTACGACGACGACGTTCCGCTGGTCGTGCCCGAGGTCAATCCCGGCGCGCTCGCGCACTACGACACGCGCGGCATCATCGCCAATCCGAACTGTTCGACGATTCAGATGGTGGTCGCGCTGAAGCCGCTGCACGATTTGTTCGGCGTCGTGCGCGTCAACGTCGCGACCTACCAGGCGGTGTCCGGCGCCGGGCGCCGCGCGGTTCGTGACATGCTGGCGCAGTCGCGCGCGCGCCTGGCCGAGCGCCCGCTCGAACCGGGAATCTATCCGAAGCCCATCGCGTTCAATGCGCTGCCGCAGATAGACGTGTTCCTCGACAACGGCTATACGAAGGAAGAGATGAAGATGGTCTGGGAGACGCGCAAGATATTGGGCGACGAGCACATCGGGGTCAATCCGACGACGGTGCGCGTGCCGGTCGTGCACGGGCATTCGGAGGCGGTGCACGTCGAGTGCGCGCGCGACGTCGACGTGGACGCCGCGCGCGCGGCGTTGGCCGGCGCCGCCGGCGTTACCGTCGTGGACGAGCGGCGCGACGGCGGCTATCCGACGGCCGTGACCGAGGCCGCGGGCAGCGACGACGTCTTCGTCGGGCGCCTGCGCCGGGACATCTCGCATCCGCGCGGCCTCGATTTGTGGGTCGTAAGCGACAACCTGCGCAAGGGCGCGGCCACCAACAGCGTGCAAATTGCCGAGATGCTATTACGCGAGTATCCGCTGCCGTGGCGCCGCGCTCGAGGTGACGGATGAGACGCTGCGTTTTTGTCGCGTTGTTTTTCTGCTGCGCGGCGCAGGCGCTGGAATTGGGCGAACCGCTGGTCGAGAACGCGCCTGGCGAGACGCTCGACGTCAGCATCCCGCTGCTGGGCGTCGGCGAGACCGACCGCGCGTTGCGTCTGGTCGGAGCCGACCGCGCCGCTTACGCCGAGGCCGGAATCGAATACACGCCGCTGCACGAGCGCCTCGTGTCGGAATTGGTGCTGGGTGGGTCGTCGCCGCGCGTCGTCGTCAGCAGCATCGGGCCGGTGTACGAGGCCGCGTTCGACCTGGTCGTCGGCATCGCCGGCGTCGCCGGCGCGTCGTTCAAACCGGTGCGCATCGTCCTGAAGACGCCGCCGTCGCCCGCGCCTGAAATAATGACGCCGCCCGGGGTGCTCGCGCGCCTGCTGTCGCTGCTCGCCGAAGAGCGCGGTCTGTCGCGCACAGCCGCGTTCGCCGAGCTCAAGCGCCTGGTCGCCGGCGGTTCTTACCGCGAGGGCGACAGGCGTCTGGTGATGGGGTTCAAGCGGGGTGATTTTGCCCCGGCTTTCGTCGGCGGCGTCGAGGCGCTGCTCGATGACGAGGCCGGCGCCTTGTTCCGGCGGCGCGTGGATCAGGGTCGCGGCGCCCATGCCTTGTCCGAGGTATTGTTCGGCGACGGCGAATACGCGCTGCTCGCACAATTGTTGGTCGCCGGTACGGTAAGCGCGATGCGAGACGGCGAGGGCGTGCCGCAACGCCTTCGCCGGCTGAACGAGAAAGTTGCGGCGCTTGAAAACCGCATCGTCGAGCTTGGCTATCTGCTGGAACGCGGCGCGGGCGAACCTCGGGAGGAGGCGCGCGTGCGCTGGTGGGAGCGCGTTGCCGGGCTGCTTGCGCACCACGGTTGGCACAACCGCCGCCTGTTGTCACGGCCAGCGTGGATCGGTTTTGCCGCCTTTTGGGGATTGTTGCTGTTGTTGCTGGCGTGGCGGCAGTGGCGGCGCTTGCGCGCGGCGCCTGGTGCCGATACCGTCCGAGCGACGGGCGAGCGGGCGCCCGCGGCGCCGGGTTCCGGTGTTTTGCCCGGACAGAGGGAACTCGAGCAGGCGCGCACGCGCGGCGCCGCGGACACGGCCGCCGGCAAGTTGCACCTGGCCTACGCCTATATCGAGATGGGCGAGTCGGAAAAGGCCTCGAGCCTGCTGGACGAAGTCATCCGCGACGGCGACGCCGGGCAGGTCGAGCGCGCGCGCAGTTTGCAGGGGAAGTTGGGGTGAGGCTCGCCGCGTGTCTGGAGTACGACGGTGCGGATTTTTTCGGATGGCAGAGTCAGGCACACGCGCGCAGCGTGCAGGATTGCGTCGAGGCGGCCTTCTCCCGGGTCGCCGATCACGAGCTCAAGGTCACGTGCGCCGGGCGCACCGACGCCGGCGTCCACGCCACCGGGCAGGTCGCGCATTTTGAGTCGCACGCGCGGCGCCGCGCCGACGACTGGCGACGTGGTGCCGACGGCCATCTGCCGGACGACGTACGCGTGCGCTGGGTGCGCCCGGTGGGCGATGAGTTTCACGCTCGTTTCAGCGCGCTCAGGCGTCGCTACCGTTACGTCATCCTGAACGCGCCGGCGCCGTCGGCGCTGTTGCGTCGTCTCAGCGGTTGGGAATACCGTCCGCTGGACGCCGGGGTCATGCACGAGGCCGGGCAGACGTTGGTGGGCGAGCACGACTTCAGTGCGTACCGAAGCGCCGGATGCCGCTCGAGGACGCCGACGCGTCGCGTCGAAAGCCTGCGCGTCCACCGCGACGGGCGTTTTATCTACGTGGACGTTTGCGCCAATGCCTTTTTGCAGCACATGGTGCGCAACGTCGTCGGCGTGTTGCTCGAAATCGGACGCGGCGAAAAACCGCGCGATTGGGCGCGCCAGGTGCTGGCCTCGCGCGACCGTACGCAAGGCGGCGTCACCGTCGCGGGTGCCGGGCTGTATCTGGTCGGGATAGAATACGACGCGCGTCACGCCCTGCCCGACGGTGCGATATGGCCGCGCTTTTGACAGGGCCGCATCGGCGGCGCGGATTATGGCTTTGATCGTGGAAAAATTCGGCGGCACCTCGGTCGGATCGGTCGAGCGCATCCGCCACGTGGCCTCGATAGTCGCGGCGGATTGCGCGCGTGGCGACCGGGTCGTCGTCGTATTGTCGGCGATGGGCGGCGAGACCGACCGCCTGACGGAGTTGGCGCGCGCGGTGGACGCCGATTGCGGCGGGCGCGAACTCGACGCGCTGCTTGCGACCGGCGAGCAGGCGAGCGTTGCCCTGCTTGCGCTTGCGCTCGGCGGCGAGGGGCTTGCGGGAGTGTCGCTGAGCGGCGCCCAGGTGCGCGTCCTGACCGACGACGCGTACAACCGCGCGCGTATCGTCTCCATAGAGACCGACGCCATTCGCGGCCACGTCGCCGCCGGCAGGGTACCCGTAGTCGCCGGTTTTCAGGGCGTCGACGGCGACGGTAACGTCACGACGCTGGGGCGCGGCGGCTCCGATACCACCGCGGTCGCCGTGGCCGCGGCGCTCGGCGCGCGCGAGTGCCGCATATACAGCGACGTGGACGGCGTCTATACCACCGACCCGCGCATCGTGGACAAGGCGCGGCGTCTCGACCGGATTACGTTCGAGGAAATGCTCGAGATGGCGAGTCTCGGATCGAAGGTTCTGCAAATACGCGCGGTCGAACTGGCCGGTAAGTATAATGTGCCTCTCAAGGTGCTTTCGGCCTTCCGCGCGGGGTCGGGCACGCTGATCACCTACGAGGACGACGACGTGGAAAATCCCGGCATCGCCGGTATCGCCTTCAACCAGGACGAGGCCCAACTGACGGTGCGCGGGGTGCCCGACGAGCCGGGGGTCGCGGCGCGGTTGCTGGGGCCGGTGGCCGACGCCGGCGTCGAGGTGGACATGATCGTGCAAAACGTCGGTTCGCGCGACGGTGTCGCCGACTTTACGTTCACCGTCCATCGCCGCGATTACCGGCGCGCGCGCGAGATTGTGGAGCGCACCGTGGCCGGGTTGGGCGCCGGGCGCGTCACCGGCAACGCGACCATCGTCAAGGTCTCGCTGGTGGGCGTCGGCATGCGCTCGCACTCCGGCGTCGCCTCGAAGATGTTCCGCGCGCTTGCCGACAACGGCATAGACATTCGCATGATCTCGACGTCCGAGATAAAAATATCGGTGGTGCTCGAGGAGAAGGACATGAAGTCCGCGGTGCGCGTTTTGCACGACGCCTTTGAACTCGAAAGCGACGGTGGTGCGCCGTGAGCGTGTAAGTGCTTTGTTTCCGCGCCGTTTTTATTTTCGTATATACTACACTCTCACCAAGAGAGGTCCTGAAAGTGTTAATTTTGACAAGAAGAGTGGGCGAGACCCTGATGATCGGCGACGACGTGACGATCACGATCTTGAGCGTACGCGGCGGCCAGATTCGCGTCGGTGTCAACGCACCGAAAAACACCGCCGTGCACCGCGAAGAAGTGTACGAGAAAATGCGCAAGGAAAACGCCGCCACCGTCCCGCAGGCTTCCGCTCCCGGCAGTTCCTTCTGAAAAAGAAGTTCCGCAAAACGGCCCGCGAAAGTGATCTTTATGATCCGTGCGCGACGCCCGTCGGCATCGTTCCAAACGATGCCGACGGCGAGGACGGGAACCCGCCCGCCAAACTTGCCCGCCGGGTTGTCGCCACGTTCCGGCAACGTCCCGCGGCAGCATTGGCCGAGATCGGGCTATTCCCTGTAAAGAATTGATATTCTGTTGAAAATATGCTGCCGGTCGTGTTATTATCGCCAGCCCAGCGGAGAGATGGCCGAGTGGCTGAAGGCGCTCCCCTGCTAAGGGAGTATGGGGTGATGAGCCCCATCGAGGGTTCGAATCCCTCTCTCTCCGCCAGCTGCGCGACACGTTGTTGACGGATTAGTCCGGGGTATTCACGGTAGCCTGCTTTGGGGCGCTTGTTTGTCCCTGAGTAAGCCCGACACTCAAATGCTTCTTTCTGCGGCCGTCCTCGCGGCCTCTGCTTCGTGAAACCGTCCGAGTTTTTCAAAACTCCAGAATTTTATCCGTTTCCGCATGTCTCCAAACGTCGGCTCGCGCTTCTTGCTTTCAAAAACGTCCACCTTCTTTCTATTGGAGACGATATACATGTCCGCCGCGTAATCTCGTAGCGTGCTGAATTTTTCTAGTGAGCGAAGAAAATCGGTCGTGTATTCGACTTCAAACAAAGAGGCCGGCATCCGACGTTCATTAAACCAGATGACGTCTATTGTCTTTGCGTGTCGCATCAATTCCGGATAACCGAATTCCGGCAATTCGGCCAGGTCGCATAGATCCATCAGACGCTTGCCGCCGGGCACGGCAAGCCTTTTCCTGTCTTGCATCGGGGTGTAGGTGCTGTATCCTCTCATGCGGCCTAATTCAAGCAACAGGCCTTGATAATAACCGTGCCGATCCGATTCATTTTTCTTTGATACAGGTGTGTCCGCCGTCAGGTGCTCGAACTTGTCATGTTCTTTTTCCAGGCAATAGAGGCCGGGTTTGATTTTTCTGATTGCATCACTTTGTTGCGCTATTCTGCGCACGGAAGCAAAAGGTGTTCTGGTTTTCCACGTCAGTGCATGGTCGCTGAAGGTCTCCTGGTATAGTTGTTTTAGCGTGGCGCATCCCCCCAACCGCTCTAAGGCCACGATTACTTGTTCGGTTTGTGTCATGGACGACAATCATAACAAAATTTCTCGCCTGCTTTCAGGCGGGCGGGGTTGTCCGATGAATGAAAAGCGCGTCGTATGGACGTGGGTGTGTGGAGGTGGCTCACTTGACTGGGCGGTTGGTAATGACGGTATTACCTGCGCCCCCTCGCTGAATACAGGGTGCGACTGGCGCACAGCGGGGGAGGAGGCAACTCGTGCGGACAAAAGCGCACCAGACGAAAGTCGGCAAATTGACGAAGAAATACCAGGCGACCATTCCGGTGCAGGTGCGCCGTGTTTTGGAATTGAAGGTTGGAGATTCCGTCGCGTTCGATATAGGCGACGACGATGTGTATCTTCGCAAAGCCAGGCCGATAGACCGGGTTTTCGCCGAGGCTCTGGAAAGCACGTTGAGCGAGTGGGCGTCAGAGGCCGACGACAAGGCATATCGTGGTCTATGATGCTTTCGACGTCATCGTCGTCCCGTTTCCGTCCACGGGCAGGAGCGCGATAAGGCGTCGCCCCGCCCTGGTATTGTCGGTGGCCGCCGCCTTCGACCGCAAGACGAACCATGCGGTGTCGGCAATGATCACAAGCGCCGACAATTCCAGTTGGCCGCTGGACGTGCCGCTCAGTGATCTTGACGCGGCGGGACTGGTCTCGCCGTCGGTGGTGCGGATGAAGTTGTTCACCCTGGACAATCGGTTGGTTTTACGCAAAGCGGGCGCCCTTGCCGCAAATGACCGCGGCACGGTATGCAAGGCGCTCGCCCGACTGCTCACTATTGGCGCGAGGTAAAGCGTCCGACGGCCGGCCCGGCCCACCGCCGTGCACGACCAACCGGTTTTTTGTCGCCGGTTCCGGGATTGCGCGGTTGATGGGGCGGTTTGCAAAATAGTCGTCGTCGGCCCGCTCCTGAAGTAGTTCGGCCGGCGTCGGAGAGCGCGGGCCGACGCCGACGCCCGCGATCCAATCGTTTGCGGTGTTTTCAGTTGCCGCCTTTGCCTGCATGAACGCGGGCATTCGACCAAGCGGCAAGACGAGTCGGCCGATAAGCCGGGTTCTGTCGAGAACGGTCATTCATCTGGGGCGTACGTCGCCGCACGCCTCTTGCGGTCTACCCGGAAGCCGCGCGCGGGCCACGCGTCGCGCAATGCGCATGCCTCCCTATTTAACCTTGCTCCGGGCGGGGTTTGCCCTGCCGCCGATGTTGCCATCGGCGCGGTGCGCTCTTACCGCACCTTTTCACCCTTGCCGCGCACGCGGCGGTATATTTTCTGTGGCACTTTCCATAGGCTCACGCCTTCCAGGAGTTACCTGGCGCCCTTGCCCTGCGGAGCCCGGACTTTCCTCTGTGCGAACACAGCGACCGTCTGGCCGACTCGTGCGCAAGCATAACACGCTACGGCGCAATCCGGCGGTCTATTGTAATATCCGCGTTGCGATGGCCGTGTGCGCGAACATCCGTATCGTCTCTGGCGGACAGACCGGCGTGGATCGCGCGGCGCTCGACGCCGCGCTCGACGCCGGCGTCGAATGTGGCGGCTGGTGTCCCGAAGGGCGCGCGGCCGAGGATGGACGCCTGGACGAACGCTACCCGCTCGACGAACTCGAGGGTGGCGGCTACATGGAGCGCACCCGCCGGAACGTGATCGACAGCGACGCGACGCTGATCCTTTACTTCTCCGAACTCGAAGGCGGCACGCTGATCACCCGCCAGTTTTGTATCGAAAACGGCAGGCCTTGCCTGGCGGTGGACGCCGTGCGCGAGAACGCCGCCGTCGCCGCCGGCCGCGTCGCGTCGTTCGTCGCGCTCCATCGCGTCGCTACGCTCAACGTCGCCGGGCCGAGGGCCAGCAAGCAGGCCGGGGCGTATCGCTACGCCAAAGAGGTCGTCGCGCGCTGGCTTGCCGGCGCGACCGGCGCTTCGGCGGCTTGAGCGCGGATGGACACGCTCGAACGTCTGCGCCGCGTCAGGCAGTCGCACGACTACTGCAATCGTATGCCGGCCGCGGCTCTGGCCAGCGCGGCTTGCACGGTCGGCTTCGCGCCATGGTGCGCCAGTGCGCCGCTGCTCGATGAATACGAGCTTGGCGTCGGCGACGATCAGGGCCGCGCCCTGATGGCTTCCGACTGGCGCCGGTACAGGTGCAGGATTTCCGGCATACGCGCTGGATTCGGCGGTTTTGGCGGCCTCGCCTTATAATTTGTCGCTCTGGGCGGCGTGCGAAAGTGGCGGAATTGGCAGACGCGCCGGCTTTAGGTGCCGGTGGGGGTTGTTCCCCGTGAGAGTTCGAGTCTCTCCTTTCGCACCATCTTGCGAAGGCCGCGAAGTGCGGCGCCGGGCGGCGGGGGTATAATTCCGCTCGTCGGGAAAATTGCGATGGTAGTCCATGGATTTTTCGGTTGAAACGGCGGGCGCCCTCGGGCGCAAGTTGCGCATACGCGTGGCCGCCGAAGACGTGCGCAGGCAGGTGGAGCAGCGCCTGCGCAAATTGTCCAAGAGCGTGCGTCTCGACGGCTTTCGTCCCGGCAAAGCGCCGCTTCAAGTCGTCGAGCAGCGTTTCGGACGCGAGGTCTTCAACGAGACCGCCTACGATTTGATGCAGTCGCACTATGACCAGGTGTTGCGCGAGGAATCGCTGAAACCGGCGGGTCCCCCGAAGTTCGGCGACGTGCAGGCGCGCCCGGGCGAGGCCCTGGAGTTCACCGCCGCGGTCGAGATTTACCCCGAGTTCGAGGTCGCGGCGATGGACGACGTCACAATCGAGAAGCCGCACGCCGAGGTGAGCGAGGCCGACGTGGACGACATGGTCGAGCGCGTGCGCAAGAACCATACCGACTGGAAAACAGTGGCGCGCGCGGCGCGCCGCGGCGACCGCCTGGTCGTGGACGTCACGCGCCGAGGTGCGAGCGCGGACGCGCCCGGCATCGCCGAGGACGTTGCGCTGGTGGTGGGCGAAGACCGTATCCTGGGCGCCGCCACCGAGCAATTCGAAGGCGCGTGCGCGGGCGACGACCGCAGCGTGCGCGCCGCGGGCGACGCCGAGACGGCCGCGGACGGCGTCGGCGAGACCGTCTATAAAGTCACCGTGAAATCGGTCGAGGAAGCCGTTATTCCCGAATTGGACGAGGCTTTTTTCAAGACCTGCGGCGTCAAGGAAGGCGGCCTGGACGGCTTGCGCGCGATGTTGCGCGAGGGCATGGAAAACGAACTGCGCACGCGCCTTGCGGCGATGCTGAAGCGGCGCGTGATGGACGCGCTGCTCGGGCAGAATGCATTCGAGGTACCCGCCGTCATGGTCGCGCGCGAGATCGAAAACCTGCGTCGTGACGCGATGCGTCGCTTTCAGATAAAGGAGGGGGATGAACGACGCCTGCCGGACGACCTGTTCGGCGACGAGGCACTGCGGCGCGTGCGCCTGGGCTTGTTGTTGCACCGTTACGCCGAACAGCACGGTATCCGCGCCGACCGTGCCGCCTTCGAGACCAAGCTTAACGAACTGACCGCCACCTACGAAGATCCCGACGCCGCCAGGAGTTATTACCGTGGCGACGAGCGGATGCGCCTGTCGGTCGAGGCCCTGGCGGTCGAGGACGGCGTCGTCTCCGACGTGCTCGGCAAGGCGCGGGTGGAGCGCCGGGCCTATTCTTTCGACGCCGTTGTCCGCGCCGGCGCGCACCCGGAGAAAACCGATGACCCGGCGTAACGAGGCGCGCGCCCCCGAGAGCGCGGGCGGCCTGGTTCCGATAGTCGTCGAGCAGACCTCGCGCGGCGAGCGTTCGTACGACATCTATTCGCGTCTGTTGAAGGAGCGCGTGGTGTTCGTCGTCGGCGCCATCGAGGATCACATGGCGAATCTCGTGGTCGCCCAGATACTGTTTCTCGAATCGGAGAATCCGGACAAGGACATTTCGCTGTACATCAACTCGCCGGGCGGTTCGGTCACGGCCGGGCTTGCGATCTACGATACGATGCAGTTCGCAAAACCCGACGTCAGCACCCTGTGCGTCGGCCAGGCGGCGAGCATGGGCGCGTTGCTGCTGGCCGGCGGCGCGCGTGGCAAGCGCTACGCGCTGCCGCACACCAAGGTGCTGATCCACCAGCCGCTGGGCGGTTACCAGGGGCAGGCCAGCGACGTGGACATCCACGCCAGGGAAATCCTGAAAGTGCGCGACCAGGTCAACCGCATCTTCGCCGAGCACACCGGCCAGAAGCCGCAGCGGATACGGCGTGACACCGAGCGCGATCACTTCATGGACGCGCAGGAGGCGTGCGCGTACGGGCTGGTGGACGAAATCCTGAGGCAGCGCGGATCTTGATGGGATAGAATGGGAGCGCGCTTCGGGAGCCGATCGTGAGCAAGGGGAAAAACAAACTTCTATACTGCTCTTTCTGCGGGAAGAGCCAGCGCGAGGCGCGCAAGTTGATCGCGGGCCCGTCGGTGTTTATCTGCAACGAGTGCATAGACTTGTGCAACGAGATCCTGCGCGAAGAGATGGGCGAGGGTGCGCTCAACGAAGGCCGCGAGCTCCTGAGGCCGCAGGAACTCAAGAGTCAGCTCGACCAGTACGTGATCGGCCAGGAATACGCGAAGAAGGTGCTGTCGGTCGCCGTCTATAACCACTATAAGCGCCTGCAGAGCGAAAGCGAAGGCGACGTCGAGATCGCAAAGAGCAACATCCTGCTGATCGGCCCGACCGGTTGCGGCAAGACGCTGCTCGCGCAGACGCTGGCGAGGCTGCTGAACGTGCCGTTCACGATTGCCGACGCGACCACGCTGACCGAGGCCGGCTACGTCGGCGAGGACGTCGAGAACATCATCCAGAAATTGCTGCAAAAGGCCGATTACGACGTCGAAAAGGCGCAGCGCGGCATCGTCTATATAGACGAGATAGACAAAATTTCGCGCAAGGCCGACAATCCCTCGATCACGCGCGACGTGTCGGGCGAGGGCGTGCAACAGGCGCTGCTCAAGCTGGTCGAGGGCACCGTCGCTTCGGTGCCGCCGCAGGGCGGGCGCAAGCACCCGCACCAGGAATTCCTGCAGGTGGATACCGGCAACGTGCTGTTCATCTGCGGCGGCGCCTTCGCCGGTCTCGAAAAAGTCATCCGCGAGCGCACCGACAAGAGCGGTATCGGCTTCTCCGCCGAACTCGGCGACGCCGATGACGGCAGGGGGCTGACCGACGTCTTCCGCATGGTCGAGTCCGAGGACCTGATTCGCTACGGATTGATTCCGGAGTTCGTCGGACGCTTGGCCGTGACCGCGGTGCTCGAGGAACTGGACGAGGACGCGCTGGTGCGTATCCTGACCGAACCGCGCAGCGCGCTGACCAAGCAGTACCGTTACCTGTTCGGCATGGAGAACGTCGGGCTTGAATTCAAGAAGGACGCCCTGCGCGCCGTGGCCAGAAAGGCAAAGGCAAAGAAGACCGGCGCGCGCGGCCTGCGCAGCATCCTCGAAAACGTGCTGTTGGACACGATGTACGAATTGCCGTCCGCGGACAACGTCGAAAAGGTCGTCATTGACGGCGGCGTGATCGAAGGCGCGAACGCGCCGTTGCGCGTCTATCGGGGAGACGGGGGCGGCTATGAAAAGGCGGTGTAGCGTCCTTACCATGCGTGCGCCGCTGCGCGTTTTTTGCGGCAATGATTGAAATTTGCGCGCGCAACCCCCATAGTGTCCGCAGAAACCCTAGCACCCGGGAGGCAGCCCATGGTTGAGCAAACGCAGGATGTGACCGTCGACAACGTTATTGAAATGGCGCCGGTTTTGCCGTTGCGCGACGTCGTCGTGTACCCCTACATGGCGGTGCCGCTGTTCGTCGGACGTGAGAAATCCGTCAAGGCGCTGGAGGCCGCGATGCGCGACGACAAGCAGATCATGCTGGTTACGCAGAAGGCGGCGGAGGAGGAAGATCCCGGGGTCGAGGACGTCTATCACACCGGCACGCTTTCCACGATCCTGCAGTTGTTAAAACTGCCGGACGGCACCATCAAGGTGCTGGTCGACGGCGAGGTGCGCGCCGAGGTGCTGCATTTCGTCGAGGACGGCGGCTGTCTGAAGGGCGACATCCGCGTGCTGGACACGTATTCGTCCGAGGACGCGAAAAAATTGGACGCCATGGCGCGTTCGTTGTTCGGCCAGTTCGAGCACTACGTCAAGTTGAACAAGAAGATGCCGGGCGAACTGCTGCAATCGCTCGCCGGCGTCGAGGATCCGGGACGTCTCGCCGATACCGTGGCCGCGCACATGACGTTGAAAATAGAGGAAAAACAGAAGATTCTCGAAATCGCCGACGAATACAAGAGGCTAGAGCACCTGCTGTCTCTGGTGGCCGAAGAAGTGGACGTTTTGCAGATCGAGAAGAAAATCCGAGGTCGCGTGCAGAAGCAGATGGAGAAGAGCCAGCGCGAATACTATCTGAACGAGCAGATGAAGGCGGTGCAACAGGAGTTGGGCGAGCTCGAGGACGCGCCCAACGAGGCCGAAGAGTACAGTCGCAAGATCAAGAAATCCGGAATGCCCGCCGACGTCAGGAAGAAGGCCGAGGCCGAGGTGCACAAGCTCAGCATGATGACGCCGATGTCGGCCGAGGCGACGGTCGTGCGCAACTACCTGGACTGGCTGGTCGGCGCGCCGTGGAAGAAAAAGTCGAAAATCAAGAAAAACCTGCACGCCGCCGAGAAGATCCTGGCCGAAGACCACTACGGCCTCGACAAGGTCAAGGAGAGAATACTCGAGTATCTCGCCGTGCAGCAGAAGGCGAAGACCATCAAGGGGCCGATCCTGTGCCTGATGGGGCCGCCGGGCGTCGGCAAGACTTCGCTCGGGAGGTCCATCGCGCGCGCCACCGGGCGCAAGTTCACGCGCATGGCCTTGGGCGGCGTGCGCGACGAGGCCGAGATCCGCGGCCACCGTCGCACCTATGTCGGCGCGCTGCCCGGAAAGCTGATACAGAATCTGTCCAAGGTCGGCGTCAGGAACCCGCTGTTCCTGCTGGACGAGGTCGACAAGATGTCCATGGATTTCCGCGGCGATCCCGCGTCGGCGCTGCTAGAAGTGCTCGATCCGGAGCAAAATCACACCTTCTCCGACCACTATCTCGAGGTCGAATTCGACCTGTCTGACGTCATGTTCGTATGCACCGCCAACGGCCTCAACATTCCACCGCCGTTGCTCGACCGCATGGAGGTCATCCGCCTGCCCGGCTATACCGAGGACGAGAAGCGCAACATCGCGTCGCGCTACCTGATCCCGAAGCAGGTCCGGGACAACGGTCTCAACGCCGAGGAGCTCTCGTTTTCCCCGGCCAGCATCCGCGGCATCATCCGCTACTACACGCGCGAGGCCGGGGTGCGCGGTCTGGAGCGCGAGATCGCGAAGATCTGCCGCAAGGTGGTCAAGTCGCTGCTGATGGACAAGGGCGCCTCCGGCTGCATGCGTATCCGGCCGTGTTCGCTCGAGAAATATCTCGGCGTGCGCCGGCATCGCTACGGCGTCGCCGAAGAGGAGGATCGCATAGGCCAGGTCAACGGCCTCGCCTGGACCGAGGTCGGCGGCGAGCTGCTGACGGTGGAGGCGGCGATCATGCCCGGCAAGGGGAAATTGACGCATACCGGGCAGCTGGGCGACGTCATGCAGGAATCGGTGCGCGCCGCGATGACGGTGGTGCGCAGCCGTACCGGTATGCTCGGCATCGCGCCCGACTTCTACGAGACCCAGGACATCCACGTGCACGTCCCGGAGGGCGCCACGCCCAAGGACGGCCCCAGCGCCGGCGTTGCAATGTGCGTCGCGATTGCGTCGGCGTTGACCCGCGTTCCGGTGCGCTCCGACGTCGCGATGACCGGCGAAATCACGCTGCGTGGCGAGGTGCTGGCGATTGGCGGGCTCAAGGAAAAGCTGTTGGCCGCGTTGCGCGCGCAAGTAAAGACGGTGCTCATCCCCGAGGAGAACAAGAAGGACCTGAAGGAAATTCCGGCCAATATCCGCAGCAAGCTTGAGATTCGGCCGATGCGTTGGATAGACGAGATCCACGAGGCGGCCCTGACCAAGATACCGGCGCCCGCGGATTTCGACGATAGCCAGCCGCTTGACGACGCCGCCGCGGCGGGCAAAATCCCCACAAAATCAAGTCGTTCATCCGAAATACAACGCCACTGACGCGGGTGGCGGGCGTCGTCGCCCGCTATTGCTTCCGGTTTTGTTGTAAAATCCGCCCGTCGCAAGCACTTTCGGTTGGCCTCGGACGACGTGTGCGTTCGCGGGCGCTTAAGCCTACGGAAGTATTCGCGGCCACACCTAACTTTTATCCATACATCCAAGGAGACCAGACAATAAATGAATAAATCCGAGCTAATCGAGTCAGTCGCAAGCAGTGCAGACATGTCGAAGGCGGAGGCGCAGCGCGCCGTGGAAGCCATGGTAAATTGCATCGCTGGCAGTCTGCGCAAGGGAGAGCAGGTGACCATCGTCGGTTTCGGCACCTTCCTGGTGCGCCAGCGCGGCGCCCGCACCGGACGCAACCCGCGAACGGGTGAGACCATAAACATTGCCGCCAGCCGGGTGCCTGCCTTCAAGGCCGGCAAAAGCCTGAAGGAGTCGCTGAACTGACGTGCCGCCGAGTTCGGGGTGCTTGGCTCAGCGGGTAGAGCGCCGCCCTTACAAGGCGGAGGTCGGGGGTTCGATTCCCTCAGCACCCACCGGAAATTTCAGGAGTGGTAGTTCAGCTGGTTAGAATACCGGCCTGTCACGCCGGGGGTCGCGGGTTCGAGTCCCGTCCACTCCGCCACTTGTCTCACGGCTGCCTGGCGCCTGTGGCGCATAGACGCTTATAATGACGGGGGCCGGCCGACTGGCCGGCCCCCGTTTTTTACGCAAGGAACATGCTTCTAAGTATACGAGAAAAAGCCACCGGTTGGGTCGCCTACGCGATCGTTTTCTTCATCTCCATCCCTTTCGCGCTGTGGGGGATACAGCAGTATTTCGGTTGGAGCGACGCGCCGATCGTGCTCGAGGTCGGCGACGCCGAGGTCAGCACCGTGCAGCTCGGGCGCGCCTTCGCCCAGCGCAAGCGCGACGTCGAGGCCGCGACGCAGGGTGGCGAGATGCCGCCGGACCAGGCTATCTTGTCGCAGGTCGTCGGCGAATACCTGGGCCGGGAATTGTTGACCCAGGCGATTGTGCACCACGGCTACGAGGTCGCCGACGCGGTGCTGGCGCGGACGATCACGGAGCTGCCGCAGTTCCAGACCGACGGCGTATTCGACGCCCGCAAATATACGTCGTTCTTGCAGGCGCAGCGGATTCCGAAGACCGCCTTCGAGGACAACTACCGCGAGCAGCTCAAGCGCGACCAGTTCCTGGACGCGGTGCGTGTCTCGAGCTTCATCCTCGAGGGCGAGCGGCGGCGCTACGCGGCGCTCTTCAACCAGCAGCGCAAAGTTCGTTACGTGGTCGTCGCCGCCGACAATTTTATCGAGCCGGGCAGCGTCGACGACGAGCAGGCGAGGCGGCACTACGACGACAACCGCGATCACTACCGCTCGATGCTGCGGGCGCGCTTTCGCTACGTCGAGATCAAGGCCGATGAACTGGTGGACGCCCAGGTCCTCGGCGAGGACGAGATCGCGCAATACTACGAAGCCAACGCCGAGGAATTCTCGTCGCCCGAGCGGCGGCGCCTGCGCTATATCCTGGTTTCGGACGAGGAACGCGACGCGCCCGAGGTCGCGGCGCGCGTCGAGGAGATCAACGCGCGCCTGGCCGCGGGCGACGACTTCGCCGACGTCGCGCGGCGCTATTCCGACGATCCCCTGACCGCCGAGGACGGCGGCGAACTGCCGTGGCTCGGCGTCGAAGACGTCGGCGTCGACGCCGTGCGCGAGGTGGTCTTCGCGCTGGGCGAGGGCCAGGTGAGCGAGCCGCTTGCCGGCGACGCCGGCGTGCAGATCTTCCAGCTGGCGGAGATCGAACCGTTCCGGCGGCAGCCGTTGGCCGAGGTGCGCGACGAGCTGGTGCAGTCGCTGAAAACGCAGCGCGCCGAGGAGACGTACTCCGGTCTGGTCAACGAGCTCTCCAACCTCGCCTATGAGCAAGGCGAGTTGTTCTTCAGGGTACTGACCAGGGAATACGGAAACCTGGTGCGGATCCGCGTGAGCGACTGGCTCGAAGCCGACGAAGAGGAGGGACTTTTCGCGTATCCCAGGGCCAAGCAGATCGCGTTGACGCGGCTGGTGGCGGGCGAGGAATACAACAGCGGTCTGGTCGAGGTGGAGCGCGGCCACGCGCTGTTCTTCGCGCTCGAGGAAAAGATCGATCCGCTGCCGCAGGAATTCGACGCCGTGAGGGAAGACATTATCGCCGGCCTGCTCGCGCGTCGCGCCGAGCAGGCGGCGCGCGCACGGCGGGATGAATGGCTGGCCACGCTGCGCGCCGGCACCGCGACGCTGGACTCGCTGACCGCGGACGGTGCGTTCACGCCGGTGGATGCCGGCTACATACACCGTTTCGACACCGAGCATCCCGCGGCGGTCGTCGAGGTCGCCTTCTTGATGCGGCAATCGCAGGATGCCGCGGCGTACGACTCGGCGCTGGTCGAGGGCGACGTCGCGATCGTCGAGTTGTCGGGCGTTCGCGTCGGCGATGATCTCGAACCGGAAGCGCTGTCGTACTCCGACCGTGAAACGCAGGCCGTGGTCGAAAGCCTGCGCGGCGAGTTCAAGGTCAAGCTCCACCAGGAGCGGTTGCAGGAGTTGCTCGAGGAGTCTTTCTGAGGTTGCGCGCGCGCCGCGCACGCCGGACGAGAGGCCGCGGCGGCGACGCCGGCGTTTTCTTGAGGAGAATCAGACCATGAAAAAAATTGCGCTGCACTGGCAGATCGTCATCGCGCTGGGACTGGCCGTGGTCGTCGGCCTGCCGACGACGCCGCAGACCGAGGTGTTCGGCGTGCGCCTCTACGACGTGCTCGGTTTCTTCGGGCAGATGTTCATGAACGCGCTGAAGATGATCGTCATCCCGCTGGTGTTCGCCTCGATAGTCACCGGCGTCGCGTCGGTCGCCGGCGAGCGCGGGTTTGCGCGCCTGGGCACCAAGACCTTCAGCTACTACCTCGCCACCAGCCTGTTCTCGATCATCACCGGCCTCGCGCTGGTCAACGCGATCCAGCCGGGCGCCTTCTTCACCGGTTCGCCCGACGCGCTCGGCTTGTCCGCCGATACGTCCGAGGTCATGGACAAGGTCGGCGGGCGCGGTTTTGGCGACCTGGTCGGCGTGTTCGTGCGCATGATACCGGTCAACGTGTTCCAGGCCGCCGCCGAGGGCCAGTTTCTCGCGATCATATTCTTCGCCGTCGTGTTCGGCTACTTCATGGCCAGGGTGCGCGAGGAATTCGCGTCGCCGCTGGGCGATTTCTGGGAAGCCGTCTATCGGGTGATGATGAAGATCACGCTGTGGGTCATCCGCTTCGCGCCGCTCGGCGTGTTCGCGCTGGTCGGCAAGGTGGTGATGTCTTCGGGGCTCGAGGTGTTCAAGCTGCTGTTCTGGTTCTTCATCACCGTGTTGGCGGCGCTCGCGGTGCATTTCTTCGTCGTGCTGCCGCTGATTTTGCGTTTCGTCGCGCGCCTGAGTCCGCTCGCCTATCTGCGGGCGATGCTGCCGGCGGTGTTGATGGCGTTCTCGACCGCGTCGTCGTCCTCGACGCTGCCGCTTACGATGAACTGCGCGCGCAACCGCGTCGGCGCGTCGAACCGCGTCAGCGGCTTCGTGCTGCCGCTGGGCGCCACCGTCAACATGGACGGCACCGCGCTCTACGAATGCGTCGCGGTGCTTTTTATCGCCCAGGTCTATGGCGTGGAGATGTCGCTTGCGACCCAGATCGTGGTCGTGCTGCTGGCGCTTTTGACCTCGGTCGGCGTCGCCGGCGTGCCCGCGGCCAGCCTCGTCGCGATCACGCTGATCCTGACCGCGGTCGGCCTGCCGGCCGAGGCGATCGGTCTGATCCTCGCGGTCGACCGCGTGCTCGACATGTGCCGCACCAGCGTCAACGTGTACAGCGACGCCTGCGCCACCGGCGTCGTCGCGCGCAGCGAAAACGAGGAGTTGCTGAAGCCGGAATTGCTGAAGCCCCAGAGCGCTGCGTGACTGCTTCGTGACCGCTTCGGTCTGACCCGCGCCGCCCGGCCCAGGCGACTCGCGTCGTCGGCTATGGCCTGCTCATGCCGAGCAGGTTGTAGCCCGCGTCGACGTGCAGCACCTCGCCGGTGACGCCGCTCGCGTAATCCGAGCACAGGAAAGCCGCGGCGTTGCCGACCTCTTCTATCGAGACGTTTCTGCGCAGCGGCGCGTTGCGCTCGACGTGCTCCAACATCCTGCGGAAGTCGCCGATACCGGCGGCGGCCAGGGTCTTGATCGGCCCCGCCGAGATCGCGTTGACGCGCGTGCCTTCGCGCCCGAGGCAGTCCGCGAGATAACGCACGTTGGCCTCCAGGCTGGCCTTGGCCAGCCCCATCACGTTGTAGTTGGGCACGACCTTCTCGGCGCCGAAATACGTCAGCGTCAGCAGTGCGCCGCCGTCTTGCATCAGCGGCCGCGCGCCGGCGGCGAGCGCCGTGAAGCTATAGCAGCTGGTCTCGTGGGCGGTCGTGAAACCGGCGCGGCTGGCGTTGCCCAGGTAGTCGCCGCCGAGCTCCTCGCGCGGCGCGTAGGCGATGGAATGTACGACGACGTCGAGCTTCTGCCAGCGCGCGCCGAGCGCCTCGAACAGCGCCGCGATCTGGGCGTCGTCCTGCACGTCGCAGGGGAGCGTGATGGTCGCGTCGCATTGCGCGGCCAGTTCCTCCACGCGCCCGCGCAGGCGCTCGTTCTGACAGGCAAAGGCGAGTTCGGCGCCTTCGCGTCGCATTGCCCGCGCGATGCCCCACGCGATGGAGCGGTTGCCGGCGACACCGGTGATCAGCGCGCGTTTTCCTTCCAACAGTTTCATGCGGGGGTCTCCCTGGGGTTTCGTGGTTTTGTGGATTTTCCCTCGGCGGCGGGTTCACGGGCCGGGATGGATGGTTGCGCGCCGCCGGAACCACGGGCCGGCGACGGTTCTCGCGGCGGCGTATTCCCATCATAGCAGACCGCGCAAGCAGCGCAACTATGCGCCCGCAACTATCGGCCCGCGACCATCCGCATACGCGGGCGGCGACACAAAGCGGCCGCGCGTTCGGCATGATCCGCCGTTTGTACGCGTTGGTTTTCCCCTGCCGGAATGCTTCCCGCCCACGCGGAAACGACATAGGGAAAAGGCGCGGACGGCGGCGCTACGTGCTGCGGTCGTTCGCCGCCTTTCCTCTATAATGGCGCGCCATGCCCGTCTTTTACCGCATATGCGCCGCGACCGCGGCGATTCTGTCGCAGGCGTGCGGTGACGGCGCGTGGAACAACCCCTACGCCGACGCCGCCGACGCCAACGTCCTGTATTCGAGCTTTTCCGAACGCCCCAAGCACTTCGATCCGGCGCGCTCCTACAGCAGCAACGAGTATGAGGTGCTGGGACAGGTCTATGAACCGGCGCTGCACTACCACTACTTGAAGCGCCCGTACGAACTGATGCCGTTGACGGCCGCGGCGATGCCGGAAACGACGTACCTGAACGCCGCCGGGCGCACCGTGCGCGACGCCGCCGACGCCGCGTTCATCGCCTACGAGATCACGCTGCGCCCCGGCGTCCGCTACCAGCCGCACCCGGCGTTCGCCAGAAACGACGACGGCGGCTACCGCTACCGCCCGCTGGCCGCGGCCGAACTCGACGACTACCACGAGTTGCGCGACTTTGCCGAGACCGACAGCCGAGAGCTGCGCGCCGCGGACTACGCCTACCAGATCAAGCGCCTCGCCGACCCGGCGCTGCATTCGCCGATTGCGAGCATCCTCGAGGACTACGTCGTCGGTTTCAAGGAGCTGCGCGAGCACCTGGCCGCGGCGCGCCGCGAATTGGCGCCGGGCGCGTGGCTTGATCTGCGCGCCTTCGAGATGCGCGGTCTGCGCGTGCTCGACGCGTACCGCTACCGCGTCGTCGTGCGCAGCGACTATCCGCAATTCATCTATTGGCTGGCGATGCCGTTCTTCGCGCCGATGCCGTGGGAGGCCGACGCCTTTCACGCGCAGCCGGGTTTCGAGGAGCGCAACCTGACGCTCGACTGGTACCCGGTGGGCAGCGGCGCCTATATGCTGACCGAGAACAATCCGAACGTGCGCATGGTGCTGGAACGCAACCCCAACTTCCGCGGCGCGCGCTATCCGCACGCGGGCGAGGACGGCGACGCCGCGCGCGGTCTGCTCGCCGACGCCGGCGCGTCGCTGCCGTTCATAGAGCGCGTGGTCTACAGCCTCGAGAAGGAAAACATCCCGTATTGGAACAAGTTTCTGCAGGGCTACTACGACGCTTCCGGCATCTCCTCGGACAGCTTCGATCAGGCCGTGCAGCTGGGTTCGGGCGGCGAGTTCGCGCTGACCGACGACATGCGCGAGCGTGGCATCCGCTTGTCGGTGACGTACGCGCCGACCGTGTATTACATCGGCTTCAACATGCTCGATCCGGTCGTCGGCGCCGCCGGCGGCGAGCGCGCGCGCAAGCTGCGCCACGCGATCTCGATCGCGATTGATCAGGAGGAGTTCATCTCGATCTTTCTGAACGGGCGCGGCGTCGCCGCCCAGGGGCCGCTGCCGCCCGGCATTTTCGGCCACCGCCAAGGCGCCGCCGGCGCCAATCCCGTCGTCTATGACTGGCGCGACGGGCGCGCCGTGCGCAAGCCGCCCCAGGCGGCGCGGCGCCTGCTGGCCGAGGCCGGCTACGCGGGCGGCATAGACCGCGACACCGGCAGGCCGCTGGTGCTGTATTTCGACTCGGTCGGCACCGGCCCCGACGCCAAGGCGTGGCTCAACTGGATGCGCAAGCAGTTTGCGAAGCTGGACGTCCAACTGGTCGTGCGCAGCACCGACTACAACCGCTTTCAGGACAAGCTGCAAAAGGGCACCGCGCAGATCTTTCGCCTGGGCTGGAACGCCGACTACCCCGACCCGGAGAACTTCTTTTTTCTGTTCTACGGGCCGAACGCCAAAGTCGCGCACCAGGGCGCCAATTCCTCGAACTACCGGAACCCCGAGTACGACCGCCTGTTCGAGCGCATGCGCAGCCTGCCGAATTCGCCCGGGCGCCTCGCGGTCATAGACGAGATGCACGAATTGTTGCGCCGCGACGCGCCGTGGATCTGGGGCTTTCACCCCAAGTCCTTCGTGCTGCACCACGAGTGGCTCGCCAACGCCAAGCCCAATCAGATGGCGCACAACGGCTTGCGCTATCTCAAGCTGGACCCGGCGTTGCGCGCGCGCCGCCGCGACCAATGGAACCGCCCGCGCATGGGCCCGGTCGTCGGTCTCGCCGGCGCGCTGCTCGCGTTCCTGGCGCCGGCGGTCGTGATCTACCGGCGCCGCCGGCGCGAGGCCGCGCTGTGATCGCCTACGTCGTGCGGCGCGCGCTCTACGCGCTGCCGATACTGATCGGCGTCAACGTACTGACGTTCTCGCTGTTCTTCATCGTCAACTCGCCCGACGACGTCGCGCGCATGCACCTGGGCCACCGCCACGTGACCCAGGAGCAGGTGGATACGTGGAAGCGCGAGCGCGGCTACGACCGCCCGTTGTTCTACAACGCCGCCGCCGCCGGCGCCGCGAAACTGTCCGACACGATCTTCTTCGACGAATCGTTGCGCCTGTTCGTGTTCGACTTCGGGCGTTCCGACAGCGGGCGCGACATCGGCTACGACGTCCGCCAGCGCATGTGGCCGAGCCTCGCGATCGCGGTGCCGACGCTGCTGATCGGTCTGCTGGTCAATATCACCTTCGCGCTGACGATGGTGTTTTTCCGCGCCACCTACGTCGAGTTCTGGTCGGTGATACTGTGCATCGTCGTGATGTCCATATCCGGTCTGTTCTACATCATCGGCGGCCAGTACGTGGTCGGCAAACTGCTGAAATTGGTGCCGATCTCGGGCTACGACACCGGTCTTGCGGCGATCCAGTTCGTCGTGTTGCCGGTGTTCATCGGCGTCGTCTCCGGCATCGGCGCCGGCAGCCGCTGGTACCGGACGATCTTTCTCGAGGAGGCGGGCAAGGACTACGTGCGCACCGCGCGCGCCAAGGGCCTGGGCGAGTTTACGATACTGTTCCGCCACGTGCTGCCGAACGCGCTGATACCGATCCTGACCGGCGTCGTCGTGATCCTGCCGCTGTTGTTCATGGGCAGCCTGATCATCGAGTCGTTCTTCGGCATCCCCGGTCTCGGCAGCTACACGATAGACGCGATCGCGCGCGAGGACTTCGCAATCGTGCGCTCGATGGTGTTCCTCGGATCGGTGCTCTACATCGTCGGCCTGCTGCTGACCGATATTTCGTACACCATCGTCGACCCGCGCGTGAGGCTGGGCTGATGCCGGTCGTGCTGCTGACCGACGCCTTCTTCTTCGCGCTGACCGCGCTGGTCGCGGTCTATGCCTTCGTCGTGACCAGAAAGCCGCACCTGCAAGGCGCGTGGCGCAAACTGGCGCGCGACCGCACGGCCATGGTGGCGCTCGTCGTGATCGCGTTTTACTTCGTCGTCGCGCTGCTCGACTCGATCCACTTCCGCCCGCGCCTCGAGACGGGCGCCGACGGCGCCGGCGTCTATGCCAACGAGGTGGTCAGCCTCCTGGATCGCCTAGTGCTGCCGTTGGGCGAGCGCTTCGAGAAGACCTATTCCGAGCCGTTTGCGACGCACGCCTACGTCAAGGAGACGTTCGAGGAGGACGGCGTCGTGCGCCGCGACTACCCGCGCCTTGCGTACGGCGGCGCCCATCTCGACGATGCCGCGCACGCGGCCTCGGACATCGCGTGGCGCGCCGTGTCGTGGGCCGCGGCCGGGGCCTCGGTATGCGCCGCGCTGTTCACGCTGGCGTGCGCCTGGGGCGCGCGCCGGCGCCGCCGGCGCGCCCTCGATCTGATGCGCGCGGTCGCGCGTGGCGCCACCGAATTGCCGCTGCGCGCGGTCGCAATCACGTTCGCGCTGCTCGTCATCGCGGTGTTCGTCGCCGCCGGCCTGAGCGCCGACTATCACGTGTTCGGCACCGACAAGATCGGCCAGGACGTGCTCTATCAGGCGTTGAAGAGCGTGCGCACCGGTTTTCTGATCGGCACGCTGACGACGCTGATCATGCTGCCGTTCGCGCTGCTGCTGGGCGTCTGCGCCGGTTACTTTCTGGGTTGGGTGGACGACGTCATCCAGTATCTGTACACGACGCTGAACTCGATTCCGGGGGTGTTGCTGATAGCGGCGATGGTGCTGATGCTGCAACTGTACATGGATCAGCACGGCGAGCGCTTCGACGATCTGGTCACGCGCGCCGACGCGCGCCTGTTGTTCCTGTGCGCGATATTGGGCATCACCAGCTGGACCGGCTTGTGCCGGCTGCTGCGCGCCGAGACGCTGAAGGTCAAGGAGATGGACTACGTGGCCGCGGCCAAGGTCCTGGGCACGCCGCGCGCGTTGATCCTGCTGCGCCACGTGCTGCCGAACGTGATGCACATCGTCGTCATCACGGTGGCCCTCGATTTCAGCGGTCTGGTGCTGGCCGAGGCGGTGTTGTCCTACATCAACATCGGCGTGGATCCGACGATGCACAGCTGGGGCAACATGATCAACGGCGCGCGCCTCGAGATGGCGCGCGAACCGGTGGTGTGGTGGCCGCTCGCGGCCGCGATGCTGTTCTTGTTCGGCCTCGTGTTGTGCGCCAACCTGCTGGCCGACGGCGTGCGCAACGCGTTCGACCCGCGCACCGAGACCGCGGGCGCAAACGATTGATCGTGCCGGGCGCTTCCCGAAAACGGGATGAACCGCTGCTGAGCGTGCGCGGTTTGTGCGTCGAGACGGCGCGCCCCGGTGCGCGCGCGACGTTGCTCGATAACGTCTCCTTCGACGTTGTCCGCGGCGAAAGTTTCGCGTTGCTCGGCGAGTCCGGTTCCGGCAAGTCGTTGACGGCGCTGTCCATTTTGCGCCTGCTGCCGGACGGGTTGCGCGTGCGTGCCGGCGCGGTGCGGCTGCACGGCCTCGATCTGTTACGCCAGCCGGCGGCCGCGCTGCGCGGCGTGCGCGGCGGCAGCGTCGGCATGATCTTTCAAGAGCCGATGACGTCGTTGAACCCGGTGTTGAGCGCCGAGCGCCAGCTGACCGAGGCGCTCGCGCTGCACCGAGGCGAGCGCGGCGCGCGCGCGCGGCGTTCGGCGTTGCGCCTTCTGGACGAGGTCGGCATCGCCGACGCCGGGCGCGTCCTCTCCAGTTATCCGCACGAGTTGTCGGGCGGCATGAAGCAGCGCGTGATGATCGCGACGGCGCTGGCCGGCGAACCCGAACTGTTGATCGCCGACGAGCCGACCACGGCGCTCGACGTCACGATACAGGCGCAGGTGCTCGAGTTGTTGCGGCGCTTGCAGCGCGACCGCGGCATGGCGATGTTGTTCATCTCGCACGATCTCGGCGTGGTCTCGAGCGTCGCCGGGCGCATCGCGGTGATACGCGGCGGGCGCGTGCTCGAGCAGGCCTCCAGCCGGGGTTTCTTCCGCACCGCGCGCCACGACTACAGCCGTCGCCTGCGGGAAATGCTGCCCGGCCTCGACAAACGCGGGCGCTCGCTGTCGGACGGGACGCCGCTGCGCCCGGCGGCGTCCGCGGGCGCCGCGCTGATCGCCATAACCGATCTGGCGGTTCATTTTCCGATCAGGAAGGGCCCGTTCAAGCGCGTCGTCGCCCACGTCAAGGCGGTGGACGGCGTGTCGTTCACGTTGCGGCGCGGGCGCACCCTGGCTCTGGTCGGCGAGTCCGGCAGCGGCAAGACGACAATCGCCAGGGCGCTGCTCGGCCTGGTGCGGCCGAGCGCGGGCGACGCGCGCCTCGCCGGCGCCTGCGCCGGCGACGGCCAGGCTGAGGCCGGCGCGTGGGATTGGTTGCGGCGCAAGGCGCAGATCGTTTTTCAGGACCCGTTTTCGTCGCTGAACCCCAAAATGCAAGTCGAGCAACTGGTCGGCGAGGGCCTGCGGGCAAGACGCTTGGCGCACGGCGGCGCGTTGCGCGAGCGCGTCGCGTCGCTGCTGGTGCAGGTCGGCCTGTCGCCGGACCACATGCGCCGCCACCCGCATCAGTTTTCCGGCGGCCAGCGCCAGCGCATCTGCATCGCGCGCGCGCTGGCGGTGGAGCCGGAGCTGATCATCTGGGACGAGCCGACCAGCGCCCTCGACGTCACGGTACAGGCGCGCATCCTCGACTTGTTTCAGAGTCTTCAGGCCGAGTTCGGGTTGAGCTACCTGTTCATCACGCACGACGTCTCGGTCGTGGCCTACATGGCGCACGAGATCGCGGTCATGCGCCGCGGACGCATTCTCGAGCACGCGCCCGCGACGTCGCTGCTCGAACGGCCGGCGCATGAATACACCAGGGAATTGTTGGCCGCGGTGCCGCCGCCGCCGGCGGGCGTGGCGTGATGAAACGCCCGTTCGGACGCCGCGCCGCGCCGTGGACGCCGCCGCAGACGTCGGCGCTGTTGTCGCAATGGTATCGCGCGCCGCGCGGCCGGCGCCTGTTGCGCGAGACCGAGGTCGCGCTGGCGCCGTGGACCGAGCGCGCCGTCGGCTACTACGCGCTCGAGGTTCGCTCGTTTGAATCGAACGCCACGTGGCTGGACGCCAGTCCGGTGCAGGTGCATTTCCCGCTCAGTCCGGTGCGCCAGAAGGACAGCCGCGTGGTCGGTGATTTCCTGCGTCTGCCGTTCGAGGCCAACAGCCTCGATTTGGTCGTCGCGCACCACGTGCTTGAGTTCTGCGCCGATCCGCACGAGTTTTTGCGCGAGGTGGATCGCGTGCTGATACCGGAGGGGCGCGTGATCGTCGTCGGCTTCAACCCGTTCGGCGTGCACGGCCTGCTCCAGTGGTTCAAGTCGCGCGCGGCGGCGCCCTGGGGCGGGCATTTTTACCCGGCGCTGCGCGTGCGCGAATGGTTTTCGGTGCTCGGCTTCGACCTCGAAAAGACACGTTATTTTGCGTTCCCGTTCGCGCCGCCGCCGGCCGCGGCCGCGTCGGCTCGCGCGCCGCGGGCGACGTCGTGGGCGCGGCTGTTGCCTTTCTGCGGCGCGTTGTTCGCGCTGCTCGCGGTCAAGCGCGTGTCGCGGGTGGTTGCGGTGGGCGCGTCGTGGGCGCCCAAAAAAGTTCTGGCCGGCAAGGGAATGCAGCCGACGGCGCGGCTGCGGCAAGGCGCGGTTCCCCGGATATAATCTCCTCGTGCCCGAACTTCCGATCACGATCTACATAGACGGCGCCTGCCGCAACAACCCAGGGCCGGGAGGATGGGCCGCGCTGCTGAGTTACCGCGGGCGCGAGCGGGAGATCAGCGGCGGCGAGCCGCACACGACCAACAACCGCATGGAGCTGCAGGCCGCGATCGGCGCGCTGTCGGCGGTACGCCAACGGCGCCCGTTGCGTATCGTCACCGACTCGCAGTATCTGAAGAACGGCATCGAACGGTGGCTGCCGCGCTGGAAGCGCAACGGCTGGAAAACCTCCGCCAAAAAGCCGGTCAAGAACGGCGACCTGTGGCGGCAACTCGACCGCCTGGCTCGAAACTTCGACGTCGAATGGCGTTGGGTGCGCGGCCACAGCGGCTGCCCCGGCAACGAGCGCGTCGACCGCTTGGCGCGGCGCAGCATTCCCGGGCCGCGATGAGGCAGATCGTCCTCGACACCGAAACGACCGGGCTGGAGGCCGACGCCGGTCACCGTATCATCGAGATCGCGTGCCTCGAGCTGGTGGCGCGCAGGATTACCGGCGACCACTTCCACCGCTATCTCAACCCCGGGCGCAAGAGCGACCCGCGCGCGTTCGAGGTGCACCGCATCACCGACGAGTTTTTGCTGGACAAGCCCTCGTTCGCCGACGTCTGCGACGATTTTTTGCGCTACGTCGAGGGCGCCGAAATCATCATCCACAACGCGGCCTTCGATCTCTCCTTTATCAACGCCGAATTGCGCCGTGTCGACGCGGCCGCGCCGGCCTTGCTCGAGCGCACCGGCTGCACCTTATGCGACTCGTTGGAACTGGCGCGCACCAAGTTTCCCGGCTTGCAGAACAACCTGGACGCGCTGAGCGACCGCTACTCGATAGACCGCTCGTCGCGCAACGAACGCCACGGCGCGAGGATAGACGCCGAGCTGCTCGCCAAGGTCTATCTCGCGCTGACCGGCGGGCAGACGGCGATGTCGTTCGGCGCCGCCGACGCGGCGGTTCTGGCCGAGGCACCCGAACTCGGCGATCTCGGTGCCGACGATCTGCCGGTGATTCGCGCCGACGCCGACGAAACCGCCCGCCACCGGCGCTTTCTCGAGCGTCTCGCGCGTGAGTCGCGCGGCGGCTGCGTCTGGCCGCAGGAGTGACCGGGCCGCGGCTGTCGCGCCGATACGAGCGGCCAGGCGCCGCCCGAGGCCGTTCGCCAGGAATCCGCCCGCGCTGTTATAATCCCCGTCCATTCAACCCGCAGGGAGACCTAATGATGACGAGAATGTACACGCTCATTGCCGCGGCGCCGCTGGCCCTGATGGCGCTTTTCGGTTGTGCCGGCGAAGAAAGCGCGCACAAATGGCAAGCCACGATCTATGCGACTGGCGGCGACGAGGGTCAGATGCTGGGCCCGTTTGCCTCGCGCGAAGAATGTACCGAGGCTTCGATGCAGCATTTGGGCGCCGGCGACGGCCATGATCAGCCGATGGCCTTCGGTTGCGCGATGATGAAATAGGCGCTCGTCGGCGACGCTCGTCGCCGTACCTGATCGCCGGCCGTCAGCCGCGCAGGTTTCGGCGCACGCTTCTGGCGAGCGCCGACGAGTCCAGATCGGGGCCGTCTTCTTCCACCGCCTGGCGCATGCAGCTCTCGGCCAGCGCCAGGCCGTGCAGACGTATGCCCAGGGCCGTCGCCGTCGCCGTCGCGATGCGCAAGTCCTTCAGGTGCAGCCCCGACTTGAAGCCGGGGCGATAATCCTCGTCCAACATGCGTTTGCCGTGCACCTCGAGGATTTTGCTGTTGGCGAACCCGCCCAACAGCGCCTCGCGCACGCGCCGCGCGTCGACGCCGGCGGCGGCGGCGAACTCGAACGCCTCGGCGCACGCCAGCATCGTCTGCGCGACCAGCAGTTGGTTACAGGCTTTTGCGACCTGCCCGGCGCCGTTGCCGCCTACGTGCGTGACGTTGCGCCCCATCACCCGCAGCAGCGGCAGCGCGCGCGCGAACGCCCGTTGCCGGCCGCCGACCATGATCGAGAGCGTGCCGGCCACCGCGCCGCTCTCGCCGCCCGACACCGGCGCGTCCAACATCTCGATTTCCCGGCGCGCCAAGCGCGCCGCGATCGCGCGCGTCGCCTCGGGCGAGATCGTGCTCAGGTCCACGACCATGCTGCCGCGCGCGGCGCCCTCGATGACGCCGCCGGCGCCCAACACGACCTGCTCGACGTCGGGGGTGTCGGACACCATCGTGAAGCATATCCCGGCGCGGCTCGCGGCCCGTGCCGGGTCGTCGCAGGCGATGGCGCCGCGCGCGACGAGCGCCGCCAGCGCCTGCTTGCGGCGCGCGTGGACGAACAGCGTGTGCCCGGCGTCCAGCAGATTGCAGGCCATCGGCCGCCCCATGATGCCGAGGCCGATAAAAGCGATTTTTTCCATTGTCCGATATTCCGATATGATAAGGGTAGTGAAAGCCTATTGTAATCAACTGCCGCGCCTGCTCGACCGGGGACTGGCGCCGTTCTACCTGGTGTCGGGCGAGGAACCGCTGCAACAAATGGAGGCGGCCGATTTGATTCGCGCGCGCGCGCGCGCCGCGGGCTACGGCCACCGCGAGTTTTTTTTCGCGGGAGCCGACTTCGACTGGGAGCGTCTCGATCTTGCCGCCGACAATCCGTCGTTGTTCTGCGAGCGGCGTTTCATCGAGGTGCGCGTTTTGGCGGACAAGCCGCCGGCGCGCGCCGCCGCGTTTTTCAACGGCGTGCTCGAGGCGCCGCCGCAAGGAACGTTGTTCCTGGTGCAGGCGCGCAAGGTGGACGGGCGCGCGGCGTGGGTCAGGCGCGTCGTCGAACGCGGCGTCTGGATACAGGTATACGAAAAGAGCCTGGCCGAACTGAGAAGCTGGCTGGGCGAGCGCATGTTGCGCCGCGGCCTGGTCGCGGGCGACGGCGTCGTCGAGTTCCTGGCCGCGCGCGTCGAGGGCAATCTGCCGGCGGCGGCGCAGGAGGTCGAGAAACTGAGGCTGGTTTGTGGCGAAGGCCGCGTCGGTATCGAAGACGTCGAGCGCGTCATTGCCGACGGCGCGCATTACAACGTCTATGACCTGGCCGACGCCGCCGTCGCCGGCGAGCGTCTGCGGGCGGTGCGCGTGTTGCAGGGATTGCGCGCCGAAGCCGCGCCCGAACCGCTGGTGCTGTGGGCTTTGGCCGACCAGCTGCGCCGTCTGATCGCGCTCGAGCGGCGCGTGGCCGAAGGCGTCGGCGTCGAATCGCTGCTGCGCACGGTGTGGAAGAAGAAACAGCCGGTGTACCGCAAGGCATTGTCGCGCGGCCTCGGGCGGCGCTGGTGGATGTTGCTGCACGCTTGCCACGAGGCCGACAAGGCGATCAAGGGCCATGCCGACGACGGCGCCTGGCACGAACTGCTGCGCCTGGTGCTGCGCATGGCCGGCGCCGGCGCCCTGCGCCGCGCCGCGTGACGGCGGTGCTGCGACCCGCCGCGGTTTTATGGCCGACGCGAACGTAGGGGCGCGCTTGCGGGAGGTCGGCGAGGCCGCGAGGACTTGCGCCGCGATTATCGGCGCCGCCGACACCGCGCTCAAGAACCGCGCGCTGGACGAGATCGTCAAGCAGTTGCAGATGGCGCGCGCGCGCCTGCTCGGCGAAAACGAGAAGGACGTGCGCGCCGGGCGCAAGCGCGGCCTCGACGACGCGCTGCTCGACCGGCTCGAGCTGAACGACGCGCGCGTGGACGCGATGATGGACGGCGTGCGCCAGATAGCCGCGCTGCCCGATCCGGTCGGCGAGATCAGCGACGTGCGACCGCGGCCTTCGGGCATACACGTCGGGCACATGCGCGTGCCGCTGGGCGTGATCGGCGTCATCTACGAGGCGCGCCCCAACGTCACGGTGGACGCCGCGGCCTTGTGCCTGAAGTCGGGCAACGCGGCCGTTTTGCGCGGTGGTTCCGAGGCGATACACTCCAACCGCGCGATTGCCGCGTGCATAGAAAGCGGCCTCGAGCGGGCCGGGTTGCCGGCGGCCTGCGTGCAGGTCGTCAAGATCGCCGGGCGCGAGGCCGTCGGTGCGCTGCTGGCGTTAGACGAGTATATCGACGTCATCATCCCGAGGGGCGGCAAGGGACTGCTGCGGCGCGTCAAGGCCGAGTCGGCGATTCCGGTCATCCAGCACCTGGACGGCGTCTGCCACGTCTACGTGGACGACCGCGCCGATCGCGACATGGCGCTGGCCGTCGCCGAGAACGCAAAAGCGCAGCGCTTCGGCGTATGCAACGCGATGGAGACCTTGCTGGTCGCGGAGCGCGTCGCCGCCGATTTCCTGCCGCGTTTCGCCGCGCGCATGGAACGCCGCGGCGTCGCACTCAGGGGGTGCGAGCAGACGTGCCGCCTGCTGCCGGAGGCCGCGGCCGCCGGCGAGGATGACTGGGGCGCGGAATACCTGGCGCCGATCCTGGCCGTCAAGATAGTCGCCGGCCTCGACGAGGCCGTCGCCCACGTCGAACGCTATGGTTCGGGGCACACCGACGCGATTGTCACCGGCGATTACGCGCGCGCGATGTATTTTTTGCGGCGCGTCAATTCGAGCTCGGTGCTGGTCAACGCCTCGACTCGCTTTTCCGACGGCTACGAGTACGGCCTGGGCGCGGAGATCGGCATCAGCACCGGCGTTTTGCACGTGCGCGGCCCGGTCGGGCTCGACGGGCTGACTACGCGCAAGTTCGTCGTTTTTGGCGACGGCCACGTGCGTGAATAGGGCGGCGCGGGAACCGGAGGTGCCTGGTGATCGCGGTCATGGGGGGCGTTTTCGACCCGGTCCATTTCGGCCACCTCAGGCCGGCCCTCGAACTGCTGGCGTGTCCGGAAGTCGCGCAGCTGCGTCTGGTGCCGTGTCGCGTGCACGCGGACAAGGCGCCGGCCGCGGCCGCGCCCGGTCATCGCTTGCGGATGCTCGAGCTGGTCGCGGGCGGCGGTCTGGCGGTGGATGCGCGCGAACTTGCGCGCGACGGCACGTCCTACACCGCCGACACGCTCGATCACCTGCGCGCCGAGGTCGGCGACGGGCAATCGCTGGCTTTCGTCGCGGGCCGCGACGTCGCGGCGCAGATCGCGGACTGGGAGCGCGCCGCGCGCTTGCCGCGCTTAAGCCATCTGATAGTGTTGGCGCGCCCGCGGTGCGGACGCGCCGCCGCGACGCGCGCGCCGTCGTTGCCGTGGCGCAACGCCCGCGACTTGCGGGCGCTGGCGGCGCGCCCCGCCGGACTCGTGTATTTCATGCCCAATCGTTCGCTCGATATTTCCTCGACGACGATACGCGCGATGATCGGGCGTCGGCGCGAGCCGCGCTATCTGCTGCCGGGGGCGGTGTGGAATTACATCCGCCGCCACCGTCTTTACGGCTGGAACGACGCCGGTGAAGGCTGATCAACTGTGCCGCCTGGTGCTCGATTGCCTGGGTGACATGAAGGCGCGCGACGTGCTCGATCTCGACGTGCGCGGCAGAACGACGATCACCGACCACTTCATCATCGCCACCGGCACCTCGAGCCGCCACGCGCAGGCCGTGTCCGACCGCATCGTCGAGACCGCGCGCGAGCACGGCGTGCGCCCGCTGGGCGTCGAGGGCCGCGACGCCGCCGACTGGATCCTGATCGACCTGGGCGACGTCGTCGTGCACGTGATGCAGGACGCCGCGCGCGGGTTTTACGATCTGGAGGAATTGTGGCGCGCCGCGATTTGATCGCGGCGGCGCGCAAGGCGGCGTATCCGGCGCTGTGCGCGCTCGCCGCGGCACTGGTGCTGCTCGCCGCGCTGAGCGTCGCCGCGCGCTGGCTGCTGGCCGACGCCGACGACTACCGCGACGAATTCGCCGCCATCGTCGGCGACGCGCTCGGCGTCGAGCTCGAGGTCGCGGGGCTGCGCGCGCGTCCGCGCGGCCGCGGTTTGACGGTGACGGCGTCGGGGCTGGTGCTGCGCTCGGCGCCGCTGCCGATGTCAATGCGCGAGGCGACGGTCGAATTCGACCTGCTGCGGTCGCTGTTTTCGATGCGACCGCGGATCTCCGCGGTGCGCGCCGCGGGCGCCACTCTCGATCTCGCGGCCCCCGACGCGCGCCTGAGCGGCGCTCTGGTCGCCGCTCTGTTCGGCGACGACGGCGCCGGCGTCACGCCGCCGGACTTGTACATAGAGGACGCGCTCGTCCGCTGGCGCGATACCGTAACGGGCGAGACTCGCCGCTTTGAGAACGCGCGCTTTGCGCTGCACCGTACGGGATTCTCCGGCGGCGGTCTGCGCGCGCTCATCGAGACCGATCTGCCGCCCGCGCTTGGACGGCGGCTGCGCCTGGTCTTCGACGTCCCCGACGTCGCGGTCTCCGCTTCGGCGAGTTTTCACGCCGACCTCGACGCCGTCGAGATCGGCGGCGGCTGCGAACTGGCGACGGGCGAGCGTTGCTGGGAGGGCCGGGTTTCCGGCAAGCTGTGGGGTGCCGTGGACCGCGGCGACGTGCGCCTCGGATGGTCCGAGGCGCTGCTGCAACCGGGCGCCGCGGACGCGCCGGCGTTTCCGCTCGGCGGCAACGCGCGGTGGTCCGGCGCGGGCCGACGCTCGTCGTTCGTATTGACGCTCGCGGATTTGCCGCTGGCGCACGTTCCCGCCTGGTTGCCCGCGGAAACGCTGCCGCCGCGCTTTGCCGCGTGGCTGCGCCGTGCGCTGCGCGCCGGGCGCGTTGCGCGAGCGCGGGTGAGCTTTGCCGGGGCGCCGGCGGACTTTTCGTTCGTCGAAGACGTGCGCGTAAGCGCCGATATCACCGGCGCCGAGGTGGACTACCGCAAGGGTCGTCCGTCGTTGCGCGACGTCGACGCGAGGGTCGTTTTCGAGGGCGGCGCCTTGCGGGTGAGCGCCTCGCGCGTGCAAATCCTCGATACGCGTTCGGACCATGCGGTCGTCACTATCGCCGACGTGCGGCGGCCGTTGTTGTCGGTGGACGCGCGCGCGCGCGGGCCGCTGGCCGACGTGCTTTCGTATCTGCGCGTGATCGGGCTGTTCGATGCATACGGCGTGACCACCGCGCATCTGACCGCGAGTGGTGACAGCCGCTTGCGGCTGATCGTAAAAACCCCTCTCGACCGCGAGGTCGAGCACGCCACGCTGGTCGAGGGCACGCTCGATTTTGAAGGTTCGGGTCTGTCTTTTCCGGCGCTTCGATTCGGCTTCGACGACGTGCGCGGCAGCCTGGCGTTCGACCGCGACGGTGGCCGTGCCGACGAGATCGAGGCCGAATGGAGGAGCCACCCCGTCGCAATTCGCGCGCGCACCACGGACGGCGGCACCCTGGTCGCCGTCGGCGCGAAGTTCGCGCCGTACCCGGCGTTTGCCGACTTGGCGCCCGCGTTCGCGGATTTCGTCAGCGGCGAGGCGCGATGGAACGCCGAGGTGTTCATTCCGAATCCGGGCCGGCGCCCGGCGCCCGCGGGCGGCGCGACGTTCGGCGTGCGCCTGACGTCGGATCTGCGCGGCCTCGCCGTGGACCTGCCGTCGCCCCTCGGCAAGGGCGGCGGCGAGACGAGACCCCTTTTGTTCGAGACCGGTCTGGGGGCGTCGTCGTGGCGCGCCGCCTACGGCGGCCTGCACGTGGCCTCGTCGGGCGTCGGCGCCGCGCGGCGGGGCGCGCTCGAACCGGCGGCGACGCTGAACGTGCGCGGCGTCGTCGAAGAGCGCACCGACTTCGGCGAGTGGATGCGGTGGTGGCGCATGCACGGGGACGACGTCGGCGACGGCGGGTTTGCGCCGCCCGAGGCATTGCACCTCGTCTTCCGACGCGCCGCCGTCGGCGGGGAGGCGCTCGGCACGATGGAGTTGAAGACCATGCGCGCGCGCGACGGGCAGTTGAAGTTGCACCTGGATTCGGCACCGATCCGGGGCGAAATGGCGTTTGCGAAGGCGGGCGCGACGGCGCCGCGCGTCTACGTGGATTTGGCGCGTCTGCACCTGACGGGAGCCATGTTCGAGGGGCCATCGTCCGAGTTGCCCGATCCCGCGGCCCTGCCGCCGTTGGCGCTCAAGATCGGGGAGTTTCGGATGGACGGGATCGCGGCCGACGACTTGCGCGTGGTGACCAACCCGGCGGGGCCGGGCATGGAAATCTCGAAGGCGAGTTTTCGCAGTCTCGAAGACGGGCGGGCGATCACCGACGTCAGTCTCGCCGGCAGTTGGATCGGCGGCGACAATCCGCGCAGCGACGTCGAATTCAGTCTGGCGAGCGAGGATTACGGCAGCCTGTTGAGGCTGTGGGGTTTTCGCACCGGCCTGCGAGGGGGGCGCGGCGAGGTGCGCGGGCGCGTCGCCTGGAACGACGATCTGCCGCGTTTCGGCCTGGACAAGATCGAGGGCGACGTGGCCATCGCCCTGCGCGACGGCACCGTCGAGACGGTCGAGCCCGGCGTCGGCAAGCTGCTCGGTTTGTTGAACATCTCGGAGATCGCGCAGCGCTTCACGCTCGACTTCAGGGACGTCTTTAACAAGGGTCTCGTGTTCGAGGATCTGCGCGGCGACCTGTCCTTCGGCGGCGGCAACATGACGACCGACAATTTCACCGTCGAAAGCTCATCGCTCGACATGACCATCCGCGGGCGCACCGGCATCGCCGCGCGCGATTACGACCAGCGCATCGAGGTCGTGCCCCACGTCAGCACGGCCGTGCCGCTGCTGTCGGCGCTGGTCGCCGGCCCGGTCTATGCGGCCGTGGTGTACGTAGTCGGCAAGACCACGCGCCTCGACGAGGCGGTGGACAGGAGCGTCGCGCTGAACTATACGCTGACCGGCACCTGGGAAGACCCCAAGGTGGATTTCGTCGGCGTGCCGGGGGCACCCCCGGCGCCGTAAGGACTCTGGTCGGGAACGCCGTGGGGGCGTTCCCTTACCGGTCGCCCCGCCATGTAGCCCTCTCCGGTTGGGAGGCGCAGCAACCGGCCAAGCGTCAGGGTTCCCCTACTGGTCGCCCCGCCATGTAGCCCTCTCCCCCTAGGAGAGGGCGGGCCTACTCCCTGTGCATCGCCGAGAACAGGTTCAGCAGGTGCACGAACAGCACGTAGATGTTGGCGTACAGCGACACCGTCATGACCACGTAGTTGGTCTCGCCGCCGTGCACCATGCGGCTGGTGTCGAACAGAATCATGCCCGACATCAGGATCACCGCGACCGCCGAAATCGTCAGCGACAGCGCCGGTATCGCAAGGAACAAGTTGGCGACGATGGCCAGCAGCACGACGATCAGGCCGACGAACAGGAAGCCGCGCATAAAGCTGAAATCGCGCTGCGTCGCCAGCGCGTAGAGCGACAGCCCGGTGAACATCACCGCGGTCGTTGCGAACGCCGAGGCCACGATCTGCGGCCCATTGGACAGCCCCAGATACAGCGTCAGAATCGGCCCCAGCACGTAGCCCATGAAGCCGGTGAACAGAAAAGTCAGCGGCAGCGCCCAGACGCCGTTGCGCAGGCGGTGTATCACGAACGGCATGCCGATGAAGACCGCAAGCATGATGAACCAGTTGACTGGACGGGCGCCGCTGGCCATCGCAAAGCCGGCGGTCGCGGCGCTGGTCAGCAGCGTCAGCGTCAGCAGCAGGTAGGCGTTGCGTATGACCCGGTTGGTCGCCAGCGCCGGGAATTGCGCGCGTGAACGTGAAATGGCTTGTTCCATCGGGGATTCCTCCATTGTGTCCAGATTGCGACCCTATTATAGCCTATCCCGCGCCTCACGTTCGGCGCGGGCGCTGCGGCTTGCGCGCCACGGCTGACGGGTGCCGGCCTGATCGGCGCGACCCGTCTTTTGACGACGCCCTGGCGCGCTCTGCAAAAGCGCTACGTCGCTTGCAGGGATAGTCGGCGCATAGCAAAGGGTATCGCGACCTTCGCCAATGGCAGCGATTGAAATTCCCAATGACACGCGCTACTGCCTGATCGCTCGGGTGATGGTCTTATGTTGTTGATATTCATTATTATTCGGTTCTCGTCGCCGAGAGCGGCAGGATATTTTGTTGCTTGACATGGTCTGCTGTACGTATAGCATTGCGTGTATCTGAAGATCGTCTTGGCAAAGCGAGAGACAACGCTTGCCTTCCCTGACGACCGACGGATTTTACATTTTCAACCTGGGAGGAAATGGAATGCAAGGGAAATCAACTTTTGCCTTGGTTTCAGCATTGGCGGCCATGGTCGCGTTTTCAACCGCGCAGGCAAACAGCAAACTGATGAGGATGTCCGAGGACGCCAATCAGTGGGTGATGCCGACGGGGAACTACGCCAACCACCGCTACTCGGAACTGAAGCAAATCGATACCAAAAACGTCAAGAATCTGAAAGTCGCATGGACTTTCTCGACGGGCGTGCTTCGCGGACACGAGGGCAATCCTCTGGTCGTCGGAGACATGATGTACGTTCATACACCGTTCCCGAACAAAGTGTTCGCGTTGGATCTTAGCAAAGACGCGAGCATAGTCTGGGAGTATCATCCGAAGCAGGACCCGGCGACGATTCCGGTCATGTGCTGTGACACCGTCAACCGCGGCGTCGCCTATGCCGACGGCAAGATCTTCTTGTATCAGGCGGATGCGACGTTGGTCGCGTTGGACGCCAAGAGCGGCAAGAAGGTTTGGAGCGCCAGCAACGGCGACATCTCCAAGGGCCAAACCGGCACTTCGGCGCCTATGGTCGTCGCGGACAAAGTCTACGTCGGCATCAGCGGCGGCGAATTTGGCGTTCGCGGCCATTTGACCGCGTACGACACCAAAACCGGCAAGCAAGTCTGGCGCGGCTATTCGATGGGCCCCGACTCCGATACCCTGATGGGAGCGGACACCACGCACCTCGGCAAGTCCGTGGGCAAGGATTCCGGTCTTACCACCTGGGAAGGAGATCAGTGGAAGATCGGCGGCGGCACGACCTGGGGCTGGTATTCGTACGACCCCGACCTGAACCTGGTGTACTACGGCACGGGCAACCCGAGCACGTGGAACCCGGTGCAGCGTCCCGGCGACAACCGCTGGTCCATGACCATCTTTGCGCGCGACGCCGACACCGGCCACGCCAAGTGGGTCTATCAGATGACGCCCCACGACGAGTGGGACTACGACGGCATCAACGAGATGATCCTGGCCGACATCAAGGTGCGCGGCAAGGATCGCAAGGTGCTGGTGCACTTTGACCGCAACGGCTTCGCCTACACGATGGATCGGGTCTCCGGCGAACTGCTGGTCGCCGAGAAGTTCGACGACGTGGTCAACTGGGCGACCGGCATAGACATGAAGACCGGGCGTCCGATGATGGTCAACAAGTACCGCACCGAGTTCAACGGCGAGGACGTGCTGTCCACCGACATCTGCCCGGCCGCGCTGGGGACGAAAGACCAGCAGCCGGCGGCGTTTTCACCGATGACCGGCCTGTTCTACGTGCCCACCAACCACGTGTGCATGAACTACGAGCCGTTCCGCGTCAGCTACACGGCGGGCCAGCCGTACGTGGGCGCCAACCTGGACATGTTCCCGGCGCCGACCAAGCCCGGCGCCACTGATCGCGGCCCCCACATGGGCCGGTTCATCGCCTGGGACGCCGACAAAGGCAAGGAAGTGTGGGCGATAGACGAGAAGTTCTCGGTCTGGAGCGGCGCGCTTGCGACCGCCGGAGGCGTGGTCTTCTACGGTACGTTGGAGGGTCATCTGAAGGCGGTGGACGCGAACAGCGGCAAAGAGCTGTACAGCTTCAAGACCCCTTCCGGCATTATCGGCAACGTCATGACCTACATGCACGGCGGCAAGCAATACGTCGGTATCTATTCGGGTATCGGCGGTTGGGCCGGGATCGGCATGGCCGCGGGTCTGACCGGCGACCGCGACGGACTGGGTGCCGTGGGTGGCTACCGTCACCTGCAGAACTACACCCGTCTGGGTGGTACTTTGATGGTCTTTTCGCTGTAAGCTTGTAACTTGTAGCGTTGTGGTTAACCAGCCCCCGGAGCGCTTGCGGTTCGGGGGCTGAATTTTTTGGAGACCGGTGTTTTCGAGGATACAGCAGGGCGTGTTGCGCACGCTTGCGGTGATCGCCTTCGCGGTTTTGCCGGCGGCGGCCGTGGGCGCCGATGCCGAGCAGCAGAAACCGTACCTGGTGCACGCCGACGGCAAGGTGAATTGGCCTACGTTCAGCGGCTACCGGCGCTATCACGCGGAGTGCCACGTCTGTCACGGGCCCGGCGGTCTGGGCAGTTCGTTTGCGCCCAATCTGCTGGATTCGATGAAAAATCTGAGTTACGAACAATATCTGGAAGTGGTCGTCAACGGCAGGGTCAACGTGGGCACCGCGGTACAAAACGTGATGCCGGGGTTTGCGACCAACTTGAACGTCATGTGTTTCGTGGACGACATCTACGCGTATCTGATGGCGCGCGCGGACGGCGCCATCGGCATGGATCGTCCAAAGCATACCGGCAAGCCGCCGCAGGCGAGGGAGCGCGAAAAAGCCTGTTTTGGCGATTGATGAGAACGTCCGTTGCGCCGGCGTGTCTGTTCGTCGGTTTTGCGATTCTGACGAGTAGTGCGCCGACGGCGCATGCCGCCGACGGCGGCACCGAAGTGGAGGAACGCACGGTGCTGCGGGTTTGCGCCGACCCCAACGGCCTGCCTTATTCGAGCAGGGTCGAGGCCGGGTTCGAGAACAAAATAGCCGAATGGATCGCCGCGGATCTCGGTATTCCGCTTTCCTATTACTGGTTTCCGCAAAGCATGGGCTTTGTGCGCACGACGCTTACCGCCAGGCGTTGTGATCTCGTCGTCGGCGTCTCGGCGGCCAATGAATTGTTGCTGAATACCAACCCCTACTACTCCTCGGCCTTTGCGCTGGTCTATCCGGCAAACGCGGGCCACAAGATGGTCTCGCTGGCGGACGCCAAATGGAAGAACCGGAAACTGCGCATCGGCTTGATCGCGGGCACGCCGCCGACCGGCCTGCTGCTCGAACACGGATTGATGGAACAGGTCGCCCCCTACCACCTGGTCGTGGACACGCGCGTGGATTCGCCGTCGGAGCAGATCGTCAAGGACCTGCTGGCCGGGAAATTGGACGCCGCCGTTTTGTGGGGGCCGCTCGCGGGCTATCTCGACAAACGCCACGGTTCGCGTCTGCGGATCGTGCCCCTGATCGCGGATCACTCGGAGAAACACCGCATGATCTACCGCATCACGATGGGCGTCAGGGCCGGCGAGATACGCTGGAAGCGCAGGCTGAACCGGTTCATCCGCAAGAATCGGGAGAAGATGCACGCGCTCATGCGCGAATACGGCGTGCCCCTGGTCGAGGGGCCATGATCGCCGCGCCCGTCGCCGTCGTCGTCGCCGCGAGCATGGCCGCGCTTCAAGTCGCGGCGGCGTCCGGCGTCGTCGCGGAACCGGACGGCTACCGCATGGGCGATTACCGCTCGCCGGTGCCCGCGACCCTGCGCGGTGCCACCGTGGTCGACGCCGAGTCCTTGCGCGCGCTGATCGAGGGCGGCGCCGACGTCGCGCTGATCGACGTCCTGCCGCGCGACCGCAGGCCCGACGATTTCCCCGCCGACCGTCTGTGGCGCCCGCCGACGCGCCACCATCTGCCGAACAGCGTGTGGCTGCCGAACGTCGGCTACGGCAGGCTGTCGGAGGCGTACGAGCGTTATTTCATGGACAACCTCGAGAAATTGACCAACCATCGCGCCGGGAGAATCCTCGTCTTTTATTGCGACGCCGACTGCTGGATGTCGTGGAACGCGGCCAAGAGAGCGGTCGAGTTCGGTTTTCGCGAAGTCCACTGGTTTCCGGGCGGGGTGGATGAATGGGGGCGGATGGGTTATAAATTGATTGCCGGCAGCGCCGTCGAGATGCCCGCGGCCGTCGAGGAATAACGGGGAATCGCCGTGACAAAACTCCCGCCGTTGCGCGCGCTCGCGCTCGCGCTCGCGCTCGTGCTCGCGCCGGGCGCGCCGGCGCAGGACGACGCGGGCGGCTACACCCGCGAGCAGCGCTTGTTGTTCGACACGCCGCACCTGGACAACGTGCGCGCGCGCGCCTCGCTGTATTATGATTTTCACCAGCACGGCAGCACCGCCGAGGTCATCGAGGATCGGGAAATCCTGCTGGAGATCACCGATGTGTCCGAGCGCGGCATGAATCTCGAAACGGCTTTTTTGGACGCCGCCGGAAACAGAACCTACGCGGTCGAGAATTTTCGCGGCAACCCGATACTGATGTTTTTCCTCGAATGGGACGTGGGCAAGATGGATGACGCCAGCGTCGTCAGCCGCCACCACTTCCGCCACTTGCTGCGCAACGCGTTCCGCGACGCCGGAAGCGAGAAAGTCACGTTCGCCTACGGCGGGCGCGACGTTAACGGGCACAAGGTGTCGTTTGACCCGCTGGCCTCGAAGAAGGGCGACCCGAAATACAAAAATTATCCGGCCAAACGCTATGAGTTCATCATAGCCGACGACGTCCCCGGCGGCGTCTATAGCATCGCCACGCGGATACCGGCGCCGACGGCGAAAGGCGAGGTGCTGGAATATACCGAGATGAAGTTCAACCGCATCGAACCGGCGGCGGCGTTCGCCGGCCCCCAATCGGGCGCGGCGCGCCCGCGGTGATCGCGTGACGGCGTCTTGCACAAACCGTCTCGCGCGTGCGCCGCGCACGGCCGTTCTGATAGTCGCTCTCGCGCTGGGCGCGCCCGCCGCGGCCAACGACTTTCCGACCAGGGCGCGCGCCGAGTACGTGTTCGCCTGCATGAGCGCCAACGGCCAGTCCATGGAGATCCTGGACAAGTGTTCGTGCAGCATAGACGTGATCGCCGGGCAGATGAAATACGAAGACTACGTGGACGCGGAGACCGCGATCAGGATGCGCCAGTTGCGCGGCGACCGCGCGGGCATATTTCGCAGCGCCGAGTGGGCCAGGCGGGCCGTGGACAGGTTCCAGGCGGCACAGGTCGAAGCGGAGGTGCGCTGCTTTTGAGAGGGACACGCACAAACGCCTGATTCGCATGGTATTTTGGCAGTATCCCATTGCCAAATCGGAAGGTATAGATTGGAAATTCCAATATATTTTTTGCTTGACACGTGATAATATGGCGGCGTGCTTGGGCACAAAAGCTAATTAGCAAAACCTTTATCGTATTCAGGAGGTATCTACTGATGAAAGAATGGAAAACACCTTTGATCAGGGAAGTTTCAGTAGGCATGGAAATCAACTGCTATGCCTGCGCGGAAATTTCCTGATATACATAGATAGAAAATCAATACTTGGGTTTTCCCCCTTTCGGCACGCTGAACTTTGGGATAGAAACGGTGACTTTCGGATCTGATGCGTATCATCGTTCTAGGTTCCGCGGCCGGGGGGGGATTCCCGCAATGGAACTGCAATTCTGAATACTGCCGCCTCGCGCGAAGCGGCAGCCCCCAAGCCCCCCAACGAACCCAATCCTCGCTCGCCGTCACCGCCGACGGGGAGCGCTACGTCCTGCTCAACTGCTCGCCCGACCTGCGCCAGCAGCTGACTCAGACCGAGGCGCTGCATCCGCGCGCCGGCTTGCGCGACAGCCCGGTCAAGGCCGTGGTCCTGACCAACGGCGACGTCGACCACGTGGCCGGCCTGCTGACGATGCGCGAGAGCGAGCCTTTCAGTATCTACGCTTCCGACCGGGTGCGGCAGATCCTGAACACCAACTCGATATTCAACGTGCTGAACCCGGAGTACGTGCGCCGCCACACGTTCGCGCTGTCGCGCCCGTTTCGCCCGGCCGATGCCGCCGGCCGCGACCTGGGGCTTACCGTCGAGGCTTTTGCGGTGCCGGGCAAGGTCGCGCTGTTTTTGGAGGACGCGAGCGGCGGCGACAACTTCGGCACGCGCGAGGGCGACACGGTCGGCCTGCACGTCCAGGATTCCGAGCAAGGCGCATCCTTTTACTATATTCCCGGCTGCGCGCGCCTGGACGACGCGCTGCGCCGGCGCCTTGACGGCGCCGGCCTGCTGTTTTTCGACGGCACGCTGTTTCGAGACGACGAGATGATCACGATGGGCGTCGGCAAAAAAACCGGGGCGCGCATGGGGCACATCAGCATGGACGGCGACGCCGGTTCGCTGGCGGCGTTTCGCAACCTGCGCGTCGCGCGCAAAATCTACGTCCACGTCAACAACACCAACCCGGTGCTGCTCGAGAACTCGCGCGAACGCAGGACGGTCGAGGACGCCGGCTGGAGCGTCGCCCGCGACGGGCAGGTGATAGAACCGTGAGCGGGCTTCCCGGCGAAATGCTTGCGCGCGCCGAACTCGAGCGGCGCCTGCGCGCGATCGGCGAATCCTACTATCACGACAAACATCCGTTTCATCGTCTGCTGCACGCGGGCAAACTCGAGCGCGGGCAGGTGCAGGCGTGGGCCCTGAACCGCTACTGTTATCAGGCGGCGATCCCGATCAAGGACGCGCGCCTGATGGCGCGTCTGCCGCACCAGGATTTGCGCCGCGAGTGGCGCCGGCGCATCAGCGATCACGACGGCGACGAACCGGGCGCCGGCGGCATCGAGCGCTGGCTCAGACTGACCGACGGCTTGGGCCTTGCGCGCGATTACGTGACGTCGCGCGCCGGCGCGCTGCCGGCGACGAAGTTCGCGGTCGACGCCTACGTGCACTTCGTCTCGGAAATGCCGCTGATCGAGGCCGTGGCCTCGTCGCTGACCGAGATATTCTCGCCCGTGATCATCGCCGAAAGAATGTCCGGAATGCTCGCCAATTACGATTTCATCACCGAGGAGACCATGGCCTATTTCAAGCCGCGCCTGACGCAGGCGCGCCGCGACGTTGATTTCGCGCTGGCCTACGTCCTCGACCACGCGCAAACGCCGGAGCGACAGCGCGGCGTGCTGCGCGCGCTGCGCTTCAAGTGCGACGTGTTGTGGAGCCAGCTGGACGCGCTGTATTTCGCGTACGTCGAGCCGCGCCTGGTGCCGCCGGATTGTTTTGTTCCCGATGGACGCTGAAAATGGACACTGAAAAGCCGGCCCGCAAACGCGCGCTCGTATCGCCCGAGTCTATGCCGTCGCTGCCGCCGCACGTCAGGCTGCACCACGACAAGACGCGCGACCGCTGGGTGCTGCTGGCGCCGGAGCGCCTGCTGGAACCGGACGAGGCGGCGCTTGCGATCCTGCGCCTGTGCGACGGCGAGAAGACGCTGCGCACCATCGCGCGCGCCCTGGCCCAGTCCTATAATGCGTCCGAGGATCTGATATTGGACGACGTCAAGTCGCTGATCCAGGATCTCGCCGACAAGGACTTCATACGGATATGAGCGCGCGCGACAAAAGCATAGGCCTGCCGGTCTCGATCCTGTTCGAGCTGACGCACCGCTGCCCGTTGCAATGCCCGTATTGCTCGAACCCGCTGCAACTGGAGCAGGCGGCCAACGAACTGACCACCGCGCAATGGTCGGAGGTGATGGAGCAGGCCGTGGCCATGGGCATTTTGCAGGTGCATTTCTCGGGCGGCGAGCCGGCGTTGCGGCGCGACCTCGAGGACCTGGTCGAGAAAGCCGAAAGCCTGGGCCTGTACAGCAACCTGATTACGTCCGGCGTCGGCATAGACGACAAGCGCGTGGAGCGCCTGGCCGCGCGCGGCCTCAAGCACGTGCAGATCAGCGTGCAGGACAGCGTCGAGGACAACGCCAACCGTATCGGCGGCCACCGCGACGGCTTCGCGCGCAAGATGGCGGCCGCCAACGCGGTGCGCGCGCACGGCCTGCCGCTGACCATAAACGCGCCGATCCACAAGATGAACGTCGAGCATCTGCCGTCCATCATTGATCTCGCGGTGGCCATGGGGGCCTCGCGCATGGAGGTCGCGCACGTGCAGTACTACGGCTGGGCCTACCACAACCGGGCGGCGTTGATGCCGAAACGCGAGCAGCTGGAATGGGCCACCGGCGTGGTCGAGGACGCGCGCCGGCGCCTGCAGGGCGTGATGGTCATTGATTACGTGGTGCCGGACTATTACGCGCGCCGGCCCAAGGCGTGCATGGGCGGCTGGGCGCGTCAGTTTCTGAACGTGACGCCGTCGGGCAAGGTGCTGCCGTGCCACGCCGCCGAGAGCATCACGTCGCTGCGCTTCGACAACGTCAAGGAGCGCAGCCTGAAGGACATCTGGCACCACTCGGAGGCGTTCGAGAAATACCGCGGCAGCGACTGGATGCCGGCAAGATGCCGCTCGTGCGAGCGCCGCGAAATAGACTGGGGCGGTTGCCGCTGCCAGGCGTTTGCGATAACCGGCGACGCCGCCAACATGGATCCGGCGTGCGAGTTTTCCGATCACCACGAGCATCTCGTCAACGTCGCGCTGCTCGAATCCGACCGCAAAGACGCGGATTTCGATTACCGCACGCTGCGGGGTATTCCCGTCGTGCAGCAGGCGCGTGCCTGAACGTGCCTGATCTCTCCGCACCCGCCGCCTCGCGCTCCCGCAAAGGGGCCGCCGGCGATCCACCGACGCGCGCGCCCGCGGCCGATACGCGGCACCGACCTCGCCGTCGGCGCTTGCAGGCCGGCCCGGTCCACAATCTGTCGGTGGCGGAATACGGCCCTGCGCGCGGCGTTCCGGCGTTGTTCCTGCACGGCGGGCCGGGCAGCGGCTGCCGCGCCGCGCTGTGCCGTCTGTTTCCGGCGGATCGGTTTCGCATCGTCGCTCCCGATCAGCGCGGCGCCGGGGCCAGCCTGCCGCACGGCTGCCTTACGGAAAACACCACGCAAGATCTTGTCAATGACCTGGAGATGATTCGGCGCGAATTGGGAATCGGGCGCTGGCTCGTGGTCGGCGGTTCCTGGGGAGCGCTGCTTGCGGTCGCCTACGCCGAGGCGCATCCCGAGGCCGTGGCCGGCCTTGTCGTGCGCTCGCTGTTTCTCGGTACGGAAGAGGAGTTGCAGTGGGCTTTTATAACCGCGCCGCGCGCTTTCTATCCGGCGATGTACGAACGATTTATCGCGCTGCTGGCGCCGGGCGAACGTCGCGCGCCGTTGCCGGCGTGGTACGCGCGTCTGCTGCACGCCGACCCGGCCGTGGCGGTGCCCGCGAGTTTCGCGTGGCACGATTACGAGCGCGCGTTGTCGCAGTTGCGCCCGTGCGCGCCGGCTTTTGCGCAGGATTCCACCACTGCTCCCGCCACCCCCGCCGCCGAGACGAGGGCGATGCCGTCCACGCCGCGCATGGAGGCGCATTATTTTGCCAACGGCTGTTTTCTCGAACGCGGCCAGTTGCTTGACGACGCGCACCGCCTTGCGGATATTCCCGGCGCCATCGTGCAGTCGCGCTACGATCTGTTGTGTCCGCCGCGCACCTCGCACGCGCTGGCGCGGCGCTGGCCGGCGGGCCGCATCGTCAACGTTGAGGCCGCCGGACACGACCAGTCCGAGGCCGGCGTCGCGCGCGCCGTGGCGCGCGCGGTCGCCGAGGTCGCCGCCGAGGCCGGCTTATGACGTCGCCCGTCGCCCGCCCCGTCGTCTGCCCCGTCGTCTGCCGATGGGCCGCGCGCTCGGCCGTGAGATCGGCCATGCTTGGGGCCGTGCTTGCGGCCGTGCTTGCGTGCTCGCTCGCCGCGTTGCCGGGCGCGAACCTTGCGCGCGCGCAGGCGCACGTCGTGCACGAGGAGCAGACGTTCAGCGCGGACGGTTCTTCGTGGGTCTTGTCGGTGCCGGCCGGCTACCGCCTCGAATGGGTCGCCGAGATGGATCGTCCGCGCATGTTGACGCGCGCCGCGGACGGCGCGTTGCTGGCGGGTTCGGCGTCGCAATACGTCTATCGGCTGGAGCCGCCGTACGACGGGGCCCGGGTGCTGGCCGAGGTCAGCGGTTTTGCGCACGGGGTCGCGGTGCGCGGCGACGATCTGTGGGTCGCCGCGAGCAACGGACTCTACCGCGCGCCGTACAACCCCGGCGCGCGCCCGGGCAAACTGTCCAGGAAGGATTTCCAAAAAGTCATGCCGCTGCCGACCGGCGGCCACCCAAGCCGCACCGTCGCCGTCGGCCCGGATGCGAGGCTCTACCTGAGCCTTGGCATCAGCGGCAATTGCAGCGACGAATACTTAGGCCCGGGCTATGATTTCGACGACTACCGCGGCGGCGTGCTGGTGCTGATCGAGGACGCGGGTGCTACGCGCTGGCGCGTGTACGCGTCGGGCCTGCGCAACCCGGTGGGCTTCGACTGGCATCCGGACACGGGCGTGCTCTACGCCTCCAACCACGGCCCCGACCATCACGGCTACGAGTTGCCGCCGGAGTATTTCAGCCGCCTCGACGCCGGGTCGTTTCACGGCATGCCGTGGTTCCAGTTCGACGGGCGCGCGATAGAGGCGGACGACTGCATAGCCGGAAAACCGCCGCGCACCGACGCGGTGCCTCCGGTGGCCACGTTTCCCGCGCGCAACGGGCCGATGGGCGTCGCTTTCGTGCCGCGCGGCGGCGATGCGATGGATGCGGCGTGGGCCGGCGACGCCGTGGTCGCGCTGCATGGTTCGTGGGCGACCAGGCCGCACGGCGGCTGGATCGGCCCCAGGGCCAGCCGCAGGCCGCCGTGGCTCGCGCTGGTGCGCTTTGAAGACGGCCGCGCGGAGCGCGTCGAACCGCTGATCGAAGGTTTTCAGAATGCTTCCGGCGCCCGCCTGGCCAGGCCCGTCGGTATCGTTTTCGGTGCCGACGGCGCGCTCTATTTCAGCAGCGACGGCGGCGCCGTCGAGGGCCTGTTCCGGCTTGCGAAGAAGTAGGCGTCACCCTCTCCCATGGGGGAGAAGGTTTGTCAAGGCGTTGAAACGGGGCATGCGCCACCCGCTCCCTCTGGGAGAGGGTTGGGGTGAGGGCCGCACATCCCTCACCCCAGCCTGGTTCAGCTTGCCAGCAGGTCGCCGAGGATCGCGTTCATGCGCTTGAAGTCATCCTCGAACAGGCCGAGCGTCGTGAAGTGGCCCCACGGACTGTCGAGCACTTCGAGCTTGCTGCCCGGCACCATTTCCTGTTCGGCGCGGCAGTCGCGCAGCGGCACGAACATGTCCTCGGAAAACGCGATCACGGTCGTCCTGGCCTGGATCTTCGACAGCGCCTGGCGCAGATCGCCGCCGGCCAACGCGCCGACGTCGCCGTTTTTCCATTTGTCGGCCATGCACAGCAGCGCGTTCGGATCCATCGGCAGGAACCATTTTTCCCAGAAGCCGGAAAGAAAGTCGTCGACCGACGCAACGTCTATGCGCCGCCACAATTCCTGCTTGTAGAACTCGGTGCACACGCCCATCAGCGCGAACACGCGCGCCAGGCGGCGCAGCCCGGTCTCGACCGCGTGCGCCTCGGTGTATTCGCCGCCGTTCCACGCCGGATCGGACTTCAGCGCGTCGCAGAAGGTGTCCACGTAGAGCGCGTCGTGCGGCGTGCACCGCGCGGTGCCGGCAATCGGCGCGGCGCGGCGCACCACGTCGGGATAGCGCGCCGCCCATTCGTAGGTCTGCTGCGCGCCCATGGACCAGCCGAGCACCAGTTGCAGTTCGCTTATGCCGAAATGCTCGGTCATCAGGCGGTGTTGGGCGCGCACGTCGTCGGCAACGTCGAGCGCCGGAAACGACGACATGCCGTGCGGCGCCGGCGTGTTGTGCGGCGAGCTCGAAAGGCCGTTGCCCAGCTGATTCGGAAAGACGATGAAATAGCGCGACGGATCGAGCGCCAGTCCCTCGCCGACGTAGTGCGCGAGGCTGCCGCTGGTGCCGGAGAACATGATCGGAAACAGGATCGCGTTGTCCTTGGCCGCGTTCAGTTCACCGTGCGTCGCGTAGGCCAGTTTGCAGTCGGGCAGCGAACCGCCGCGCTGCAACGGAAAATCGCCAAGCGCGAAGGTCTCGAACGCGCCGTGGTTGGCGACGCTGTAAAAATCGTTGTCTAACATGGTTTCCTCCTTTGTCAGAGACTGGTATACATCAAGTATATCATTGCGCCCGAACCCTTAATGTAACCCCCGCTTCAACGCCATAACAAACCCTCTCCCCCTAGGAGAGGGTGACTCAGATCTCGTCTAATATGTCGCGTACTTTGTCGCGGTAATCCTTCTCCGAGATCAGGCCGTCGCGGCGCAGTTTTTTCAGGCGCCTAAGGCGATCCTCAAGGGGGCGCTCCCCGAGCGAGCGTTCGGCCGCGCGCGCGGCGCGCGCGCGCGGCGTCGCCGGCGCCTCCAACGCTTCGCTCATCGCGATGTCGGGGTCTATCACAATCCAGTCGGCGCGCTTCTTGCCGCCGCGCGTCCTCGCGTAGCGCACGCCCTGCGTCAGCGCTACGCGATAGTCGGAGCGGGCGATTGCGCCGCGCGCGGCCTGCGCAGGCGGATTGACGACGCCGGTTTTGCGCCCCATCACCATGCGTTTGACGATGCCCTTGTGGACGGGGCCGAAGATGACGTGCAGCAGCCCGTTGTTCCAGAACACGCGCCCGGTGGTATGCACCGGTTGGCTGATGAAACCGATCAGCGAGGCGTTGTCGCGGATTTGAAAGACCGCGTCCTGGTGCGGTTTTGCGTTGCGCAGCGCAATCGCCAGCGCGTTGGCCAGGCGGCTCGCCGCGGCTTGTGAAAACAGCGGGATCGCGTCGCTCAATTCGGCCGCGGCCACGACGTCGCTTTTCGTTCTCTTTGCCGGCGTCGCCATCAGGCCGGCTATGATAGCGGTCAGCGTTTGCGGTGCGATCCTGACCGGGTGGTCGTTGCGCGCGCCGCGCGCGCCGTCGCGCGCAACCAGGCGCACGTATTCGTCGTTGTTCTCCCAGATGGTACGGGTCGCCGGCGCGGCCTGGGTCTGGGCCGGTGTCGCCAGCACCAACGCCGCCGCCAGCGGCAACGCGAACCATAGTTGTCTATGGGGGCGGGCGTGGGGCCGGACGTGGGGTCGGGGGTGAGACCGCGTGCTCATGCCCGCCATTCTAAGGCATCGGGCGGGGCACCGGGCGCAATCGCAAAAAAGGCGGGTGGTTTGCACCACCCGCCTTTCGATTTGCCAAATGTCGTGAAGGAGAAAATCAGAAGAACATGATCGCGCCGAAGGCGATCACTTCCTCGTCCGAGTCGTTGCCGTTGTGCGCCTCGGCCTCGGTCTCGGTGTACTCGAGCACCAGGTTCAGCGCCTCGCCGACTGGATGGTAGAGGCCGACGACCACGGATTCGTTGGAATCGAGAATATCGTAGTTCGCCCTATCATCCGCAAGCCGCGCCTGGTCGTAACTGCTGTCGTCCAGGTTGCTTTCGCCGTAACTCAGGCCGAGTACCGTACCGGTCGGCATCTTATAACGCCCTTGCAGGTACCAGCCGTCCGAATCGCGCTCGTCCCCGGTCACGTCAAAGCCATCCCACAGAAAACCGGTCGTGCCGATGCCTTCGCCGTCGTAGTAATAGCCGACCAGATCGAAGCCGTGATACGCGAACTTGAAACCGACGTCAAAACCAGTGGCCTCGCCGCTGTCGTCGCCTGCAAAAGTAGCTCCACCCACGATTTGGTTATCGGGCGCTGCTCTAAAGTCCACTTCCTGGAGGATGTAACTCGCCCACAGCAAACCGGACGTGCCGGCACCGTTGTCGAACGCATAGTTGACTTTGGCCTCGACGCCGAAGTTGTCGCCATGTTGGGCGCCGGTGGCGCTGTAGGCAATGTCATCATCTGTGTTGTTTGGGGTGTCGTTGTTATACGAACCCGTATTAGGCGGACTGCCCGCCCCCCAGGTATCCACCAGCGCGGCGGTCAACGTAAGGCCGCCCATGTTCGGCGACGTGTATTGCAGCTGGGACTTCCAGTCGGCGTACAGATAGCCGACGCCGATGCGCCCGAGCGTCGTGTTGCCGCCTTTCGACGCCAGATCGGACACCGTGCCGACGCCGAGCAGCGTCATGTCGTTCAAAATCGCGTCGCTCGCGAACACGCCGAGATCGCGACCGATCTTGAACGTGCCCATGCTGTCGGTGCCGAACGTCAGAAACACCTGCCGGAAGTTCGAGGAGTTCAGACCCAACGCCCCGTCGTTTCCGCCGAAGTTGCTGCTGCTGTCAACACCGGGCTGGAAACTGACGTGCACGCCGGTCCTGATGCCACCGGGGGCATCGGTTGCGGCACTCATGTTGAACCAGGACGGCAGCAGGCCGGTCTGAATGTTGTGGTGGTCGCTGTCTTTGCCGTCCGAACCGCACGCGAGGCCGCCGGCGACCTTATCCCTGTCAGGGTTAGTGCCGCCGGGATCGCAGTCTATCGCGGTGACAAACGCATTGACGTTGCCGCTGAAGTCCACTTCCCAGGCACCCATGCGCATCATGGACAGACCCTCGAAAGCGGCGAACACCGGCGCGGTCGTCAGCATGCCGCCGAGCACGACGGCCGCTGCAATACTTTTTGAGTGTTTCATGAGTTTCTCCTCATAAGCTATCTGGTAAATCAAGTTCGGGTTCCCCAAACTATGGCCGCCAATTATATATGCAACGATTCATATTGCAATTTTTTGGTGTTTTTTCGGCATCGCCACCGCCTGATATGTAAGATACTGATATTGCATGGGAAAACGCTTCTCAGCCGAGTATTTCCGGAAACTTGCCGACAATTTCCCGATGCAGACGCTCGATTTCCGTGGCCTCGCGCCCCCGTTTTGGAAGCGCCGCCGCCAGCGGCAGGTCGGCCACCAGCGTCGTCGGACGCCCCGAGAGAATCAACAGACGGTCGCCCAGAAACAGCGCCTCGCGCAGATTGTGCGTTACGAACAACACCGCGCGCGGCGTTTCTTCAAGTTGCGACAACAGCAGTTTGCGCAGGCGCGTCGCGGTGCGTTCATCAATCGAGGCGAACGGTTCGTCGAGCAGCAACAGCGGCGCCGCCACGGCGAAGCCGCGCGCCAGCGCCGCACGCCGCGACATGCCGAGCGACAGCGTCTGCGGGTAGGCGTCGGCGGCGTCGCTCAGGTTCATTTTCTCGAGCAGCCACGCGATGCGCTCGTCGGCGCGCACGCCCGCCGGCAACGCCAGGCGAACGTTTTCGCGCACCGTGCGCCACGGCAGCAGGCACGGTTCCTGAAACACGTACGACAGCGGCAGTTCGTCGTCGCCTCGCCGCGGGCGCGCGACTTCGCCGTCGAAGTCGTCGTCGAGGCCGGCGATCAGGTTCAGCAACGTGGTCTTGCCGCAGCCGGACGGCCCGGTCAGCGTCACCAGCTCGCGTTCGCCGAGCGCAAACCGCACGTCGCGCAAAACCCGCGTCGCCTGGCCGTCGTGGCGCGCGAAACTTTTGTCGTGAACGGCGACGCGCAACGCGACCGCCGCCGGCAGCGGCGTCGCGCTCACGGTTTGCGCCAGCGGTTGACGTAGGCCTCGAACGGCTGCAACAGCGTCAGCTCGACGATCTGCATGATGATGATAAAGGTCAGCCCCCAGGCCATGATGGCCGCGACGTCGAACAGCTGGAAATACAGGTGCAGTTGAAAACCGACGCCGTTGCCGCGCCCGAGCAGTTCGACCACGAGCACGATTTTCCAGATCAGCGCTATGCCCGAGCGCGTCGCGGCCGCGATGTACGGCGCCAGTTCGGGCACGATGACGTGGCGCAGCCTCTTCCACCAGCCGAAGCGGAACACCGTGGCCATCTGTTGCAGGCCGCGATCGGTCGCGCGCGCTCCTTCGCGTATCGTGACGACGACGTTCGGTATCTTGTTGACGGCGACTGCGGCGATGGCCGCGATTTCGGTCAGCCCCATCCAGATATAGGCGAGGATGATCACGACCAGCGCCGGCAGATTCAGAAAGAACAACAGCCATGGATCGAAGATCGCGTCGACCTTGCGAAAGCCGCCCATCAGAAAACCGATGGTGATGCCGGCGACCATCGAGATCGTGAAGCTGGCGACGACGCGCCACAACGTGACGCCGGTATGAAAGAACAACTCGCCGGTGGCGGCCTCGGCGGCGATGACGCCGGCGACGCTGGCCGGCGACGGCAGCGTATCCTCGCCGGCGAGCCGCGAACCGAACCACCACAGCAGGATCAGCACGCCGATGGAAGCGACGGCCGTGAGCGGGAATTTTTTCTTGGTCGCCGCCATTCGCGCGCGTTCAGAAGCGCACTTCGTTCCAGAAGGTTCCGGGTGCCAGGCGTGCGCCGCCGGTCGCCTTGACGCCGCCGAATTGCGTCAGCAGTTCCATCAGGCGCGCCGCATCAGTGCGTTCGCGCGCGCCCCAGCGCTTCGGTATCCCTTCGCGGTAGCGCTCGCGCAGCGTCGTGAAAGTGGCGTCGTCGTCGGCGCGCATCAACGGCCGCAGGCGCCGCCACTCGGCGTCGTCGGCGAGCAGCCTGGCGCGCGCGGCGCGCGCGGCGGCGTTGAAGCGCCGGACGATGCCGGCGTTTGCGCGCGCCCAATCCTCGCCGAAGACGTAGCCGACCATCGGCGTCGCGTCGGTGCCGAGTCCGGTGATGACGTCGCCGATCTCGACAAGCCGCCGGTAGCCGACGGCTTCGAGGCGCGCGCAGTAATGCCAGAAATTCAGCACCGCGTCGAGTTTCCCGCGTTCGATCTGTCCGTTCAGCAGCGGCGGCGCCGCGTATTGCGCGTCGAACGCGGACAGCGGATCGAAGGCGTGCCGTTTTTGCGCCCACGCGCGCAGCAGCAGCCAGCTTTTGTCGAAGGCGCCGCCGGCGACGCCGACGCGCAAATCGCGCAAATCGCGCAGGTCGCGCGCGTCGCTTGCGGCGGGCACCATGAGCGCGCCTAGCGCCGACGAGTAGGGGATGAAACTGAAGCGTTTGCCGCGCGCGCGTTCGCGTGACACCCACACCCAGTCGGTTACAATCACGTCGACCTCGCCGCTCTGAAACACGACGTGCGCGGCCTGCTTGCTGGCGAACTCCCGCACCTTCAGGGCGAAGCCCTGCTCGCGGTCGAGGCCATGGTGGCGGACGGTGTCGAGTTCCCAGTTGACGGTGCCGAATTTGAGCGTGCCGATGCGCACGACGTCGTCGGCCGAGGTCGTCGCGGCCAGCAACAGCAAGGGTAGAAACAGGCTTTTGTAAGACATGTCGGAATTATACGGGGATTATATACACGGCTGCACAAAGACTTGACAATAGTTGGGTGAGGACCGTTCCGGCCTCATACACCAGCAAGGGAACGCCCCCACGGCGTTCCCGAAAAAACCCCTGCTATCATAACCGCTGTCATGACTAGGCCGTATCCACTATCGTCCCGCGTCGGCGCCGCCATCGGCGTGCTGCTTGCCGCGCTCGTCGCGCACGTCGCGGCGCAACCGCGGCACGCCGCGCCCGAGGGTTGGCCGTGCGTGCAGAGTTACGTGCCGAGTGTTTCGGCCGGCAGATTCTGGCAGGGGGAACTGCCGCGGGAGGAACGCTGGCGCGACGACGCGCGCGTAACGCGCCTCGCCGACGAGTTGCTGAGTCGCGCGTCGGGGCTGGAGGAGAGCCTCGACAAAGTCCGACAATTCTTCGCGGCACCGGAAAACGCGACGCGCGCCACGGCCGAGCTGCTGGTCGGTGCGCTGACCGCGGCCGTGAACCGCGAGCGCGGCAGGGTGCTAGACGGCATCGGGCGTTTCGGCGCGCGTCAGCGGATGCTGGTCAAGCGCATAGAAAGTCAGGCCAAAAGCATCGAGAAACTGCAAGACGCCGGCGGCGACGCGGTCGAATTGGAGGACCTGCAGACGCGGCAGCGGTGGGACATCCGCGTGTTCGAGGAGCGCGAGCGCATGGCCGACCATCTGTGCGAGCAGCCGGTGTTATTAGAGCAGCGGTTTTTTGCGATCGGGCGCGTCGTCGCGTCGCTGTTCGCGCCCGGCGACTGAGCGCTCTCCCCGTTAATTTCTTGCGGCGCGCGCCTCGACCTTGCCGGCCGGGCAACGCACGTTCTCGTAGTTGATCAATACGCTGTTGAAAGACGGCGTGGGCGTGCGCACGCGGTGGTGGCGCAGCCACGCGTACTGGATGTCGTAGGCCTGCAACTCGCGCGCCTTCCACGTCAGGCAGTCGTTGACCATCTTCAGCGCCTGGAACCGATCCTGGGCATAGTGGACGAGTTCGTGCAGCAGCACGCTGCGCGCGTGCAGATCGTTGACGAAGTCCTGGTTGTCGGACATATAGACGATTTTGTCGACGTTGGAAAACCAGCCGTAGACGTCGCATTCCCGATTGCCACAGGCCTTTTGCGCCAGCTCGCGCTGCGGCAGGACGCGGATTTCGGGCGCCGGCAGCTCGATGCCGACGGTGCCGGTCATGGACTGGATGAACAGCATCAGCGCGCCGACGATCTGGTTTTGCGCCGCGACTAGTTCCACGGTGGCCTCGCGGTTTTCAGGAGCCCCTCGCGTCCGGGTGCACGCTCCGGTGGATGCCGAAGTTCAGGTGGCGGTCACCGGCCACGTCGCCGTGTAGGTCTTATTGCGCGAGTCGACCGCCTTTGCGTGCAGCACGTCGCCGCCCGGCCTGGGCTTGTAGAAGAAGTCGAAGCTCGGGTTGTGGCTGAACGTGATGTCGCCCTTGGCCGCAAACACCGTCTCGCCGTCGTCGTTCATGACCTCGACGGTCTCGACGTAGTGCGGCGGGATGAACAGCGTCGTTACCTGATCCATCTGCATGCCCGAGTTGTTGGGATGCAGCAGCGACAGCTGGAAGCCGCGCGCGTCTTCGCGCGCCGCGGTGTGCGCCAATTCCATCTTGCCCATCGTCAGCTGCGCCATCGGGTCGTCGTTCGGCGGCGGCGCCGAGCAGCCGCCGGACGCCTTGACAAACGCCGAGTTCATATAGAGTTCGCCGCGGTTGGTCTCGGCGATCACGCGCACGTGGCTGTATTCGTTGACGCGAATGCGGGTGCCGATCTCGGCCGTGCCGTTTTTCGGCGACAAGGTGAACACGCCGGCCACCGGCGACGGGTTCTTATCCACGACCAGGTAGTGCTTGCGGATGTAGTGATCGGCTTGTTGCGGCGTCGCCGGGATGATCCGCACCGAGACGTCGGCGCCGTTGGCCGGGCGCACCGGGGCTTCCAGGCGTATGCGTCCGGCGCCGTCCGCCACCGGCCGATCCTGAAAAAGAAATTCGCGCACTTCGCGCCAAGCCTGCTCGTCGTCGGCAAAGGCGCGTCCCAAAGTAAGCGACGTCGCCGCCGCGATTGCCGAGCCCAGAAAGCCACGGCGCGTGAGGGTAATAGACATAAGATCCGCCTCCAGAATCGAGATTGATGTCCGGCATTATACAACAGCTGTACAACTTCGGGAACGCCGTGGGGGCGTTCCCTTACTGGTGTATAAGACCGGAACGGCCCTCACCCCCGTCCTCTCCCAGGGGGAGAGGGAGAAGTCCTTGGTCGGGAACGCCGTGGGGGCGTTCCCTTACTGATGTATAAGGCCGGAACAGCCCTCACCCCTCATTGGGCTGACGGGGGCGCTTGATTTGTGCGATACTCGTTTTTATTGCAACTACCTTGCGAGGAACAAACCGATGCAGAAAAGCACACTTGGAATCATGGTCGCGGCCGTCCTTGCGCTGGCGCTGCCCGCCGGCTGCATGATGGACGCCGGCGAGCCGCCGAACCTGGTCGGCGAATGGCACGGAATGAACCACACGGTGTCCGAACTCAAGGGCTACCAGGAGTGGCAGAAGACCGTGCATATCACCGAGCAGCGCGACCGGCGTTTTCGCGGCTACTTCGAGTACACCGAGGGGCGCATAGATTTCTTCGGCGTCGTGTTTCCCGACGACTCCTCGTTCGCGTGGGTGTCGGGCGCGAGCAAGGGCTACAACCTCGGCCGCATCTTGGGGCGCGACCGCATCAGCGCGTGCTACGTCGAGGCCGGCGAGCAGGCGAGCGCCGGTTGCGCCGAACTGACGCGCAAGCACGACTGAGGGTGAGGGCGCGGCGCCGCGCCGCGCCCGCCGTTCGTCATGGGCGCATGCTTGTGATATAGGCCGAGACCGCCCTGAGGTCGTCGTCGCCGAAGGTTTTTATCAGCGAGTTCTTGGCCGGCGAATTGGTGCGCACGCCGTTCTTGAAGTCGAACATGGTCTTCTCGATATAGGCGTTGTGCTGCCCGGCCACCCGCGGCACCCCGCTGGCGCCCTCGAAGCGTCCGAGGTGGCATTGCACGCACTGCCCCTGCGTGACTACCCTCTTGCCGGCGGCGCTCTGGGCCGCGTCGGCTTTGGCTGCACCGCGCGGCCATTGTTGCTCGGAGAAGTACTTGGCGATCAGCAGCATCTGCTCTTTCGTAAGCGCCATGACCATCGGCTGCATGATTTCGTTCTTGCGGAAACCGCGCTTGAAGTCCTTGAGCTGGGTGTAGGTATAGTGCAGATGCTGACCGGCGAGTATCGGGTTTTGCGGTATCGTCGAGACGCCGCGCTCGCCGTGGCACGGGATGCAGGTCGCAAGCTGCGCGCGCACCGACGCATATTCGTCGGCGCCCGCCGCCGCCATCAGCAGCAGCGTGCCTGCTATCAGATAACGTCGCATGACGGTCTCTCCCGTACCAATATGATCGAAGTCGGATGGAAGAAAACCGCCGCGCCCGGTCATGGGCGCGGCGGTTTTCGGTTTTGGCGGTTTTGTGCCGGGCGCGGGCGCGAACCCGCGGGACTACGGCCGCGTCAAGACCTCTTCAGCTTATACGCGATAATCTCGTTACCGCGTTTGTAGTCGAGCTGGACGTTGCCGCCGGCGCCGACGACGATGTACTGCTCGCCGTCGACGCTATACGAGGCGGGCGGTGCGTTGACGCCGGCCTTGGCTTTGTCCTGCCAGACCATCTGGCCGGTGGCCGAGTCGTAGGCGCGGAACATGCCGTTGCCCTCGCCGGTGAACACCAGGCCGCCGCCGGTGGCCAGGATGCCGCCGATCATCGGCTGCTCGGTCTTGACCTTCCACTTGATCTTGCCGGTGTTGTAGTCCACCGCGGTGACGTTGCCCCACTGCTGTTCCGACGGGATCACCTTGAACGCGCCGCCCAGCCACAACTTGCCGCCGGGGTAGGGCGTCTCCTCGACGTGGTAGGTCATCGGCTGGTGCAGGTTGATCGCGTAGGTCAGTTGCAGGTGCGGGTCTATCGCCATCGGCGACCATTCGACGCCGCCGTTGGCGCCCGGCAGCATGCGCGCGCCTTCCTTGGTCGGCAGCACCCAGCGGTTTTCCTGCGACACCATCGGCTCCGAGAACCGGATCAGCGAGCAGTCGCTTGCGCGGTGGACGTAGACGTAGCCGGTCTTGCCCGCGTGCAGCACGCCCTTGACCATGCGCCCGTCGTTGTCCTTGACCATCGTCAGGATCGGCGGGCTGACCGCGTCGAGATCCCAGACGTCATGGGCGATGTACTGAAAGTGGCACTGGTAACCGCCGCTGTCCAGGTCGACCGCGACCAGCGAGTTGGTGTACAGGTTGTCGCCCGGACGAATCGCGCCGTAGAGATCCGGCGACGGGTTGCCGACGACGAAATAGACCATGTCGTTGGAACGATCCACGGCCATGTTCTGCCACACGCCGCCGCCGAGCGTCTTGTACGGGTCGCCGTTTTTCTCGAGCGTGGCTTTCTCGGCCTCGATGTCGCGGTGCATGTATTTGCCGGTGGCGTCGTGGGTCTCCCAGGTGCCGACCGAGTTCTCCGGCACCGTGTAAAACGTCCACAACAGGTCGCCGCTTTCGGCGTCGTAGGCCTTGACGAAGCCGCGGATCCCGTACTCGCCGCCGTTGGTGCCGATCAGCACCTTGCCGTCAACGACGGTGGGCGCCATCGTCTCGCTGTAGCCGAGTTCGGGGTCGGCGATCTGCGTCTCCCACACTTTCTTGCCGGTCTTGGCGTTGAGCGCCACCATTTTGGCGTCCAGCGTCCCCATGTAGAGCATGTCGCCGTAGGCGAACACGCCGCGGTTGTTGGGGCCGCAGCAGTAGGTCGTAACCGGCCCCATCTTGTGTTTGTAGTGCCAGAGCCTCTTGCCGGTCTTGGCGTCGAGCGCATAGACGTGGTTGTACGAGGTCGTTATATACATCACGCCGTCTATGATGATCGGCGTCGTCTCCAGCGACTCGACGACCTCGGTCCTGAAGACCCAGGCGCGCGCCAGACGGTGGACGTTGTCGCGGTTTATCTGGCGCGCCGGATAGTAGCGGGTTTGATCGTAGTTGCCGTTGGTGTGCAGAAAATTATTGGCGTCGCCGGCGGCGTGGTCCAACATGTCCTGGGTTACCGTGTGCATGTCGCCGTAGAGGGTGCCTTTGCCGGTCTCCTGGGCGAACGTCGCCGACGTCGCCAGCGCCGCCAGCGACGCGCCGAGCGCAAGCGCCTGGATGTGTTTTGTATTCATCTTGTTGCTCCTTAAGAGTAAGTCATGAGTATGTCGTTTGTCGTGGTAGGCTTGCGGGCCGTAGTGGCAGACTTGCAGGCCATAAGACACATGATAGCAAATTGCGTCGGGTGGTAGGGAACCGTTCGCGGGAACGGTGGAGCGGGGCGTGTTTGCCCAGCCCCATGCCATGCCCGTATTATGTTTGGGGACGATGAGGCGCAGGCGGTTTCTGGCGATGACGATAAGCTCGATGGCGGCGCTGGTCGGCGCCGGCCGTGGTCGCGCGCCGGGAGCGCGACCACGGCTGGCGGTCGTGCACGATCCGTTGTTCGCCGAGCATAGGCTTGAGGAAGGCCATCCCGAGTCGCCGGCGCGCTACCACGCGGTCATGGATGCTCTCGAGGAAAACGGCCTGCTGGGAAAAGTGGCGTTGCCGCCGCCGATTGCGGCCGAACCGGCGGTGTTCGCGGTGCACACGCGACGCCATTTTGCGCAAATCCGCGACACCTACGGGCGCTCGCACGTGGTCGCGTTGCGCGCCGCGGGCGCCGGCCTGGCCGGCGTGCGCGCGGTATGCGAGGGCCAGGCCGTGCGCGCGTTCTGCGCGACCCGCCCGCCCGGGCATCACGCGCTGAACAGCGGCCGCGAGGAAGGTTTTTGTTTCTACAACACGGTGGCGATTGCCGCGCGCTACGCGCAACGCACCTGTGGCCTCGCCAGAGTGCTGATAGTGGATTGGGACTACCACCACGGCAACGGCACCGAGGCCGCGTTCTACGACGATCCTTCGGTGCTGTTTTTCTCGACCCACGATTACCGCGCCTATCCCGGCACCGGCGATCCGGCGCGCCGCGGCGCGGGGAAGGGGCGCGGCTACAACGTCAACGTCCATCTCGATTGCGGTAGCGACGACGCCGCTATCGTCGCCGCTTTCGAGGACGTGCTGGTGCCGGCGGCGCGTCGCTTCCGGCCCGATCTGGTGTTGGTGTCGGCCGGGTTCGACGGCCGCCGCGACGACCCGCTTGGTTGTTTCGACGTAAGCGACGCGGGCTTCACGCGCCTTACCCAAATCGTCTGCACGCTGGCGGACACCTACTGCGACGGCCGCCTGGTGTCGGTGCTGGAGGGAGGCTATAACCTGGCGGGGCTGGCCAGCGCGGCCAGCGCCCACGTCGCGGCCTTGGCCGCGGCCTGAGGGCCGGGAGCGACAAGCGCGCCCGGAACGAACCGCCCCGTGTTTTTCGGAGACTTCCAAATGGGGGAAGGGAAAATGTAACCTTCTCCCCCTGAGGGTGGGCCGATTCTCGCCTTCAGCCGCCGGCGGGCATGCCAAAAAAGGCCGCGAACAGCGCCGCGATGATGGCGACCGTCGAAAAACCCGTGGAAAGCGCCATATACTTCATGCTCGTGCCTATCTTCTCGGTGAGCTCACCCCTGAGAAGCGCTATTTGCGCGTCGGTATGTTCCGCTTGCGCTTTATGGGCAGTTTTGAGTTCGACCAGCCCGGCCTTGACTTCCAAAACCTGCGCCCCAAGTTCGGCCAGTTCGGCCCTGATCGCCAGAAGCTGCGCGTCGACTTCATCCTTGGTTGCCAGATGCTGTACGGCCTCGGTGATCGAAGCGCGCAGCAGTTCCGTCAGGGCCTCGGCCTGCTCTCGGCTCATGCCGGTGCGCTCCAGGCTGTGGACGCTGTCTATCATGCTGGTTGTCTGGCGCATGGTCGTTCCTCCTTTCGGCTGAAAAGGAACGTTGTAACGCGCATGCGGACCATAGCATGGAAGATCAGATAAACGGTGCGATACGGCCGACGAATGACTTTTTCCGACGAACGGTATTCATGGAAATCTCCATCGCGTGATTGGGAGAGGGCGCAGGGGACGAGGGGGGCGCAGGGGCGTTTGCGCAAAATCTGCTTCGGGTTGACACGGTTGCCATCATGGGTGCAATCCGGCGATAAGATATAATCCGATTTCGGATTTCCATTTCCGATTTGCGCGAGAACGTGCTGACCAGATTTCTTTTTGTGGCGTCGTGCCTGATGATCGCCGCGGCGTCGGCGGACAACGTGCGTACGTTGAACTTCGAGTTGTTCGATGCGGCGCGGCAAGGCGACGCCGAGCGCGTGCGCGAACTGCTCGACGCCGGCGCGTTGATCTCGGCGCGCAATCGTTTCGGCAATAGCGCGCTGATATACGCGGCGCGCGGCGGCCACGTCGAAGTCCTCGCGCTGCTCGTCGCGCGCGGCGCCGACGTGAACCGCCCGAACGTGAACCGCGAGAGCGCGCTGTTCGGCGCGGTCAAGAACAATCACGCGCAAGCGACGCGCTGGCTGCTCGACAACGGCGCGCGCGCCGGCGACGCCACGCTCGCGCGCCTGACTCCGCTGATGACCGCGACCTTCAACGACAACCGCGAACTCGTCGAATTGCTGCTGGCGCGCGACGCGCCGGTGGACGTGGTGGACGACACCGGCAAGTCGGCGCTGGTCTATGCCGCCGCGCGTTGCCGCCCCGAGGTCTTCGACCTGCTGGCGGCGCGCCTGGAAGAAGTGGATCGCCGCTATCGCAACGGCCTGACGCTGCTGATGTGGGCGGCACCGGCCGAGAGCGGCCATTGCGTCGCGCAACTATTGAAGGCGGGCGCCGCCCCCGATCTCAAGGACAACCGCGGACGCAGCGCGCTGATGATCGCGGCCGCGGCCGGTGCGACCGCGACCGTTGAGGTGTTGCTTTTGCATCGGGCCGACGCCGCGGCCGTGGACAACGAGGGGCAGACCGCGGCGACGCTCGCCGCCGGCGCCGGCCACCCCGAGTTGTCACAGCTGCTCGGCGCGGCACAATCGAACCCTCTCCCAGAGGGAGAATAAAGAAGGGTATCCAATGAGCGGGTTTTTCTCAAAGGAAAGCATCATCGCGCCGCCCGGCTTCAACCGCTGGCGCGTGCCTCCGGCCTCGATCGGGATCCACCTGTGCATCGGTTCGGTCTATGCGTGGAGCATCTACAACCCGGCGCTGACGAAGGTCCTGGGCGTCGTCTCCTCGAGCGCCGACGATTGGACTCTGGGCGAGGTCGTCTGGATCTTCACGGTCTCGATTCTGTTTCTCGGGCTGGCCGCGGCGTTCGCCGGCAAATGGCTCGAGGAAGTCGGGCCGCGCACCGTCGGCATCGTCGCCGCCAGTTGCTGGGGCGGCGGCTACCTGGTCGGCAGCCTCGGCATCATGACGCACCAGTTGTGGCTGGTCTATCTCGGTTACGGCGTCATCGGCGGCTGCGGCCTGGGGCTGGGCTACGTGTCGCCGGTAAGCACGCTGATCCGCTGGTTCCCCGACCGCCGCGGCATGGCCACCGGCATGGCCATCATGGGTTTCGGCGGCGGCGCGATGTTGGCCACGCCGCTGAAGGAATATCTGCTGCAAACGTTCTACCGCGCGCCCGAATACATGGGGGCGGTCGCCGACGTCGAACTGGTCACCGAGGCCGGGCGGCGCTTCGTCGACATCGGCGGCCAGCTGAAGGAGGTCGTCGTCGTCGGCGCCGGCGAGGTCGCCGACATGATCGTGCCCGGCGATCCCGGCGTGTATCTGGTCGGCACCGGTTCGGTCGGCGCCGGCGCCACCTTTTTCGTCATCGGTCTGATTTATTTCGTGGTCATGATGGTGGCCGCGTTCAGCTACCGCCTGCCCGCGCCCGGCTGGAAACCCGCAGGCTGGACGCCGCCCTCGGCCGAGGTCGCGGCCAAAAAAATGATGACCCGGGAAAACGTCGACATCGATCAGGCGCTGAAGACGCCGCAGTTCTACCAGTTGTGGATCGTCCTGTGCTTCAACGTCACCGCGGGCATCGGCGTCATCGGCGTCGCCAAGACGATGATGGTCGAGATTTTCGGCACCACGCTGCCCGGTATCGTGGACGGCGTTTTCGCCGCCACCTACGTGCTGATGATCAGCGTGTTCAACATGATCGGGCGCGTGTTGTGGGCCGGTTCGTCCGACTTCATCGGGCGCAAGAACACCTACTGGATCTTTTTCGTCGGCGGCATCCTGCTCTATCTGTCGGTGCCGTTCACCGCGCAGCAGGTGAGCGTCAACCCGGCGGTGTTCTGGCTGGTGTTTTTCTACGCCGCGACGATGATCATCTTCACGTTTTACGGCGGTGGTTTTGCGACGATACCGGCCTACCTTGCCGACGTCTTCGGCACCCACCACGTCGGCGGCATCCACGGGCGGCTTTTGACCGCGTGGAGCGTCGCCGGTATTCTCGGGCCGCTTGCGATCACGACGCTGCGCCGGCATTCGCTCGGCGACGCGATCCGCGAGGTCGCGGCCACGGTCGACCCCGGGCGCTTTGCCGAGACCTTCGGCGCCGGGCTCGGGCAACTCGACCTGCTGATGGAGAAAAAGACCGTAACCCTCGCCAAATTGCTCGAAATCGCGCCACCGGGTACAATAGACCCGACACCGAGTCTGTACAACAGCACGATGTATTTGATGGCGTTCCTGCTGCTTCTGGCGCTGATCTCGAACGCGCTGATGAAGCCGGTTCACGCCAGCCATCACATGACAAGACAACGACAACGGGAGCAATCCTGACGCAACAACCATAAGGAGGAGAACCATATGAGTGCGACAGCCGAAGCTATTACCATGGAAAGATTCACGCACCGCTTCTTAAGCGAGCCCAAAAAGATGCTGATCGGCGGCCGTTGGACGCCGGCGGCGTCGGGCAAGACTTTCGAGGTGGTCAACCCGGCCACCGAGGAGGTGGTGGGCCACGTCGCCGAGGGCGAGGCCGAGGACATAGACCGCGCCGTGGCCGCGGCCAGGAAGGCGTTCGAATCCGGCGCGTGGCCGCGGATGACGCCGTCGGCGCGCGGGCGCCTGGTGTCGCGCATCGGCGATTTGATCCTCGATAATCTCGACGAGTTCGCCGAGCTGGAGGCGCTCGACAACGGCAAGCCGATTACCGTCGCGCGCGTCGCCGACGTGCCGCTGGCGGCGGACATGTTCCACTACATGTCGGGCTGGACGACGAAGATGCACGGCCAGACGATACCGCTGTCGGTGCTCTACACGCCGGGCGTCCGCTACCATTCGTACACGACCCCGGAACCGGTCGGCGTCGTCGGCCAGATCATCCCGTGGAACTTCCCGCTGCTGATGGCGGCGTGGAAGCTGGCGCCGGCGCTTGCGACCGGGTGCACCGTGGTGCTCAAGGTCGCCGAGGAGACGCCGTTGTCGGCGCTGCGCTTGGGCGAGATCCTGCAGGAGGCGGGCCTGCCCGACGGCGTCGTCAACGTCGTCACCGGTTTCGGCGAGACCGCGGGGGCCGCGTTGGCGGCGCATCCCGGGGTGGACAAGGTCGCCTTCACCGGTTCGACCGAGGTCGGGCGCCTGATCGTAAAGGCCGCGGCCAACGATCTGAAGAAGGTGTCGCTTGAGCTGGGCGGCAAGTCGCCGAACATCGTGCTCGAAGACGCCGATCTCGAGGTCGCCGTCCCGGGCGCGGCCAACGCGATCTTCTTCAACCACGGCCAATGTTGCTGCGCCGGTTCGCGTCTCTACGCCGCCGAGGGCATCTTCGACAAGGTCGTCGAGGGGGTGTCGGAGGCGGCGTCCAAGATCAAGCTGGGGCCGGGTCTCGATCCCGACACCGAGATGGGGCCGATGGTGTCCAAGATACAGCACGAGCGCGTCTCGGGTTATCTCGACTCGGGCTTCAGCGAAGGCGCGCACGCCGCCGTCGGCGGGCGCAAGAAAGAGGGCGCCGGCTACTTCATCGAGCCGACGGTGCTGGTGGACACGCACCAGGACATGAAGGTCAACCAGGAGGAGATCTTCGGCCCGGTGGTCACGGCGATGCCGTTCAAGGGTCTGGACGAAGATCTGGTGCGGCGCGCCAACGACACCGTCTATGGTCTGGCCGCCGGCTTGTGGACGCGCGACGTCGGCAAGGCGCACGCGCTCGCCGCCGAGCTGCGCGCCGGCACGGTGTGGATCAACTGCTACAACATCTTCGACTCGGCGCTGCCGTTCGGCGGCTACAAGCAGTCCGGCTGGGGCCGCGAGATGGGCGAGGCGGTGCTCGACAACTATACCGAGACCAAGGCCGTTACCATCAACCTTTCCTGAACGACGTTCCAACAAAGCCCCCCGCGCCGCCACGGCGCGGGGGGCTTTGTCGTCCGCATCTACCGATGTCCGATCTCCTGTATCCGGTGCCCGCGCATATCGCCGCCGGCGCACACGTGGACGCCGAGACCTACCGGCGCATGTATCGGCGCTCGCTCGAGGCGCCCGAGGAGTTCTGGAGCGAGCAGGCGCATGCGTTCCTCGAGTGGTCGCGCCCGTGGCGCAAGGTGCTCGAATGGGACTACCGCGAGGGCCTGATCCGCTGGTTCGACGGCGCCGAATTGAACGTCTGCCACAACTGCCTGGACCGCCATCTTGCGCGTCACGGCGAACGCCCCGCGATCATCTGGGAAGGCGACGACCCGGGCGAGTCGCTCACCCTCAGCTACCGCGAGTTGCACGCGCGCGTGTGCCGTTTTGCGAACGCGCTGAAGGAGCGCGGCGTGCGCAAGGGCGACCGCGTCTGCATCTACCTGCCGATGATCGTCGAGGCCGCGGTGGCGATGCTCGCGTGCGCGCGCATCGGCGCGATCCATTCGGTCGTGTTCGGCGGCTTCTCGTCCGAGTCGCTGGCGAGCCGCGTACTCGACGCCGATTGCAGCGTCGTCGTAACCGCCGACGAGGGCGTGCGCGGCGGCAAGACGGTGCCGCTGAAACGCAACGTGGACGAGGCGTTGCGCCGCTGTCCCGGCGTGGGCATGGTCGTCGTCGTGCGGCGCACCGGCGGTGCGGTGCCTTTCGACACCGTGCGCGACGTCTGGTATCACGAGATGTGCGACGAGGCCTCTTCCGACTGCCCGCCCGAACCGATGGGCGCCGAGGATCCGCTGTTCATCCTCTACACCTCCGGTTCCACCGGCAAACCCAAGGGCGTGCTGCACACGCAGGGCGGCTATCTGCTCTACGCGGCGATGACGCACAAGTACAGTTTCGACTACCGCGACGGCGACGTCTATTGGTGCACCGCCGACGTCGGCTGGATCACCGGGCACTCGTACATCGTCTATGGCCCGTTGGCCAACGCGGCCACGACGCTGATGTTCGAGGGCGTGCCGACGTACCCGGATGCGTCGCGCTTGTGGCGCATCGTGGACAAACACCGCGTCGCGGTGTTCTACACCGCGCCGACCGCGATCCGCGCGCTGATGCGTCTTGGCGATAAGCCGGTCGCGTGCACCGAGCGCGCCAGCCTGCGCGTGCTCGGCACCGTCGGCGAGCCGATCAACCCGGAGGCGTGGCAGTGGTATCACGACGTTGTCGGCGGCGGGCGCTGTCCGGTCGTCGACACCTGGTGGCAGACCGAGACCGGCGGCCACATGATCACGCCGTTGCCCGGCGCGACCGCGCTCAAGCCCGGCTCCGCGACGCTCCCGTTCTTCGGCGTGCGCCTGGCGGTGGTGGACGATAACGGCAACGAACTTAGCGGCGAGTGCACCGGCAATCTCGTCATCACGCACCCGTGGCCGGGGCAGATGCGCACCGTGTACGGCGACCACCAGCGCTTCGTCGAGACCTATTTCAGCGCGTTTCCCGGCTGCTACTTCAGCGGCGACGGCTGCCGCCGCGACGCCGACGGCTACTATTGGATCACCGGGCGCGTGGACGACGTGCTCAACGTCTCCGGCCACCGTCTGGGCACCGCCGAGATCGAGAGCGCGCTGGTGCTGCACCCGTCCGTCGCCGAGGCCGCCGTCGTCGCCCGTGCGCACGAGATCAAGGGACAGGAGATTTGCGCCTACGTCACGCCGATGGCCGGGGTGGACGCCGACGCCGCGCTTGCGGCCGAGCTGCGCGACCTGGTGCGAAGCGAGATCAGCGCCATCGCCGTCCCCGACGTCATCCAATGGGCGCCCGACCTGCCGAAGACACGTTCGGGCAAGATCATGCGCCGCATTCTGCGCAAGCTCGCAAACGGCGACGACGACCTGGGCGACGTCTCGACCCTGGCCGACCCGACCGCGGTCGCGCGCATAAAATCAGCCGCCGCCCCGACCTCTCGCCCGCAAGGAAAGGGAGAATGATCTGGTCGGGAACGCCGTGGGGGCGTTCCCTTACTGGTGTATAAGGCCAAAACGGCCCTCACCCCGGCCCTCTCCCCGAGGGAGAGGGGTTATTATCGTCAGAGTGTATAATTGTGGGATTATGAATTTCCGTACCAAAGTTTTTGCTGCATCGCTGGCGTTGTCCGGCGCCGCAGTCGGCCCGGCGTTTGCCGGCGACGCCGAAGCGCTTGCCGGCGACGTCGAGGCCGGCAAAAAAGTCTTCATCAAGTGCCAGGTGTGCCACTCGCTGGAGAAGGACGTCCCCAAGGTCGGCCCCAGTCTCTACGGCGTGTTCGGGCGCAAGGCCGGAACGCTTGCCAGCTACCCGCTGTACACCGACGCGATGAAGGAGTCCGGCGTGGTCTGGAACGAGGACACCATCCGCGAGCTGGTCCAGGCGCCGCGCACGTTCATCAAAGGCACGCGCATGATTTTTTTAGGCCTGAAAGACGAAAAGGAAATCGCCGACATGCTGGCTTACCTGAAGTCCGCCACGCCGCCCGCCGAACCGCCACCGGCGCAGTAGCGCCGCCGGCGTATCCGTCTACCCTCGCCTGCGGCGCGTCCCGAGCAGCCCGCGCGACGGATCGTAGCCGTAGATCGCAAGCGCGATGAACAGCGCGGCCGTCGCCGTGACCACGACGAAGGCCTCGGCGCTGAACTCGGCGTAGAGGGAAAAGCGGATCAACTCGACCGCGTGCGTGAACGGGTTGTACTGGCACACGTGGTAGAGCGCCACGCTCGACTCGCGGATGCGCCACAGCGGGTAGAGCGCCGACGACGTGAAGAACATCGGGAAGATGACGAAGTTCATGATGCCCGCGAAGTTTTCCAGCTGCTTGATGACCGACGACAGAAACAGTCCGAGCGAACCCAACATCAGCCCGGTCAAAAACAGCGCCGGCAGCAGCGCGACGTAGCCGGCCGGCGGCGGGCGCACGTCCCAGAACCACGCCACCAGCAGAAACACGTAGACTTGCAGCACCGAGATCGAGGCGCCCGCAAACAGTTTGCTGAGCAGCAGATACCAGCGCGGCGCCGGACTCGTGAGCAGGATTCTCATGCTGCCCATCTCGCGGTCATAGACCATGGACAGCGAAGTCTGCATGCCGCTGAACAACTGGATCATGCCGATCAGCCCGGGCGTGATGTATTCCTCGTAGAGCACGTAGGTCTGGTACGGCGGGGTGATCGAGACGCCGAGCACCGAGCGGAAACCGGCGGCGAAGATGAACAGCCACACCAGCGGGCGCACCAGCGCCGCGACGAAGCGCTCGCGCTGCTGGAGGAAACGCAGCAGCTCGCGCTGCATGATCCCCGCCGTGAAGTGGAAGAACGCGGCGGCCCCGTTGCGATGGCGCCCGCCGCGGCGTTCGGCGCCGCTCGTCGCCACGCTACAGCAGCTGCGCCAGTTTGCGCCGCATCGGCGCCGCGTCGTCGTCGCCGGCGACGGCGCCGGCCCTGCCGGCCTTCGTCAGGCGCCCGCTTTTGAGCACCAGCAGCGCGTCGTCGGGGCCTACTTCGTCGAGCAGGTGCGTCGTCCACAACGCCGACAGGCCACGCGCGCACAAGCCGCGCACGTGCTCGATGAGCGCGCCGCGCCCGCCCACGTCGAGGCCGAACGTCGGTTCGTCCAGGATCAGCAGTTCGGGATGGTGCATCAGCGCGCGCGCAATCTCGACGCGCCGCGCCTGGCCGCCGCTCAGGTTGCGTATCTTGTCGTCCATGCGTTCGCGCACGCCGAGACGCTCGGTTTCCTCCATCGCGCGCGCGCGCGCCGTGCGCGCCGACATTCCGTAGAGATTCGCCGAGTAGCGCAGGTTCTGCCACACGCTCAGGTCCTGGTCGAGCGAGCGTTGTTGGAATACGACGCCCAGGCACCGCAGCGCGCGCGCGGGTCTTCTTCTCAGGTCGTGGCCGCAGATGGAGACGCGCCCGGCGTGGCTATGGTAGAGGCCGGTCAGCAGCGAGAACAGCGTCGTCTTGCCGGCGCCGTTGTTGCCGAGCAGCACCGCGAACGTGCCGCGCGCGACCGTGAAGTCCACCGAGTCGAGTGCGCGGAACTTGCCGTAGCGGTGGCCTAAGCCGGCGACCGCCAGGGCCGCTTCGTCAGCCATCGGCGCGCGCCACGACGCCCCACGGATAGCGCCCTACCGCCACCGACTTGATGACGCGCAGATTGTCGGCGTCTATGACCGAGACGTCGTTGCTGACGCCGTTGGTCGTGTACAGCCTCTTCTGGTCCGGGGAGAACGCCAGCTGCCACGTGCGGGCGCCGACCAGCAGGTATTTCTCGACCTCGAAAGTTTTGGCGTTGATGACCGCGACGCGGCTCGCCGGGCCCAGGGCCACGAAGGCGCGCCGGCCGTCGCCGCTCAGGCGCACGCCGACCGGCTGTATGGATTCGGCCTTGACCCCGGGCAGCGCGAACGAGATTGTTTTCGCGACCTTGCGCGTGTGCGTCTCGATCACGCTGACGGTGCCTCCGACCTCGGCGGTGACCCACACGTGTGCGCCGTCGCGGGTGAACTCGGCGAAACGCGGACGGCTGCCCACCAGCACGTTGTCGAACACCTCGAGCGTCAGCGTGTTGATGAAGTGCGCCATGTTGGTCGTCTCCGACGTGTTCACCAGGGTCTTGCCGTCGGGGCTGACGGCCATGCCCTCCGGTTCGACGCCGACCGGAATCTCCTTGACGATGCGCTTGCGCGCGACGTCTATCACCGAGATCATGTTGTCGTCCTCGTTGGCGACGTAGATGATCGAACCGTCCGGCGACAGCGTCATCAGCTCGGGATCGGGGCCCGACGGCAGCAGGCCCGTGATCCTGCCGCTCTCCAGGTCGAGCACCTGGATCTGGTCGTCGTCGCTGGCGCAGATGTAGAGCAGCTTGTGGTCCTTGCTGAGGGCGATGCCGCGCGGGCGTTGTCCGACCTTGATCAAGTCCACCGTCTCGAGCGTGTCGCCGTCTATGACGCTGATGGTGTTGTCCTTCTCGTTCGACACGTACACCGTGTGCGCGGCCGGCGCCGGCACCGCCGCGATCAGTGCCGCGCCGAGCGCGACGCGCAATAGTTTGTCGCCGTTTCCGATCTTCACGTTGTCCCCCGTCGTTTGATAATCGGTCGTTTGAAAAGGGAATTATATACATCCTCCCCCGCGCAAGCGGGGGATTATAGGCGTGCGTTTATCTTTCATCGAGTTCGCAGCGCGTTTCCGGGCGGTCGTAGCCCAGCGTGTCGAGCGGCGAGTGCTGATGCAGAAATTGTTGCTGCGGCGACACCGATACCAGCGACGTCGGCGACACCAGTAGTAGCGGCTGGCGCAGCTGTAGATTCCATTTGCGAAAGGACATTTTCTGCCCCTTGTAGCCGGCCAGCTCGAACGCGTCGCCGCGCACGTAGGCCGCGATTTTGCCGTCGTCGGTCGCGCCGGCGCGCGTCACCGCCTCGCCGATGGTGCGCATCGCCGACCACACGCCGTAGTCTTTCTCCGACATGCGCCGCCCGTAGTTCTTCAGAAAGCGGCTCTGAAGCTGCGCCGCGCCCCATTGCTCGTGGGCGCGGTGCCAGGTCACCGGCGCCAGCCCCTGGGTGCCGGCCACCGGGCGCGGCTGCCACGTGCGGTAGGCCAGGTATTCGCCGAACTCGCCGACCGCGTCGGCGACGATGAGCACGTCGTAGTCCGCGTCCTGCGTGAACAGCGGCACCGTCGAGGCCGCGGTGCGCCGTGCGTCGGGTCCGTACTCCCATTGCTTGTCGGCGACGACGTGCCCGCCGAATTTCTTTGCCGCGCGGCGCACCGCGGCGGCGAAGCCACGGTCGGCGCGACGCCGCCCGACGACCAGGAACCAGCGCCGCCACTTCTTCGCGATCAGGTACTGCGCCAGCGCGTCGGCGCGCATCGAGTGGCTGGGTACCAGGTGCAGCACGTTGGCGCGACAGTCGCGCGTGCGCAGCGCGTCGTCACCGGAACCGACGTTGTAGAACCACGATTGCCGCCCGTTCTCCGAATCGGCCAGGGCCAGCAGGTCGGCGGCCGGGACGTCGACGATGAACTGGCGCGTACCGCCCGCGTGCAGCCCGCGGAACGCCTCCTGCACGTCGTCTTCCTCGTCCAGCACCACGGTCTCGAGTCGGTAGTCGTGGCCGAGAAAGCGCCCGGTGGTGTTGTTGTCTTCGACGCCCTGGCGCCCGCCGAGCGCGCCGTCGTCGGCCGGTGGCGGGTCGAGATTCGACAGTTTCGGCAGCTTCTCGACTTCCTTTTTGAGGAACGTGACGCTTACCGTGTCGACGCCCGCGGCCATGCCCGCGGCGAGGCACAGCGGTGCCACAAGCCACGGCGCGCGGCGCGTCACGCGGGGCCGCGCCGCCATGTTTCCGCCAGCGGTTTTCTCGGCGACGGCTTTTCACCCGCGGCCAGATCCGCGGCGAGGCGCCCGGGCGGCGCGATTTCGCCGAGCGCAAAGCCGCAGATAACCCGGTATTTTTCCGCGTCGACGCGGAGCGCCGGACATACCTCATCGCGCTTGATTCCGCCCATGCCGTGGGTGTAAAGGCCAAGACGCCGCGCTTGCAGCGTCAGCGCCATCCACGCCGCGCCGCAGTCGAACGCCGCGGTCGCGTTCGGCTTGCCGTTGTGTTCGAAGTTTTTGCGCGCGAACACGAAGCCCAGCAGCGACGCGGTGCGCGCCCACCGCTGGTTGCCTTCGGTCAGCAGGTTCAGAAAAACGTCGAAGTCCGACGCGCCGCTCGAGGTGACGAACAACCACGGCTGATCGTTGCGGCTCGACGGCGACCAGCGCGCCGCGTCGAAAATCACGCGCAGCGTCTCCTCCGGCAACTCGCGTCTGGTGAACGAGCGCGGCGACCAGCGCCGGTAGAACAGCGCGTCGGCGACGGCGTCGCCGACGCGTTCGCCGTAGTCAACCTCATAGGGAGTCGTAAATTTTTTCATCGGGCGGCTATTATATATGGGCGCGCCGGCGCCGGTTTGGAGGCGCCCGCTTGTGATAGTATCCGACACGTCATGGAGCGGTCGTTTGATTTCAGCACCGGCGCCGGCGCCGGCGGCGCCTCGTCGTCGCGCCTGCACGCGCCCGCGCGCGCGCCGTTCCTGCAATGGCTCATTTTCGCCTTCGTGCTCGCGTTCATCACGTGGCTGGCGTGGAAGCACGGGCTGGTGCAGGAGATTATCCGCACCGACCCGACCAAGCTGTCGGTCGTTATCTCGTTGATCTTTATCGGCGGCACCATCCACTGCGCGTTGCGCAGCGTGTTCCTTGCGGCGCAGCTCGACGAACTGCGCGAGATCAGCGCGGGCGCGCGGATGCTGGGCTTCGACGGCGCGCGCCTGTCGCTCGCCGGGCGCGTACTCGCGTCGTCGCCGGTATCCGATTACCTCGCCGGCGTCTTCCGCTGCCGCGAGCACGGCGGCGACGGCGACCGCCGCCAGTGGTCGCGCTTCGACGAGGTGTTCGCCGAGGAAGTCGCCGGCGCCCACGCCACCGGTTGGTTCTTCGCGCAGCTGCTGGTCAAACTGGGGTTGCTCGGCACCGTCGTCGGCTTCATCCTGATGCTGTCCTCGATCACCGGCGCGTCGTCGTTCGACCCGGAGCACGCGCACGAGTTGTTCAGCGAGATGACGCGCGGCATGAGGGTCGCGCTCAACACGACGCTGGTCGGACTGCTCGGCACGATGCTGCTCGGCTTTCAGTACCTGCTGCTCGACCGCGCCGCCGACCGCTTGATCGCCGGCGCCGCGCGTTTCGCCGAGAGCCACTCGTTCGGCGTTCGGTAGCGACGTGGCGCTCAGACGAAAAACGAGGGCCGACGCGATAGACCCTTTCACCGACCTGCTGTTCAACGTGCTGCTGATCTTTACGTTCCTGTTCCTGATCGCGATCGTGTTCATGAACCCGCCGGCCAAGACCGGCGCGGTTGATCTCAAGGCCGAGTACATCGTAACCGTCCAGTGGCCCGACCACAGCCCCGACGACGTGGATACCTGGGTGCGCGATCCCGACGGCAGGATCATCTGGTTCCGCAACACCGAGGACGGTTTCATGCACCTGGATCGCGACGACCGCGGCGCCTCGAACGACACCATCCGCGTCGACGGCGAGGACGTCGTCAACCCGCTGAACCAGGAGGTCATCACGATACGCCGCCTGGTGCCCGGCGAGTACACCGTCAACCTGCACTACTACAAGTCGCTGTCGAACCAGCCGGTCACGGCCGAGGTCAGCGTGGCGCGCGTCAACCCGTCGCTCGAGGTCGTGTTCTACGGCAAGGTGGCGCTCGAGAAAGCGGGCGTCGAGCGCACCGCGGTGCGCTTTCGCGTCGCCAGAGACGGCGACGTAACCGACGTCAACACGCTGCCGATGGCGCTCGTCAGCGTCGCGGCCGAGGAGCAATGAGCGCCGGCGTCGTCGGTATCACCGTGGCCTACGTGGCCCTTGCGGTGCTGTTGCTGAGCTTGAACGTCTATTCGCGCTGGCCGGCGTGGGTCAAGATCGGCGCGGTGGCGTTGACCGGCGCCTTGTATTACGTAACCTACCTGTCGTTCGGTTCCTTTCTCGGCTGGCCGGCGCACGCCCAGCTGCCGCAGAAGTTCATGATGCTGGCCGGCAGCATAGACGAACCGAACGAGCAGACCGGCGAGCGCGGCGCCATCTACATCTGGGCCGTGTCGCTGGAGCGCGACCGCCTGGCCGACGCCCCGCGCGCCTACCGCGCGGCGTATTCGCGGCAGTTGCACGAGCAGGTCGGCGCCGCCAAAAAACAGTTGCGCAACGGCATCGTGCAGGTCGGCGAGGTCGAGGAGGTCTCGGCGAAGCGCGCGCGCGGCTTGGCCGGCCTGTGGGCCGACGATAACGTGTCGCGCATCGTGATATACGACCTGCCCGATCCCGAGCTGCCCGACAAATGACGTCGAATCGCGCGCTGCCCGCGGGCCGGCCCTGGCCGTCGCTGCTGCCGCTGTTGTTGTTGGTAGGGTGCGTCGCAAGCGCCTGCCGCCCGGAGGCGCCGCGCGGTTATTTCCCGCTCAACGAAGGGCTGGCCTGGAGTTACAAGGTCACGAAGACGACGCCCTACAAACGCGACGTAAGCGCGTTGCGAATCGAAAACCTCGGCACGCGGCGCGTCGACGGCGAACTCCACCACGTGCGCAAGACCGACAGCGGCAATTTCTATTACCTGCAACGAATAGACGAGGGCATCGTGCGCACGACCAAGCGCACCCTGATCGAGAAACGCCCGCGGCGCGTCGCGTATGATCGCTTCGTGCTGAAGTATCCGCTTGCGCCCGGCACGCGCTGGTCGTACCCGGTCAAGCCGTATCTGCTGGCGCGCCCGTTCCCCGAGGAAGTCGAGCTGAAGCGCGCGTTCGACTACGAGATGGATTGGCGCATCGTCGCCGACGGCGACACCGTCGAGGTGCCGGCGGGGCGCTTCGAGCGCTGCCTGCACGTGCGCGGCGAGGCGCGCGTAGAGGTCGCGCGCAGCCTGAGCATCGCCCGCGATACGGTCACGTTCAGGACCGATGAGTGGTATGCTCCGGACGTCGGCCTGGTATTGTTGGAACACGCCGAGATCGTGGATTCCAACCAGGCCTACGGGGGTTCCATCACGATGAGTCTGACCGGGTTTTCCCATTGATGCGCCCACTGATGCGCCCATTGACGCGCCCACTGACGCGCATGGCGGCGCACAAGTTCGCACCGAAGGCGCGCGCGTGGTCGCAGGCGGCGTTGGCGGCCGCGCTTGCGGCCGGTTGCGCGTCGGAGATGACCGTCGAGCAGGCGCAACAACGCCTGGCGGCGTCGTTTCCGAACGTCCGCGTCGAGCGCGTGCAACCGTCGCCGATGTCCGGAGTCTATGAGGTCGTAGCCGACGGCAGCGTCTATTACCTGACGCACGACGGCGCCTTCCTGCTTACGGGCACGCTGTATGACCTTACCGCCAACGTCAACCTGACCGAGCGCTCGAAGAACGAGCTGCGCAGCGCCGCCGCGCGCCGCGTCAGCGCCGACGACGTCATCACCTACGCCCCGACCACCGGGCGTTACACGGTCACCGTGTTCAGCGACGTCGACTGCCCGTATTGCCGCAAGTTTCACGCCCAGATGGAGCGCGTACACGCGCTCGGCATTCGCGTCCGTTATCTGCTGGCGCCGTATCGCGGCCAACGGGCGCACCGCAACGCCGTCGCGGTATGGTGTTCCGCCGACCGTCGCGCCGCGTTTGACCGCGCCAAGCAGGGTGTCGCGGTCGCCGCCGAAGACTGCGACCATCCGGTGGATCGCAACCTGCGCCTGGCCGAGACGCTCGGCGTGCGCGGCACGCCCGCTTTCCTGCTCGAGAACGGCGAGCTGCTGAACGGCTATCGCACCCCCGAAAATCTGCTCGAGGAAGTCAAGCGCGCCGCCGCGCGTTGACGCGGCGCGGCGCGAGGAGCCTCCGCGGGTATTCGTCAGTCGCCGGGTGCGCGCGCCCCTTCCCTCGGGGCCGCCCATTGCTTGTATTTCTCCGCCAGGCCGTGCGTCGAGGCGTCGCCCGCAACAAAGCCGCCTTCCAGCCGGCCGAAAATTTCGCGCGCCAGGTTCTTGCCCGCCTCGACCCCCGGTTGATCGAACGGGTTGACGTTCCACACGACGCTTGCGGTGAACACCTTGTGCTCGTAGAGCGCGATCAGCGCGCCCATGGCGCGCGGCGTCAGGCGGCGCAACACGATCGCGTTGCTCGGACGGTTGCCGGCGTGGCGGCGCCATGCCTCGCGTTCCCCCACGCCCTGCATCAGAAGCCGCGATTGCGCCAGCAGATTGGCCCACGGCCACGCGCCGGCGTCGGCGCTGATGATGAAGTCCACCGGCACCAGGCGCGTGCCCTGGTGCAGCAGCTGGTAGAACGCGTGTTGGCCCTCGAGCGCGTCGCCGCCCCAGGTGACCGGCGCGCTGTCGACGGTCAGCGCGCGCCCTTCGCGGTCGGTGGACTTGCCGTTGCTCTCCATCTCCAGCTGCTGCAAATAAGCCGGCAGCAGCGCCAGTCGGCGCTCGTAGGGAAGCACCGCGCGGCTTTGCGCGCCGTGAAAATTGACGTACCAGACGTCGAGCAACGCCAGAATCGCCGGCATGTTCGACTCCAGGGGTCGGCGCGCGAAATGCAGGTCCACGTGGTGGGCGCCGTCCAACAGTTCCTCGAAGGCGTCCATGCCGGCGTGGATCGCAAACGGCAGGCCGGCGGCGGCGCACAGCGAGTACCTGCCGCCGACCGACGGCGGGATCGGCAGGTGACATTCGCGCGCGACGCCGAGGCGCGCGACCGCGTCGGCGTTCGCCGAGACCGCGATGAAGTGGCGGCGACGGTCGGTGTTCCCCAACCACGCGGCGGCGCGCTCGGCGGCGCCGCGCGTCTCGTGGGTCGTGAACGACTTCGAGATGACGACGAACAACGTGCGCTCGCGGTCGAGCGACGCCAGCAGGCGTTCCATTTCGTCGCCCGGCGTCGTTACGAAATGCACGCGCGGCGCGCCGCCTCCGGCGAACGCGCGGCACGTCATGCAGGCTCCCAGATGCGAACCTCCGATGCCGATGCTTACGACGTCGCGCACCGCCTTGCCGGCGGCGCCGCGCCACGCGCCGGCGCGCAGCGCGTCGCTGATCGCGCGCATGCGCGCGCGCACGTCCTCGATTTCGCGCGCCACGTCAAGCCCGCCGCCCGCGGGCGGCGCCCCGGACGGACGCCGCAGCGCGGTATGCAGCGCCGGGCGACGTTCGGTGCGGTTGACTTCGGCGCCCGAGAACAGTCGCTCGCGCCAGTCGTCGAAACCGGCCTCGCGCGCCAGCGCAAAAAGCAGCCGCAGGGTGTCGGCGTTGATCCGGTTCTTCGAATAGTCGAGGAACAGATCGCGGCATTCGAGCGAGTAATTCTCGAAACGCCGTGCGTCGGCGGCGAACAGATCGTTTATATGGACCTTGCCCAGTTCGTCGCGATGCGCGCGCAGCGCGCGCCAACAATCGGCGACGTGCGCCGGCGCGTCATTGTTCATGCGCTTGGCGGGGCTTATCCACTGTTTGGGGGACGGTTGGCGCGCGGTTTGATAAAATAGCGCGCTTGCCATTGTACATTGCCATGCGACCGGAACAAAACAAAGCCGATCGCCGCCTGCGCGCGCGCGTCAAACTGCTGGGCAGCCTGCTGGGCGACGTCATCGAGGAGCAGAGCGGCGCGCCCGTATTCCGCGCGGTCGAGCACCTGCGGCGCGGCTTCGTGTCGCTCAAGAGAAGCGAGAACGACGAGAAGCGCCGCCGCCTGCTGCGCTACATAGACAAACTCGACCTGGCGACGGTCGGGCAGGTGATACGGGCGTTTTCCATTTACTTCAGCCTGGTCAACGTGGCCGAGGAAATCGCGCGTCACCAGCGCTTCAGCCACGCGATGCGCGACCGCGAAAAGAGGCGCAAGGACGGCTCGCTCGAGGGCGCGCTGGCGACGCTCAAGGAAAACGAAATCGGCGCCGAGGACGTCGCCAAACTGTTCGCCAAACTCTGCTACATACCGGTGTTCACCGCGCACCCGACCGAGGCCAAGCGGCGCACGATACTGCAACTGCAAAAGCGCATACTGCACACGCTGCTCGAACACGAGACGGCCAGGGATACCGCGACCAAGACGCGCGTCACTGAAAAACTGAAGGATCAGATCCAAATCCTGTGGAAGACCGACGAGATGCGGCTTAACAAGCCGACGGTCGAGGCCGAGGTCATCAACGGTCTGCACTATTTCAAGACCTCGCTGTTCGAGGCGGTGCCGCGCACCTACCGCAATCTCGAGAGGGCCGCGGCCGAAATCTATCCCGGCGACGACGTCAAGGTGCCCAGTTTTATCCGCTTCGGTTCGTGGATCGGCGGCGACCGCGACGGCAATCCCTACGTGACGCCCGCGATCACGCGCAAGGCGGTGCAGTTGCAGACGGCGACCATGCTCGAGGAGTACGCGGCGCGCCTCGAGGAGCTGATCGGCGTGCTGACCCACTCGAACAGCCTGGCGACGCCGTCGGAGAACTTTATCCTGCTGCAGGAGAGAGACCGCAATATCGCGCGCGCCACCTTCGCCGACGCCGCCACCGACTTCATGAAGGAACCGTACCGCAGGAAACTCGCGGTCATGCGCTACCGGTTGTGCGCGCGGCTGGCCGCGTTGGGCGACGGCGCGCCTTCGCCGACGCGAGGGGAACACGCCTACCGCGACGCCGGCGAGTTTCTCGAAGACTTGCGTTCGATAGACGAATCGCTGCGCCACCACGGCGACGACCGCATCGCCGACGCCGAACTGAAGGACCTGGTGCGTCTGGTCGAGACCTTCGGTTTTCACCTGGCGCGGCTCGACGTGCGCGAGGAATCGAGCCGCCACGAGCTGGCCGTAGCCGCGATCGCGCGCCAGTGGGGGTGCGCCGACTACGCCGCTCTGGGGCCCGAGGGCCAAGCCGCCTTCCTGACCGAGAAGCTTACGGCGCGGACGCTGCCGCCGCTCGACCGCAAAAAGCTCGGCGACGACGCGAGCCGCGTGCTCGACGTGTTTCACTGCATAGCCGAGGTGCAGCGGCAATTCGGTCGCGGTGCGATTGGCAGCTACGTGATCTCGATGACGCACGACGCCAGCGACGTACTAGAGGTGATGCTGCTCGGCAAACTGGCCGGGCTTGTCGGCCAAGACGCCGACGGCGGCGTGATCTGCCGCCTGCGACCGTCGCCGCTGTTCGAGACGATAGACGATCTCGCGCGCGTCAAGCAGACCCTGGAAGACCTGTTCGGCAACCCCGCCTACAAGGCCTTGTTGCAGGCCTCCGGCAGCATCCAGGAAATCATGCTCGGCTACTCGGACTCGTGCAAGGACGGCGGCATCCTGGCCTCGATCTGGGGACTGTACGAGGCCCAGAAGAGCATCACCGCGATGGCCGTCAAGCACAACGTCGTGTGCCGCCTGTTCCACGGGCGCGGCGGCACCGTCGGGCGCGGCGGCGGCCCGACCTACCGCGCGATCACGTCGCAGCCGCCAGGCACCGTCGGCGGCCAGATAAAAATCACCGAACAGGGGGAGGTGCTGTCGTTCAAGTACAGCAACGTCGACACCGCGATCTATGAACTTTCGACCTCGGTGTCCGGCCTGATAGAGGCCAGCCGCCACCTGGCGATGACGCGCCGCCTGAGCCTCGAGTCGAAGCCCAAGGACGAGCGCGAGAACCTGAAGGCGATGAAGGAACTGGCGCGCTTGGGCGAGCGCAGTTACCGCGCGCTGATAGACGAGACCGACGGCCTGCTCGATTATTTCTACGAGGCCACACCGGTCGTCGAGATCGGCGAGATGAGCATCGGTTCGCGCCCGACGCACCGCCGCGGCAGCGACCGCTCGCGCCAGTCCATCCGCGCGATACCGTGGGTGTTCGGGTGGTCGCTGTCGCGCCACACGCTGCCGGCGTGGTACGGTCTCGGCAGCGCGCTCGAAACCTACGCCGCCGAGGCCGCCGGCGGCCTTCGGAAACTACAGTCGCTCTACGACGAATGGCCGTTTTTTCACAACCTGATCGAGAACCTGCACATGGCGCTGTCCAAGGCCAACATGGCGACCGCGCGCGAATACGCCAGACTGTGCGACGACGCCGACGGCGCCGACGCGATTTTCCGCCGCATAGAGGACGAATACCGCAGGACCGTGGACTACGTGCTGAAAATCAGCCGCTGCGGGCAACTGCTCGAACACCAGCAGGCGTTGATGCTGTCGCTGCAACGCAGGGAACCGTATCTGGATCCGTTGAACTACATCCAGCTGTCGTTGATCCGGCGTTTTCGACCGGACTACCTGGGGCGGCGGCGCGACGAGGCCGAGGCCGTGCCGATGGAAGATGAGCACTTGGCGCTGGTGTTGCGTTCGATCAGCGCGATCGCGACCGGTATGCGCAACACCGGCTGACGCTCCGCGCGAATCGCCGCCGGCGCCCCTTCAGTGCAGGCAGCGCGCGAGTTCGGCGCCTAAGTTTTCCATCATGTGGAAGTACAGATCGGGCCCGGGTTCGAGGCCGGCGCCGAGCACGTCGAGAACGCCGAACCCGACGCCGGTGTCTTCGGCCAACTCGCGCAGCACGTTCTTCATGCGTTCGGGAAACTGTGGTTCGTGGAACACGCAGACCGCGCCGGTATCGCGGATGGTTTCCTCGATCTCGTGCAGTTCCCGGATCGAGGCGCCGCCGTGCCCGTGCCCATGTCCGTGATCGTGCACGTCCGCCACTACGGTCGCCGCCAATTCGTAGCGATGTGCGAAGTAGAGGTAGGCGTCGTGGAGGACGACGAAGGGTTTGTCGCGCACCGCGGCCAGGCGTTCCCGCAGGCTCTGGTCAAGCGCTTCCAGGCGCGCGATCAACGCTTGTGCGTTGGCCTCGTACAGGGCGAGTTTCTGTGGCCACGCCTTGCCGAGTTCGCGCGCAACGATGGAGGCGATGCTGGCGGCAAATCGCGGATCCGGCCATACGTGCGGATCGAAGCGGTAGTCTCCGGTTTCATCGCGCGGCGGCAGCACCTCGCGCGCAAGCGGGACTCGGCGCACCGACTCGGGCAGCGCCTTGAAAATCTTTCGCAGGTAGCTTTCGAGCGTCTCGTCCACGTAGAAGACGACGGCGGCGTCCTGCAACGCCTGCATCTGCGAGGGCTTCAGCCGCATGCCGTGCGGCGAATGCCGCGCGTCGGACAACAGCCGCACGTCCCCGTCGTCGCCCATCACGCCTTGCACCAGCGAGTGCAGCGGTGCGATGGTCGCGACCACCGTCGCCGGGCGCGCGGCGGCCTGCGCCGCAAGCGACAACAAAGCGAATGCTATAATCATGCGTTTTGCCATGTCTTCATCTCCTTCATCCTGTTCGTTGATCCGCGCCCGCAATATAAGCGTCAGGCACGGCGGTCGCACCCTGTTGCGCGACGTCTCGTTGCAGATCGAGGAGCGCGATTTTATCACGATAGTCGGGCCGAACGGCGCCGGCAAGACGACGCTGCTCAAATGCCTGATGGGTTTCCTCGCGCCCGACGAAGGCGCGGTCGCGCGCGCGCCGAGATTGCGCATCGGTTACGTTCCGCAGCGCTTTGCCACCGACCCGGCGATGCCGCTGTCGGCGCGCCGCTTCCTGGCGTTGCGCAAACGCGCCGACGCGCGCGCGATTGCCGAAGTCGCCGCGGAGACCGCGGCCGGCGACGCGCTCGACAAGCCGATGCACGTGCTGTCCGGCGGCGAGTTGCAGCGCGTGTTGCTGGCGCGCGCGTTGCTCGGCGACCCGCAACTGCTGGTGCTCGACGAAGGCGCGCAAAATCTCGACGTCTCGGGCCAGCTGGCCTTCTACAGGCTGCTCGAGCGCATTTACGACGAGCGTCGCCTGGCGATACTGATGGTGTCGCATGATCTGCACCTGGTGATGGCCTCGACGCGGCACGTAGTGTGCCTGTTTCACCACGTGTGTTGTTCGGGGCGCCCGCGCGAGGTCGCGCAGGACCCCGAGTTCATCTCGTTGTTCGGCGACGACGTGGCGAAGATGATGGCGGTCTATCACCACGAGCACGATCACGCCCACGACGACGAGCGCCGCGCCTGAACCCCGTGCTTGAACCATTCGTGTTGCGCGCGATCACGGCCGGCGTCGGCGTCGCGCTGATCGCCGGCGTGCTCGGCTGCTTCGTCGTGTGGCGGCGCATGGCCTACTTCGGCGACTCACTCGCGCACAGCGGGCTGCTCGGCGTCGCGCTCGGGCTGCTCTACGGCTTCAGCGTCAACCTCGGCGTCGTCGTCGTCTGTTCGGGGTTTGCGGTGCTGCTGGCGTGGATGCAGCACGCGCGCGTGCTTGCGACCGACACGCTGCTCGGAATCCTGGCGCACGCGGCGCTCTCGATCGGCGTCGTCACCGTCAGTTTTGCCGAAGGCCCGCACCTGGACCTGCACGGCTACCTGTTCGGCGACATCTTGAGCGTGACGCCGCATGATCTTTACTGGATATATGGCGGCGGCGCGCTGGTGCTCATCGGCCTGTTCGCCAACTGGTCGTCGTTGACGCTGATGACGGTGCACGAGGACCTGGCGCGCGCCGAGGGCGTCAACACCCTGGCCATGAATCTGCTGTTGATGTTTTCGATGACCATAGTCGTCGCCGTGCTGCTGCGCATCGTCGGTATTCTGTTGATCACCTCGATGCTGATCATCCCGGCGGCGGCGGCGCGCCAACTGGTGTCCTCGCCGGGCGCGATGGCGACCGTGGCCGCGACCTTGGGCGTGATCGCGGTCGCCATGGGCATCTTCGGTTCGATACATTTCGACACGCCGTCCGGCCCGTCCATCGTGGTCGCCGCGGTGCTGCTGTTTGCATTGTTGTTCCCGCCGTCGCTGTGGCGCGCGCGCCGCCGCTGACGGAGTCGGGTTTGCCATCAGACTTCCGCCTCGGGATGAGGGAAAGAGGCAGAATAACGGAGCGGGTTTGTATAAGACCAGAAACGTACCGGACAATGTCTTAGCCACAAAAAGACAGCCGACGTGAAAAACCCCCTGCGACCCTCTCCCTCTATAAGAGAGGGTGGGCCGAAAACCTTTGTTGGTTAACGTACCAGGATTGTTCGGCGGCGACCGTGGTTCTTTATTATGAAGTGGCGGTCTTGGGACAGGACTTCGGCGTCGTGGTTGAGGTCGGCGTCGGCTTTGTAGTTGCCGGACTCGTTCGGGGTGCGGTAGTGGGCGGGGGTCAGGGGGATCAGGTTGGTTGTGCGTATCAGGGCGTAGTCTTGTGCGTCTATGGTGCTGAACCGCCCCGTGTTTTTCGGAGACTTCCATAATGAGGGAGAATAGCGGCATGAAAAACTTTGCCATCGGCCTGCTGGCCGGCATCATCATCGGCGGCGTCGGCGGCTTTGCCGCCGGCATCTTCGTCTTTCCGTACCTGTTCCCACCGCCGCCGGTTCACGAGACCGTGGCGAACGAGGAACACCGGCGGGTCGTCGCCAAGGGCAGCTTCATCCACGCCGATCCGTCCGATCCGGTGCACTATGGAAGCGGTGGGGTAACGGTGTACGATGACCTGCTGCACCTGGAGGACGATTTTCGCGTGGGCCCCGGGCCCAAATACCATGTCTATCTGGTGCCGCAGGAAGACGTCACTCCGAACACCAGGGTGGAGCAGACGATGTTCGTCGACCTCGGGCGCTTGAAGGCCTTTTCCGGCGGCCAGAACTACGCGGTGCCGGCCGGCACCGACGTGGCCAATTACCGCTCGGTGGTCATCTGGTGCGAGCAGTTCGACGTGCTGATCTCGCCCGCGGTGCTCGATTTCTCGCGGTAGCCGCGGGCGGATTGTTTGCGGCGCCTTTGCGGGATGAAAGACGCCGCCGCGACGCGCGCCAAAGGCAGGCGGATTTTTTTCGGTCTCCAGCCGGACGCGGCCGCGTGTGCCGCGTTGTCGCGCGCGCAGTCGGCCATCGGCGCCGCCGGACGCCGGATGGCGGCGGACAACCTGCACGTGACGATAGCCTTCCTCGGTTCCTGCGACGCGGCGCGCGAGGCCTGCGCGCACCGCGCCGCGCTGGCGGTGCGCGGCGCGCCTTTTCCGCTGCGCCTGAACCTGTGCGGCTACTTCGAGCGTCCGCGCATCGTCCACGTCTATCCGGAATCGCCGCCGCCGGAATTGCCGTCGCTGCATCGCGCTTTGTGGGCCGGACTGCGTGCGTGCGCTTTCCGGGCGCCGCGCGCGTTTAAGCCGCACCTGACGTTGTTTCGCGGCGTTACCCGCCGGCCGACGCCGGGGGAGTTCGCAGCCGCCGAATGGAGCGTGCGCTCCTTTTGCATGGTCGAGTCGCGGTTGCACGAGAAAGGCGCACGCTACACGGTGCTGCACGAATACCCGTTGTCCTGAAGCCGGGCGCCTTGCCGCGCCTGCGGCCTGTTTGTCGGTGATTGCGAGAGGAGTCCTATATCGGCGGCCGCCGTCGGCAAGATCCGGCCGTTCGCACGCGCCTCGTCGAGAACGCGGCAATCCGTTGTCCCGCGAGCGCGGCGCCGCTTGTCATATCCCGCGCATTCGCTATTATGCGTTGAAATGGCAGATTCGCTTGAGACCACGCACCCCGCCATCGGGCGCACGATGGCGGGGTCGGACATCGTGATCGAGACCCTGGCCGACCTCGGCGTGGATACGATATTCGGCTACAGCGGCGGCGCCATTCTGCCCACCTACGACGCTATTTTCCGCTTCAACGACGAGCACGGCGGCGGCGACGCGATCAACCTCGTGGTGCCGGCCAACGAGCAGGGCGCGTGCTTCATGGCGTCCGGCTATGCCCGCGCCAGCGGACGTCCCGGCGTGTGCCTCGTGACCTCGGGGCCGGGCGCGACCAACTGCGTGACGCCGGTGCGCGACTCGCTCGCCGACTCGGTGCCGCTGGTCCTGCTGAGCGGCCAGGTGCCGACCGGCGCGATGGGCACCGACGCCTTTCAGGAGGCGCCGATCGTGAACATCATGGCGCCGTGCGCCAAGCACGTCTTTCTGGTCAAGGACGTCGCGCGCCTCGAGGCCACGATCCGCGCCGCCTTCGAGATCGCGTCGAGCGGGCGTCCCGGCCCGGTCGTCGTGGACGTTCCGAAAGACGTGCAGAACTGCGAGTGCGCATTTCGCGGCGCCGCCCACGTGCTCGACCTGCACGGATACCGCGAGCGCCTGGGGCGCGTGCTAGGCAACCTTCCGAACGCCGAAAAATGCCGCGCTTTCTTCGATCTGCTAGGCGCCTGCGAGCGTCCGCTGCTGTACGTCGGCGGCGGCGTCATCCATTCCGGCGCGACCGCGCTGCGCGCGTTCGCCGAGCGCTACCGCGTCCCGGTCGTGACCACGCTGATGGGCATAGGCGCGGTCGACACGACGCGCGACACCAGCCTGCACATGCTCGGCATGCACGGCACCGCGTACGCGAACTACGCGGTCGAGGACTGCGACGTGCTGATCGCGGTCGGCGCGCGTTTCGACGACCGCGTCGCCGGGCGCCCCGACGTGTTCGCGCCGAACGCCAAGGCGATTCTGCACATAGACATAGACGGCGCCGAGATCAACAAGGTCATGGACACCGCGTGGTCGCACCACGGCGACGCCGACGCGACGTTGCGCGCGCTGATCGAAAACGACGGCGGTTTCGCCGCCGATTACGCTCCGTGGCTTGCGCACGTCGCGCGCCTGAAGCAGAAATACAGGCTCGATTACCGGCGCGACGGCGACCTGATCCAGCCGTACTACGTGCTCGAGCTGCTGAACGAACTGATACGGGGCGAGGCCATCGTCACGACCGGCGTCGGCCAGCACCAGATGTGGGCGGCGCAGTATCTCGACTACAAGCATCCGCGCACCTGGCTTACGTCCGGCTCGATGGGGACGATGGGCTTCGGCCTGCCCGCGGCCATCGGCGCGCAGTTCGCGTGCCCGCACAAGATGGTTTTCGACATAGACGGCGACGGCAGCCTGCGCATGAACTTCGGCGAGCTTGAGACCGTGACCACCTACAAGCTGCCGCTCAAGGTGCTGTTGCTGAACAACTTCGGCGACGGCATGGTGCGCCAGTGGCAGAAGACTTTTTTCAAGAGCCGCTACGCCGGTTCCGACAAGTCGCTCTACCGCAAGGACTTCGTGCAGGCGGCCAAGGCCGACGGCTACCCCTTCGCCAGGCGCGTGACCGACAAGGCCGAGCTGCCGGGCGTGCTGTCCGCGTTCGTCGCCGCCGACACGCCGGCCTTTCTCGAGGTCGTCATAGACCAGGACGCCGGCGTCTATCCGATGGTCAGCCCCGGCACCGGCTACAAGCAGATGATCACCGGCGATTACATTCCGCGCCGCGAGCAGCAGGGCGACGCCGGCGAGGAGCAGAGCGTGGATCCGATCAGCAGTTCGGAGATGTTCTGAGGCGGCCGCTGGGCGGCGGCGCATGGATGGCGCGTCCCGTGCGCCGTGCGCTGCCGGCGCGCGTTACTCGGGGCGGCACAGGCGGCAGCCGACGGCGCCGTCGTTGCTGATCACAAAAAATCGGTCCAGCGACAGAACCTCGCCGTCGAAGTCCAGGTCGGCGTCGAACACGTAGTTGCGCGACGCGGCGGCGGGGTCGTAATCGCGGTTGCCGATGACCGTCAGATTGTTGGCGCGGATCAGGGCCGCGTCGCCCGAATCAATCGTGCCGTCGCGGTTCACGTCGCCGGCGATCATGCCGAACGCGCCGCCCGCCAGTTCGCGCTGGTTGTTGCCGTGGGACTGCCGCACGGTGAAGTCCACGCAGTAGTCGGCGCCGCAGTTCCCGCTCGTCGCCGGCTGCGCCGACATCACCGGCAGGTGGTTGCGGTGGTGGAGCAGCACGTAGAGGTCGCGGTCGCGGTGTTCCAGGCCGGTGCCCAGGCGCACGCCCTCGGCGGCGACCGCGGCCGCGGCCGACGAGGCGCCGTCGTCTATGCCGGCGACGCCGCCGTCTCGCAGCAACAAGCCGGCCTTGCGCTCCACCATCTGCGAAGCATCCGCCGACGGCGGAGCGGCACCGCGCGCCGAGGTGCGCAACTCCATCAGCATCCAGTCGACGGCGTCGGGAGCGGCGTCGGACAGCCCGAAACCGCCCGCGATGCCGGGCACTCCGACGGTCTGCGGATGGCCCCACGGCGCCACGCCGTACGGCTGGCGCACGGGCAGGCGGTCTATCACGGCGGTCTTCATCGTCCGGCTGCCCGCGTCGTACGCCCCCTGCAGGAATACGCGCGCGTGCACCGTAACCTGGGTCACGCCGTTCGCCTCGACGTCGACGTAGAGCGGCCCGGTGTGCGCGGCCACGCGTCCCGCGCTGCGTGCCGAGGCGTCGTCGAAGACGATCACCATCCGCTCCCGGCCCTCGCCGATGCCGTCTTCCAGCGCGCGTACGACGAAGGTCGGGCTGGTGCCGTCCGCCACCGCCGCGGCCGACAACACCGCGGCGGTGCTCGTGAAACGCACGCCGGCCGTGCCTTCGAGCGCATAGTCGGAAGGCGTCACCCGCGTGCCGTGCACCGTGTACGGCAGCACCACGTCGGCGGTGGGTCTGGCGCCCGCCAGCGCGAACGTCTGCACCGGAGTCTGCCGCCCTTCCGATACGTCTATCGTGCGCCCGGGCAGGGCGACCGAGATCGCGTCGTCGTCCGCTATCGTCCCGGCAATCGCGCCGCCGGCAAAGAACTGCCCGGAGTCCGGCGCTTGCAGGTATATCGAGTAGCGTTCGTCGCCTTCGTTTTCGTCGTCGTCGCGCGCCGTCACGGTGAAGGTTTTGGTGGCGCCGCGCGCGTCGCCCGCGGCGAACGCGAGCGTGCCGCTGGCGGCGATGAAATCCGGCGGCGTCGCAATGCCGACGCCGGCGCCGTCGAAGACCAGGGCCCAGCGCACCGTAACGTTTGCCGCGAGCGTCGTCCCCGCGGCCAGGCCGAGGACGACCTGATAGTCGCGCGAGTCTCCTTCCGCCAACGGTGCGCGGCTGCCGTCGAGCGCCAGCCAGTGCGCGACCGGCGCCGCCTCTAGGGTATAGGTGCCGACGCCGGCGTTGCGCCAGGCGCCGGCGATGAGATAGTGGAGGCCGGTGTCGCGCGCCACGTAGCCGATGCGGGCGTCGCGTCCGCCGCCGCCGTCGTCGTCCTCTCGCAGGAGCGCGCCGGTGCCGTCCGTCAGGCGAAGATACGGATCGGCGAGCGTGCCTCTCGCGCTATCGTGACCTTGCAGATCGAAGCGGTAGCCGCGCCCGGCTTCAAGAGGCGCGCCGAACCAGTCGCGGTCGCCATAGAAATCAATCGTGCCGGTCGTGGCGACCGCGATGGCCGCGATGGCGATAGTCGCGGTACTGTCACGCCGCCCGGGGTAGTCGTCCAAGCGCTCCGCCGAGTTTTCGGCGACCGTCAGCGTGTAGCTGCCGACGTAGTCGTCGTTCCAGGCGTCGGCGACTATGTAGTAGAGGCCGCTTGCAGGCGGCGCATAGCTCAGGCGCGAGTTGCGCTGGACGCCCGGAACTACGTCGTCGCCGTGCAGCAGCGGTTCGCCGTCGCTCCCTCTGACGGAAAGGAACGGGTCAACCAGCGTGCCTTTCGCCGTCTGTGCGCCTTCGAGGTCGAAACGGTAGCGCCGTCCGGCCGCAAGCGTTGCCCGAAACCAGTCCTCGTCGCCGGGGAAGTCTATCGTGCCAGTGGCGGTGGTTGTGGCGCCCGCGGCGACGGCGATGGTCGCGGTGGTGTCGCGCCCCCCCGCAACGTCGTCGCGCGCCCGCGACACCGACAATGTATAGGTGCCGGTGCCGGCGACCGCCAGAACCCTCAGGTAGTAGTCGCCGGCGACGGGCGGTGCGTAACCCAGGCGGGCGTTGCGTCCGCGCCCGCCGTCGTTGTTCTCCGCCAACGTCCTGCGGTCGGTGCGCGTCAAGTAAAGATACGGGTTGGCCAGCGTGCCCCTCTGGCTGTCTGCGCCCTCCAGGTCGAAGCGGTACAGTCTCCCCTCCTCGAGGGTGACCTGAAACCAGTCCCTATCCTGCGTGCTCTCGATGGTGCCGGTTACGCTGCCGCCGACGGAGACGCTTCCCTCCAGGGGCGGGTAAAGGTGGGGGGGGCCTACGTACTCGTAGTCCGGACTCGCGCTGTCGTCGAAACCGGCCGCGGCTCCGTCGCCTTTGTAATACGCGGCCCCGTACGTCAGCGCGCCGCGCACCCTGCCGTCCTCGTAGATTTTGGCAAACGCGGAGGCGTTTCCCCGGCATGAGCCTGCGTCCACGTGCGTGAGCACTCCGACGATGCGCGCGGCATTCCCGCCGCCGCGCACTACGGACGCGCCCGAGGCGCCCGCGGTACCTTTGCCCAACGTGTAATTTATCTGGTAATGCGAGCAGCCGTCCGCCATACAACCCGAGGAAAAAACGGTTCTACCTTGCTCCTGGCCGCTCAAGTGCCAGCGGGATTCTATCGTCGCCTCGGCGTACTTCTGGTTGTTGGTAAAAAATCGCCCGGCGCTTGCATGGTGCACCGTGGATACCGTCGTGCCGTTGGGCTGAAAATCGGGATCCCATCCCGACAAGGTGTAGCTTCCGGCGCCGCTCAGGGCGCCCTCTATGCGCAGCAGCGCGTAGTCGCCTCGCCGGTGCGCGACGACGAAGCGGGCGTTTTCCCCGGTAACGCGCGGCGAACCGCAGCCGTCTTGGGAGAATTCAAACGTTGCGTTTATGAACTTGCCCCTGGGGGTTCCGACGGATTCGACGACGTCGTCAACGCAGTGCCACGCGGTCAGGAAGTAGAGTGTCCCGTCGCCGCTTTCGTTGTTGATCAGGGTGCCGGTACATGCGCCGGATCTTCTGCCCATGGAGTTGACCGTCCAGTAACGCGCGGTGCTTCTCCTGCTCTGGGTCGAGGCCTGCGGATAGTCGCACACCGAGTTGAAAGCGGGACAGGGATCCTCCTGTGCGCCGCCGACGCCGACGCCGGCGTCGGCCCCCGGCGCCGGCGCGATCCCTTGCAGCGATCCGTCCTCGCGCCGGAACGTGTGGCTGATTCTGGCGTTTGCGAACGGGAACGCGTGCGGCTTCAGGCGCGCCGCCACGGGCGTCCAGAACTCGACGACGATAACGTCGCCCGTCGTCGGTTGCGACCAGAAGCGCCCGCCGTCGCCCGGGCCGCGCCCGGTGTAGCGCTGCACGCGCCGGCGCGTCGCGGCCACGGAATAGACGTTGACAAACGACCGCTCGTCGAGATCAAAATCGGAGAAATGCACCTGCAATTCGACCGCCTGCGGCGAGCGTATCTGCACCTGCCACACGTCGAAGCCGTCGCGTCGCCCGACGCGCACCCAATTCCGCGGCGCAAGCGACAACTCGCGGCCGATGCCGGAGTACATCGGGCGCGTGCGCGCGGCGAGCGCGCGGATGCGCCTTTGCTCCTCGGCGCTGAACGTCGGCAACTCGTAGCGCGCCGACAACGGATAAGCGGCGCGCGCCAGATCGAGCGCGTTGCGGGGTTCGACGTCCGGCGGCTCGGCCTCCATCACCTTGCCGGGCGCGCCATGAACCTCGCTGAAGATCGGCAAAAGCAGGGAAAAAATAGATAACAACAATCGCAAGCGCATCGGCCACAACGGATATGCGGCGAATTATAGAGGATGAAGCGACCGCCCCACCAACCCTTTCCCTCTGGGAGGGAGTTGGGGTGAGGGCCGTTCCGGTCTTATACACCGGTAAGGGAACGCCCCCACGGCGTTTTCGAGCGGTTCCTTACTATATAATTGTGCCGCACCTTGGGCGCCCGCCGGGCGCGGCGCCGGAGCAGGCATCCTTATGAAAGCATCAGAGTTATTCGTGCGCGCGCTGGAGAACGAGAACGTCGAATACATCTTCGGCATCCCGGGCGAGGAAAACATCCACATTATGGATGCGCTGCTGGACGGCGGTATCCGTTTTCTGGTGACGCGCCACGAACAGGGGGCGGCGTTCATGGCCGACGTCTATGGGCGCCTGACCGGCGAACCGGGCGTGTGCATGGCGACGCTTGGCCCGGGCGCCACCAACCTGATCACCGGTTTTTCCGACGCCAACATGGACAACGCGCCCATCGTCGCCGTGGCCGGGCAGGGCGCGACCACGCGCATGCACAAGGAGAGCCACCAGATACTCGACCTGGTGCGCCTGTTCGAGCCGATCTCGAAGTACAGCGTCGGCATCCGCTCGCCGCAGACGATACCCGAGGTCGTGCGCAAGGCCTTCAAGGTCGCGAAGACCGAGAAGCCGGGCGGCTGCTTTATTGATCTGCCCGAGAACGTCGCCTCCAGCGACCTGCCGGCCACGTCGTTCCTGCCCAGGGACGACGCCGGCGTGCCGGCGGCGCAGCCGGAGCGGATCGAGGAGGCGGCGCGGCTGATCGGCGAGGCGCGCTTCCCGATCCTGATGGCCGGCAACGGCGTCGTGCGCAACCGCGCGTGCGCGCAACTGGTCGAGTTTGCCGAGAAGCTCAACGTCCCGGTGGCCAACACTTTCATGGCCAAGGGCTGTATGCCGTTTCTGCACCGCCTGAGCCTGGGCACCGTCGGCCTGCAGGCGCGCGACTACGTCGCCTGTGGTTTCGCGCGCGCCGACGTCGTCATTTGCGCCGGCTACGACATCGTCGAGTATCACCCGTGGCTGTGGCACCCCGACAAGAACAAGAAGATCATCCACGTGGACGCCCGCGTGTCGGAGGTGGACGAGCACTACGTGACCAGATGCGAGGTCGTGGGCGACGTCGGCCTGTCGCTGAAGCGCATCGCCGAGCGCGTGCAGGCCGCCGGCGGCGAAAACCAGTACCAGAAGATGTCCGATTACTCGGCCAATCTGAAACACCTGATATTAGGCGAATTCGAGAAACACGCAGCAGACCTCGGCGCGCCGGTCAAACCGCAGAAGATTCTGTGGGACCTGCGCCAGGTGCTCGATGACGACGACGTGGTCATCTCCGACGTCGGCGCCCACAAGATGTGGGTCGCGCGCATGTATCAGGCCGAGGCGCCGAACACCTGCATCATCTCCAACGGTTTCGCCTCGATGGGCATCGGCGTGCCGGGCGCGGTCGCCGCCAAGCTGGTGTATCCGGAGCGCAAGGTGGTTACGGTCACCGGCGACGCCGGCTTCATGATGAACTCGCAGGAGCTCGAGACCGCGATCCGCGCGAACACGCCGATAGTCGTGCTGATCTGGCGCGACGACGCCTACGGCCTGATCAAGTGGCACCAACTGAAGGCTTTCGGCCGCGAGAGCAACATCCGCTTCGGCAATCCCGACTTCGTGCGTTACGCCGAGAGTTTCGGCGCGCGCGGGTTTCGCGTCGAAAACGGCGCCGAACTCGAGGGCATACTGCGCGAAGCCGTCTCCTGCAACACCGTCGCGGTCATTGACTGCCCGGTGGATTATTCTGAGAATATGAAGTTCACCGAGGAGATGGGGCAGCTGGTCTGCCCGATCTGACGGAGGGCGCGACGGAACGATGACGAGACGACACTGGGAGCCGCTAGTCGTCAAGGGCGGCGGCGGCAAGACCGTCGAGGTGACGCGCCCGTGGGACGGCGACACCATGGCCACCGTGGCCACCGTGGACGGCGCCACCGCGTTGCAGGCGCTGGAGACGGCGCATTCGATGTACCGCGACCGCGACGCGTGGCTGCCGCAGGCAAGGCGCATAGAGATATTGGAGAAGGCGTGCCGGCTGTTGACCGAGCGCGGCGACGAGCTTGCGGTGCAGGCCGCGGCCGAGGGCGGCAAGCCGCTGCCCGACTCCAAGGTCGAGCTTGCGCGCGCCGTGGTCTCGCTGCAAAGTTGCGTGGATTGCCTGCGCTCCGAACTCGGCCACGGTCGGCGCGTTCCGATGGGTGTCAACGCCGCCTCGATGAACCGCCTCGCGTTCACGATCAACGAGCCGATAGGCGCGGTGCTGGCGTTCAGCGCGTTCAACCATCCGATCAATCTGATCGCGCACCAGGTCGGCCCGGCCATAGCGGCCGGCTGCCCGGTCGTCGTCAAGCCGGCGGAGGCGACGCCGCTGTCGTGTTTCGCGCTGGTCGAGCTGCTCTACGAGGCGGGCCTGCCGCAAACCCACTGCCAGGCGTTTCTGGCCGAGGATCACGACGTCTCGGCGCGACTGGTGTCGGATGAGCGCGTCGGGTTCTTCAGTTTCATCGGCAGCGACCGCGTCGGCTGGATGCTGAAGAGCCGGCTGGCGCCGGGCGCGCGCTGCGCACTCGAACACGGCGGCATGGCGCCGGTCATCATCAGCGACGACGCCGATCTCGAGGACAGCCTGCCGTTGATCGCGAAGGGCGGCTTTTATCACGCCGGCCAGGTTTGCGTGTCGGTACAGCGCGTCTTCGCCCACGCCTCGATCGCGCGCCGCGTCGCCGACGAACTGGCGCGCTTAGGCGGCGCGATGACGATAGGAGACCCGACGTCGGCGGACACCGAGGTCGGCCCGCTGATTCGCCCCGGCGAGGTCGACCGCGTCGAGCAGTGGGTGGCCGAAGCCGACGCCGAGGTGGTCCGCGGCGGCGCGCGTTTTTCCGACACCGCGTATCAATGCACCGTGCTCTACGACCCGCCCGCCGAGGCCAAGGTCACGTGCCGCGAGGTGTTCGGCCCCGTCGTTTGCGTCTATCCGTTCGATAACGTCGCCGACGCCGTGCGCCGCGCCAACGACCTGCCGTATTCGTTCCAGGCCGCGGTCATCACGCGCGACCTCGATACCGCCGCCTACTGCGTGCGCCGTCTCGACGCGGCGTCGGTCATGGTCAACGACCACACCGCCTTTCGCGTGGACTGGATGCCGTTCGCCGGCCACAAGCGTTCCGGCTACGGCACCGGCGGCGTCCCGTACACCTTCGACGACGTGCAGGCCGCCAAACTGGTCGTGATGCGCTCGAAGAATTGGTAGGCCTCGGCGGGCCTCGGTAGGCACTTGGGGCGATCGCCGCGGGTGAACGCTGCGAACGGTGGCGCCGGCGACAGCCGCGGTCATCTGCGCCGCGACCGCGCCTCGCGGTTGGGGCTGACGCCCGCCGCGGTGTGTGCGCGCGCGCGCGACGTCATCGAACGCCTGCAGCAGGCCGGTTACGAGAGCTACCTGGTCGGCGGCGGCGTGCGCGATCTGCTGCTGGGCGAGACGCCCAAGGATTTCGACGTCGCGACCGAGGCGCGTCCCGAGGAGGTGCGCGCGTCGTTCGACCGGTGCCGGCTGATCGGACGCCGTTTCCGCCTGGCCCACGTCTATCGCGGCGGCGGGATCACCGAAGTGGCGACGTTCCGCGCCGGCGGCGACGACGGCGCCGGCTTTCGCGCCGCCGCCGGGCGCATCGTGCGCGACAACGTCTATGGCAGCCTCGAGGACGACGCGCTGCGCCGCGACTTCACGATCAACTCGATCTACTACGATCCGTTTTCCGATAATTTGATCAGCCACGAGCGCGCGCTCGAGGACGTGCGCGCGCGCCGCCTGCGCACCATCGGCGAGGCCGAGCGCCGCTACCTGGAGGATCCGGTGCGGATGTTGCGCGCGGTGCGCTTTCTGGCCAAGCCCGGCCTCGTCGCCGAGGAGCGCACCGGACGCCAGATCATGCGCCAGCGCGCCCTGCTGCGCGAGGTGTCGCCGGCGCGCCTGTTCGATCAACTGCTCAAGCTGTTCCACGGCGGCGCCGCGGCCCAGGTGTATCGTCTGTTGCGCGAGCACGGGTTGTTCGGCGTGTTGTTCCCGCAGACGATGAAGGCGCTGGAGCACGACCCGCAAGGCGCCCTCGACGATTTTCTCACCAGGCTGCTGGCAAGCACCGACGCGCGCGTGCGCGACGATCTGCCCTCGACGCCGGCCTTTGTGATCGCCGGCTTGTGGTGGCGCCCGGTGGCCGCCGTGGTCGAGCGCCAGGCCGGGGCGCACGGCCGCCGGGCGCCCGGTGGCTCGTCGGAGGAGGCGCTGTTGCGCGCGGTGCGCGAGGTCGCGCGGCACCAGAGACAAAGCGTCGCGGTGCCGCAGCGCCTGATCGCAATCGCGCGCGACATCCTGCTGTTGCAGCGCCTGTTCACGAGTCCGGCGAAGAGAGACTTGCGGCGACTGCTGCTGCATCCGCGCTTTCGCGCGGCCTACGATTTCTTCGACCTGCTGGAGCAGGCCGGTCTCGCCGACCGCGGCACCTGCCCCGGTTGGGCGCGCATCGAGGAGGCCGAGCGCGCCTCTCGCGCGCGCGACGGGCGGCGCCGAACGCGGCGGCGGCGGCGCGGCGCCCGTGCCCGCGCCGGCGCCGAGGGCGATGCGCGATGACGATGGCGGCCGTGGCCCTTGGCGCGAACCTGGGCGCCGCGCGCGACAACGTCGCGCGCGCGCTCGAGCGCCTCGCGGCGCTGAAAGACACCCGCGTATGCGCGCGCTCGGCGCTGTACCGCAGCCGCGCCGTGGGGCCGCGCCAGCCGGACTACGTCAACGCGGCCGCCATAGTGGAGACCGATCTGTCGCCGTTGTCGCTGCTGGACGAGTTGCAGCACGTCGAACGCGCCTTCGGACGCCGCCGCGGCCAGCGCTGGGGGCCGCGCACGCTCGACCTCGACGTGGTCGTCTATGGCGATTCGATCATCGCCGACGAGCGCCTGACGGTGCCGCATCCGCGCGCCCACCTGCGCGCCTTCGTGCTGCGCCCGTTGGCCGAGATCGCGCCCGATCTCGTCGTGCCCGGGCGCGGCGCGGTGTCGCTGCTGTTGTCGCGGCTGCACGCCGACGCCGACGCCTGCCGCAAGATCAACGATGGCTGAGGCCGGCGCCGGCGTGCAACCGGGCTATCTGGTCGTCGAAGGCCCGGTCGGCGTCGGCAAGACCAGCTTGGCGCGGCGCCTGGCCGGGGATTTCTCGTGCCGGCTGGTGTTGGAGCAGGTCGAGGACAACCCTTTCCTCGAGGAGTTTTACCGCGATCCCGGGAGGATGGCGCTGCCGACGCAGTTGTATTTCCTGACGACGCGGCTGCGCCAGCTCGACGAGATACGCCAGTTCGACTTGTTCGCCGAAAGAACGGTCAGCGATTTTCTGTTCGAGAAGGACCGCCTGTTCGCGCGCCTGACGTTGGACGACCGTCAGTTCGAGTTGTACCGGCGCATCTACGACGCCCTCGCCGGGCGCGCCGTCGAGCCGGACCTGGTCGTCTATCTGCAAGCGCCGGTCGAGGTGCTGGCGCGGCGCATCGAGAAGCGCGGACGGCGTTTTGAACGCCTCGTCGGGAGCGACTACCTGCGCCGCCTGAGCGCCGCCTACGGCGACTTCTTCCACCACTACGACGGCGCGCCGCTGTTGATCATCAACACCGGCGGCATTGACTTCGTCGCCAACGAGGGTGAGTACCGCAACTTGAAGGAGCAGATCCTGTCGCGCCGCGCCGGGCGCAACTACTACAACCCGGTGCCCAGCCCGCTGCTGCCGGAAGGTCTATAATTTCGGTCATGACCGAAGGTGCCGTGACGGAACCGGAGCGCCGCACGTTGGCGGTGCTCGCGGCCATGAAGGCCGCGCGCGAGCCGATCGCGTGCCTGACCGCGTACGACGCGACGTTCGCGCGCGCGATGGACGCCGCCGGAGTGGATCTGGTGCTGGTCGGCGACTCGCTTGGCATGGTCGTGCAGGGGCGGCGCACGACGATCCCGGTGTCCGTGCGCGACGTCGCCTACCATTGTCGCTGCGTGGGGCGCGTCGTCGAGCGCGCGATGGTCGCCGCGGACCTGCCTTTCCTGAGCTGCCCGACGCCGGCGCAGGCGCTCGCCGGCGCCAGGCGCCTGATGCAGAGCGGCGCGCAGATCGTCAAGTTGGAGGCGGCCGAGGGGGCGCCGCAGATCATCGCCGCGTTGAGCGGCCAGGGCGTGCCGGTGTGCGCCCACGTCGGCTTGAAACCGCAATCGGTGCACAAATTGGGCGGGCTGCACAGGCAGGGCGAAGATCCGGCGTCCGCCGAGATGCTCGTGCGCCAAGCCGAGGAATGCGTCGCGCACGGCGCCGACCTGGTGCTGGCCGAGTACGTGCCGGAAGAGTTGGGCGGGCGTCTTGCGCGCACGCTTGCGGTGCCAGTCATCGGCATCGGCGCCGGCCGCGATTGCGACGGCCAGATCCTGGTCATGCACGACGTGCTGGGGGTCAACCCGCGGGCGCCGAAATTCGCCGGGAATTTCCTGCGCGACGGCGCTTCGATAAAGGGCGCGTTTGCGGCGTACGTGCGCGCCGTCAAGGCGCGCGACTTCCCGCCCGCGGCGCGCGCTTGAACGCGGCGCGCGCACCGGTTTCGGCGTGTTGCGGGTAACCGCCGCGGGCGCGGCGCGCGCGCGCGCGCGGCAATGGCGCGAGGCCGGCGCGCGTATCGTGCTGGTGCCGACCATGGGCAACCTGCACCGGGGCCACCTGGCGTTGATCGAGCGCGCCAGGCGCGAGGCCGGGCGGGTCGCGGTCAGCCTGTTCGTGAACCCGCTGCAATTCGACCGCGCCGATGATTTTGCGGCCTATCCGCGCAGCGAGGAGCGCGATCTGAGGCTGCTCGAGGAACACCGGGCCGATCTGGCGTTCGTGCCGCCGCGCGACGAGATTTGCCCGCCCGCGTCGAGCGCGCTGGGCGCCGTCACGGCCGGGGCGCTCGCGGCCGACCTGTGCGGCGCCCGCCGCCGCGGCCACTTCGACGGCGTCGCCGTCATCGTCGCGTCGTTGTTCGATCTGTTCCGCCCGCACGCGGCCGTGTTCGGCGAGAAGGACTATCAGCAGCTGTGCATCGTGCGCGACCTCGCGGCGCGTCTCGCGGCGCGCCTCGGTTACGTCGTCGACGTCGTCGCGGTGCCGACCGTGCGCGCCGCCGACGGTTTGGCGCTGAGCTCCCGAAACGCGTACCTGACGCCGCAGCAGAGGTGCGGCGCGCCCGCCCTCTACCGCAATTTGCAGTGGCTTGCCGCGCGCGTGCGCGCCGGGTGCCGCGATACCGGGGCGCTGGCCGCGCAGGCGCGCCGCCGGCTCGCGGCCGCCGGCCTGCGTCCCGAGTACGTCGAGGTGCGCAACGCGCTGACGCTGGCGCCGCCGCGCGCCGCCGACGAGGCGTTGGTCGTGCTGGCCGCGGCCTGGCTCGGCAAGGCGCGGCTGATAGACAACGTCACGGTGCGCCGCGAGGCGTCGTCGTAGCGGCGCGTCTGCGGCCGCGGCCGTCAGGTGTGCCGATAGTGCAGCAGCAGCAGCAGCGCCAGTGTGCCGAGGATGAGCGCGAACAACAGCGACGATCTGGTCGCGTGGCGCGCGCCGCCCGCGAGCGCCGCGTAGAGCGCGCGGCGCGGAATGCGCCCGCGCAGCGCGCGCCACGCGGCCACGGCCGGCGCCAGCGCCGCGCCGAGCAGCGCCGGCAGCGCGCGGTAGAACCAGTCGGTGTCGAGGCTGATCGTCGCCGTGCGCCTCAGCCACGGCAGCAGCAGGAAGAACGCCAGCGCCGACGGCAGCAGCAGTTGCAGCTGTGCCAGCACGTGCGCGACGGTGTACGGCGCGTAGTCCACCGGGTGCGGCAGCAGGCCGTAGAGCAGCGACGGGAAGACGCCGACCGTCAGGCACAGCAGCGCGAACAAAATCATCGCCAGCTGCATGTTGATCGGCGGGTCGTACGGTTCGCCGCCGCCCGGCCGTCTTTGGAAAAACACGAACCACGGGAACTTGATGCCGGCGTGCAGAAACACGCCGGCACTGGCCGCGAGCAGCGCAAGCCAGGTGTACGTCATCGCCGTGGCGTGCGCCGCCTCGCTGATCAGCGCCTTCGACACGAAGCCGGAGGTCAGCGGCACCGCCGAGATCGAGACCGCGCCTACGACGCCGCAGATCGTCGTCACCTTCATCGTCTGGTAGAGGCCGCCGAGTTCGGTGCACTTGCGGCGCCCGCTCATGTAGAGCACGCTGCCCGCCGACATCAGCAGCAGCGCCTTGTAGATCACGTGCGCCGAGGCATGGGCGGCGGCGCCGTTGACCGCGGTCTCGGTGCCGATGCCGGCGCCGACGACCATGAAGCCGACCTGGTTGACGATGCTGTAGGCGAGGATGCGGCGCATGTCGTTCTCGAGCAGCGCGTAGACGATGCCGTAGAAGATCATGTACAGGCCGACGGGCACGAGCACGCCGCTGCCGGCGAACGCCGCGAGCAGCGCATAGACCGCCGACTTGGTGGTGAACGCGGCCAGAAACACCATGCCGCCGGGGCTGGCCTCGGGGTAGGCGTCGGCGACCCACGCCGACAACGGCGGCGCGCCGGCGTTGATCAGGATGCCCGCGAGTATCATCCATCCGTGCGGGGTGTCGAGCGCGACCGGGCGCAGCGTGGCGTCGCCGCTTTCGACGACCAGCCCGACGATGCCGTAGAGCAGCACGACGCCGCCCAGCACGTGCAGCAGCGCGTAGCGTTTGCCGGCCGCGGCCGCGGCCGGCGTCGCCGCGCTGAAGATGATCAGCGCCGAGGCCGCGGCCATCAGTTCCCAGAACACGAAGAACGTGATGAAATCCCCGCACAACGTGAGCGTGATCGCGCTGCCGGCGCACGTCAGGGCGCCGGCAAGCTCGCTTTTTTTCGCCTGGCGCAGCGCGAACAACGTGCCGCCTAACGCCATCAGCGAGAACGTGATCGCAAACAGGCGTCCCAGTGCCGTCACCTCGAGCGGCGCCACCGTGTGTCCCAGAAAGCGCAGGCGCAGCGCCGCGCCCTCCGGCAGCAGCAGCGCCAGCAGCAAGGCCGCCAGCGGCGCCAGCAGCAGCCACGCCCGGGCGCGCCCGGCGACGCATACCAGCGGTGCCGCGATCAGCAGCACCAGGCCGGGGGGGATGAGCATCCAGCCGGTCATCGCCGGTTAATCGTCATAGTAGTCGTCCTTGCGCTTGACCAGTTTGCCGAGCGCCAGCGCGCCGATGATGAGGCCGACGCAGGTTGCGAATCCGAACCAGGCGTAGAAGCCGAAGACCGCGTCGGAATAGCCGCCGCTCATCGCTTCGAGCAACAGCAGCAGCGCGATACCCGCGCCGATCACCGCGAATACGGGTTTCAGGTTCACGGCGCCGCTCCCGCGAGCGCGGCGGCGCCCGTCGCCGGCGCCGCGAAAGCGACGACCGCGTCGGCCGCGAACAACAGCGCGGCGCAAAACAACGCCGGTATCAGCATCGCGATCAGCATCGCCGCCGGCGCCTCGCCGTGCGCGGCGTCGCCGCCCGCGGCGTCCATGAAAAAGGCACGGTAGAGCACCGGCACCAGGTAGGCCGCGCTCAGGGCGCTGCCGGCGATCAGCACCGCGGCCGCGAAGTAATCGTCGCCGGCGACCGCGCCTTCCAACAGAAACCACTTGCCGACGAAGCCCGCGAGCGGCGGCAGGCCGATGATCGCGAGCGCCGCCACCGCGAACAATCCCATGGTGCACGGCATACGGCGTCCGATGCCGGCCATTTCGTCGAGGCGCGTCTTGCCGCTCGCGGTCTGAATCGCGCCGGCCGCGAAGAACAGCGTGATTTTTGCGAAGCCGTGCGCGAGCACGTGCAGCACCGCGCCGAGCAGCGCCGCCGGTTTCAGCAACGCCGCGCCGAGCAGGATGTAGGAGAGCTGGCTTACGGTCGAATACGCGAGCATTTTTTTGAGGCTGACCTGGCGCAGCGCCATCAGCGACGCGGCGATGATCGTAAAACCCGCGGCGTAGGCCAGCCACCGGCCGCCGTCTTCCAGCAGCTCGGTGCCGAAGACGTAGAGCACGCTCTTGATGATCACGAACACGCCGGCCTTGACCACGGCGACCGCGTGCAGCAGCGCGCTGACCGGCACCGGCGCGACCATCGCGCGCGGCAGCCAGCGGTGCAGCGGCATCAGCGCGGCCTTGGAGGCGCCGAACGCGACGAGCAATAGCAACCACGTCGCCTGCGTCGTATCGAGGTGTTCGGCGAGGATGCCGCCGGGCGTGAAATCGAGCGTGCCGGCGACGTGGTAAATCCAGACGATCGCGGGCAGCAGCAGCAGCGCCGACGAGCCGACCAGGACGCCGAGATACACCCGTCCGGCGGCGAGCGCGTCGGCGCTCCTGTCGTGGGTGACCAGCGGATACGTGCACAGCGTCAGCGCCTCGTAGAAAATGAACAGCGTCAGCAGGTTGTCCGCGAACGCGACGCCCAGCGCGCAGCCGATGGCTACGTTGTAGTACGTCAGAAACGACGTGATTCGGCGCACCTTGTTCTGGTGCAGATACGCCAGCGAGTAGAGCATGCTGAGCGGCCACAACACGCACACCAGGGCCGCGAACACCAGGCCCACCGGCTCCGGCGCGAACGCGATGCCGGCGCCTTCGACGATTTGCGCGACGTGCACGGTCGTTTGCGGCTGCATCGTAAGCAGCGCCAGCGCCGCCGGCGAGACGAACGGCAGCAACAGGTTCGCGGCGTCGCGCACGCGCGGCCAGCGCCGGCACGACGCGCTGATCGCGGCCAGCGCGAACGGGCTTGCGAGGCACGCGCTCAGCAGCGTCTGCGCCGCGGTCATCGCCCGTTTCCAGTCAGCGCAGCAGCGCCGCGCCCGCGTCGAGGCAGGCGCGCGTCAGCCACGACGGTTGAACGCCGACGAACAGATTGACGCCGACCAGGGCCCAGGTCGCCGCCAGCATGGCCGGCGGCGCCTCGCCGGCGCGCCCCTCGCGCTCCGGCGCGGGTTCGCGGAAATAGGCGGCCTCGATCAGGCGCCAGCCGTAGGCGAGACTCAGCAGCGACCCGGCGAGCACGACGAACGCGAGCAGCCACGCCTGCGTCTCGAGCACCGCGATCACCAGGTACCATTTGCTGATGAAGCCCGAGGTCAACGGTATGCCGACGAGGCTGATGGCGCCGACGACGATCGCCGCCGCGCTCCACGGCATCCGTCGCGACAGCCCCGCCAGATCCGAAAGGTCGGCGGCGCCGAGCCGCCACACCACGCAGCCGAGCGCCATGAACAGCGACGCCTTGATGACCGCGTGGTTGAACACGTGCACCAGGCCCGCGGCGACGCCGGCGTGCGTCGCCAGACCGAGGCCGAGCGCGATGTAGCCGACTTGCGCGACGCTGGAGTACGCCATCATGCGCTTGACCTGCCGTTGCCGGAAGGCCGTCACCGAACCGACGACGATGGCCGCGGGCGCCAGCACCAGCAGCGCGTCGGTCAGCGGCGGCGCGCGCGCGTCGGCGTCGAAGATCTGGAACAGGACGCGCGCCAGCAGAAACAGAGCGATTTTGGTGCTGCTGCCGGAAAGCACCGCGACGATCGCCGACGGCGCGTGGGTGTAGGCGTTCGGCAGCCACGGGTGCAGCGGAAACAGCGCGGCCTTCAGCAAAAGCCCGGCGCCGATGAAGCTGGCCGCGGCCACCACCGCCGGCGACGTCGGCGGCATCCGCGCCGCCACGTCCGACAGGTTCAGCGTGCCGGTCAACAGATAGAGATAGCCTATGCCAAGCAGGAACAGCGCGGCGCCGACGGTGCCCATCAGCAGGTAGCGGTAGGCGGCGGTCAGGGCCCTGGGCGTGCGCGCCGCCGCCACCAGCGCGTAGCCCGCTATCGAGGCCATCTCGAGAAACACGAAGATGTTGAACAGGTCGTCGCTCAGGGCGACGCCGAAGAAACCGGACTGGCAGATGAGCAGCGCCGCGTACACCGGGTAGAGGCGCCGCCGCGGCAGCTCGCGCGCGAGGCTGCGCCCGGCGTAGAGGACGCCGGTTACGAACACCACGCCCAGCAGCAGCGCCATCAATGCGTTGATTTGCGCGACCCTGTAGGCGATGCCCCACGGCGGCGGCCAGCCGCCGACGGCGTAGTCGAGCACGTCGCCGCCGGCGGTGCGCGCGAACAGCACCAGCGACGCCGCCAGCGCGCCCGCGCCGATGACCAGCGTCGTCGCGCGCACCGCGCGCGCGTCGCGCAGCAGCAGGCACAGCGCGGCGCCTATCAGCGGCACGACGACCAGCAGCAGCGGCAGCTGGGCGAGCAGTGCGTCGTTCACCGGCCGCGTACGCGCTCAATCGCGCGCGCGTTCGAGTTCCCCGATCAGACGGTCGTCGAGACTGCCGTACGCGCGGTTGATGCGGATCGCAAGCGCCAGCCCGAGCGCGGTCGAGGCGACGCCGACCACGATCGCCGTCAGGATCAACACGTGCGGCAGCGGGTTGGAATAGACCGCGACCGCCGGCGTCAGGATCGGGGCGCTGCCGTCGCCCACCTTGCCCATCAGGATGAAGAACAGGAACACCGCCGTTTGCAGCAGGTTCAGGCCGATCAGCTTCTTCACCAGGTTGTCGTAGGCTATCAGCACGTAGAAGCCGGCCATCATCAGGAACACGATGGCGAGGTGGTGATAGCCTTGCAGCAGTTTTTCAATCACGCGCGGCCGCGTCCATCAGCAGGTAAAATATCAACATGACGACGCCTGCGATGGTCACGCCGACGCCGAGTTCGATCGCGAAGATGCCCAGGTGTTGTCCCGACAGCGGCTCTTCCGCCAGCACCGTGTAGTCGAGGAAGGCGCCGCCGCGCGCGATGCCGGCGACGCCGGTCAGCGCGTAGAGCAACACGCCCGCCGCCGCCAGCACCTCGGCGGTGCGTCGCGACAGCACCGCGCCGGCCCGCTCCACGCCGTAGGTCAGCGCGTAGAGTATCAGTCCGACCGCAAAGATGACGCCGGCCTGAAAGCCGCCGCCGGGGCCGTAGTCGCCGTGAAACTGCACGTAGAGCGCGTAGAGCAGCGTCGTCGGCGCCAGCGTGTGGGCGGTCTCGCGCAGGATCGGGTTTCTGGTGATAAAGGTGGCCACGTCACTTGCCGGCGTCGCGCGCCGCCGGCCCCAGACCGAGCACGATGAGGACGCCGACGCCGGCGGTGAAGATCACCGCGACCTCGCCCAGGGTGTCGAAGCCTCGGTAGCTTGCGAGCACCGACGTCACGACGTTCGGCGGCCCGACCTCGGCCGCCGAGTTCTCCAGATAATGGCGCGCGACGTGGTCGTGCAACGGCAGCGAGGCGTCGCCCAGGTACGGGAAGTCGAGCATCGAATAAAACATCAGCCAGCCGACGACGCCGGTCAGCGCCAGTGCCAGCGTCTTTCTCGACGCCGAGTACGCGTAGTGCGTGGCGGTGGCGGCGATGGTCGCGAGAAAGAATATCGTGCCGACGCCGGCGCCGACCGCGGCTTCGGTGAAGGCCACGTCCGGGGCGTCCAGCGCCAGGAACAGCGACGCGCTCAGCAGGCTCGACATGCCGGCCAGGAAGGCCGCCGAGAACAGGTTGTCGGTGCGCGCGATGATGACCGCCGTTATCGCCGCCAGGGTCAGCAGCGCACACGTCAGCAGTTGGCCGCTCACGCCGTCGCCTGCTTATTCGCCGGGTGCCGGAGGCACGGCGCGGTGTCGTAGATAGGTCTTGAAAATCGCGTGTATCGCCGCCGGCGCCGTGATCAGCAAAAATACGATGATCAACGCAAGCTTCAGCGACACCGGGTCGCCGCCCGAACGCTGGACGCCCGCCAGCGCCAGCGCGGCGATGATCTGCATCGTGCCGAACACGTCTATCAGGCTGGCGGCGTGCGCGCGCGTGGCGAAGTCCGGCATCCGCAGCATGCCGACGGCGCCGATCAGCACGAACGCGCAGCCCGAGACCGCGAGCATCCAGGCGGCGGCGTCAATCCACGGTGCCATCGTCGCTCCGCGGCCGCGGCCAGCGCAAACGGCGCTTGCTGAACAGGCGCAGGATGGCGATGGTCGCGACAAAATTGACGAGCGCGTAGAGCAGCGCGATGTCTATGAAATAGCCGCGCCCGGACAACGCCCCCAGGCCCGCGATCAGCGCGATCGCCAGCGTCCCGAACACGTTGATCGCGAGGATCTGGTCGAACAGTCCGGTGGCGCGCCAGGTGTGCACCAGTACCAGCAGCATCGCCGCCGTCAGCGCCGCGACTATCATGACCGCCATCGCCGTCACCCGAGCCGCGACACCCGGGCCGCGAATTCGCCGCGCCGCAGATTTTGCGCCGCCTCTTCGCTCAGCGCGTGGACGCGAATGACGCCGTCGCCGAAGTCGGCGCTGATGGTGCCCGGCGTCAGCGTGATCGAGTTGGCCTGGACGACGCGCGACAGCGCGCCGCCGGCCACCGCCTCGACCTCGACGAAGCACGGGCTGATCGGCAGCTTCGGATGCAGTATCCGGCGCGCCACGTCGCAGTTGGCGACGACGATGCGCCACAGCAGCCATACCGCGTAGAGCGGCAGTCTCAGATAAAACCCGGCGCGGTGCCGCCCGGTGCCGATGACTCTCATGCGCGACGACAACGCGGTTACAAGCGCCGCGCAGGCGCCGCCGAGCGCGACCATGGGTGCGGCGTAATGTCCGGAGAGCGCCAACCAGAAGCCGAGCAGCAGCAGGAAAACCGCGCTTCGGTGCGCGCCACGCGGCGTTGTGCGCGCGCCGCCCCCGGTTTCGTTCATGAGGTGCCGCGCGCGGTCGGGCCGCCGGCGCGGGAGATCGGAAAGGTCATGCGTCGGCATTATACAAAAGGCCGCGCGCCGCCGTAAGCGAGGTCGCGGCGGCGGCGCTCACGACGCTGCTCGGCGCCAGCGCACGACGGCGTCGCACAGGTCCTCGTCCAGCGGACTGGCGGCGACAATCGGCGGCGCGGTGAAACCCAGCTCCGCGTGCAGGCGCGTCATCGCGGGCGCACCGAGCGCGACCGGGATCTTTTGCAGCGGCGGGCGTGACGCCGCGTCGGTCAGGTGCCACAGGTTGCGCAGACTGTGGTTGCTCGCCGACAGGATCACGCCGGGGTCGCCGGCGCCGCCGAAAGCCAGGCGCACGCCGGATGGCCGGCGCCGCCGATAGACTTCGGCGTAGTCTACGGCGACGCCGCGCGCGCGCAGCGTCCGCGCGAGCAATTCGTTCCCGCCGGCGCCGCGAAACACCAGCACGCGGCCCGCGCCCAAGTTTTTCACCAGGTCGGTTTCAAGCAGCGCCTCGCTGCCGGTCATGCGCCCCGGATGGACGACGTCGCCGACGCCGAGGCGCCGCAATTCCTCGACGGTCGCGGTGCCGACCGCGGCCGTCGGCGCGCGCGGCGGCCATCCGGCGCCGGCGCGCCGCAGCAGATCGTATGCCGCCGCCACCGCGTTGCGGCTGACGAACACCAGCAGCCGATAACGCGCCAGCCCGCGCGCCACGGCGAGGTTCGCCGGGGTGTCGCTCAGGGGTATGATTTCGAGGCACGGGCGGCGGATGACTTCGGCGCCTTCGGCGGCCAACAGCGCCGACAGGCGCCCGGCGAGATGCGCCGGACGGGTGACCATCGCGCGCAGGCCTTTGAGAGGCGGCGTCACGCTCTTAGCCGGCGCCGTGCGCGAGCAGTTCGGCGGCGCCTTTCTCCAGCAGCGCGTCGGCGGCGGCGCGCGCCAGGCGCGCGCCGCCACGCGCCGCGCCCCGGCGGTCGTCGCGCAGCAGGCGCTCGCCGTCGCCGTCGCCGACCAGCGAGCGCAGGCGCAGCCGGCCGTCGGCCAGCGTCGCGTACGCCGCCAGCGGCCAGCGGCAGTCGGCGCCCAGGTGGCGCGCGAGTGCCCGCTCGGTTTCGACGCAGACGCGCGTGTCGTGGTCATCGAGCGCCGCCAGCAACGACAACGCGCCGTCGTCGTCGGCGCGGCACGTGATTCCGATCGCGCCCTGGCCGGCGGCGGGCAACACCACGTCGCACGGCAGCACCGCGCGGATTCGTCCGGCCAGGCCCAAGCGTTCGAGACCGGCGCAGGCGAGAATCAGGCCGTCGTAGTCGCCCGCGTCTAATCTATCGAGGCGGGTGCCGACGTTGCCGTGCAGGTCGTGCATCGCAAGCCACGGATAGCGGTGTTTTATCTGGCAGCGGCGGCGCAGGCTGGCGCTGCCGACGAGCGCGCCGCGCGGCAGGTGTTCGAGGCTGGGGTAGTCGTTCGAGACGAATGCGTCCGTGGGTTCGGCGCGCCTCAGGACGGCGGCCACGACCAGGCCGTCGGGGATGGTTGCGGGCACGTCTTTCATCGAGTGCACCGCCAGGTCGGCATGCCCGTCCAGCAGACTGCGGTCGAGTTCCCGGGTGAACAGTCCCTTGCCGCCAGCGGCGCCCATGGTGCTCGAGGCCCACGCCGTCGGCGCGTCGCCGCGCGTCGCCATGGGCGTTATCTTCGGCGCGAGCCGTGCGTCGCGCGCCCGCAGGGCGGCCGCGACCAGCTCGGCCTGGCGCAACGCGAGCGGGCTGTTGCGCGTGGCGACGCGTATCTGTTCGTGGTTCGGTGTCATCGGCACCCCGTCGGCGCATGGTACGCGATGCGCCGGCGCGCGTCATCACGCGCGCCGGCGCTCAATAATAGTCGTGCGCGTCGTGTCCTTCCGGTTCCCGCAGCACCACCTCGAATTGTTTCATGAAGTCGCGGATCTTGGCGACGTGGCGCCGGCTCACGTACAGTTTCTGCTGAAAATCCTTGAGCGACACGCGCACGCGCCCGCCGGCGTCTTTTTCAAACGACTTGATGAACGCCTTGTTGACCAGCGTGTTGCGGTGTATGCGTATCACGCGGTCGGCGAATTCCTGCTCCAGATACTTGAGAGGGTCCTCTATCAGGTTGCGCCCGGCGGTGTGATAGACCACGGTGTATTTGTGGTCGGCGCGAAACAGGATGACGTTTTTTATCGCGATCAGTTCGAGCGCCTTGCCGACGCGGCAATAGACGTGGCTGCGGGTTTTCTTGCCGGGCGGCGGTTCGCGCACGTCGAACGCGTGCATGCCGCGCAGCTGTTCGAGCTTGTCGTTCAAGCGCTCGCGCAGCACCGGCTTCAACAGATAGCCGGCGGCGTTGAGACCGAACGCGGCGAACGCATGCTGCACGTAGGCGGTCGTGAACACGATCCGCGGCGGGTGCTCGGCGTGGCCGATGTGGTACGCCGCCTCCAGGCCGTCCATGCCGGGCATGTGTATGTCCATCAACACGACGTCCACGCCCAGCTCGTCCACCTTGCGCACGGCGTCGAAGCCGTTGCCCGCGTGTCCGGCGACGCAGCACCCGGGCGCGTCGCCGACCATCCGGCTCAGGCGTTCGCAGGCGCTCTTGTCGTCATCCACGATCAATATGCTCATCATCGTCTCTCTCCAGAGGAATGTTGATTTTCACGCGGTATTCCCGCGCTCGCTGTCCTCCGGAAAAATCGAAATCGGCGCCGTAGGCGTCGTGCAGGCGCAGGCGGATGTTTTTTTGCGCCATGAGGTTGCCGTGCCGATGGTGGTGCGCCGGCTGCGCCGGGTTGCGGACGTCGAACGTCAGGCGCCGTCCGCGCACCGCCACGGCGACGTGCACGTCGCCGCCGTCCGGGCGCGGCTCGACGCCGTGATAGATCGCGTTCTCGATCAGCGGCTGCAAGATCAGCGACGGCACGAGTATCGCCGCGGTATCGCCGCAACGCAGCCGCCACTTGACGCGCAGCCTGACCCCCAGCCGCCGGCGCTCGATCTCGACGTAGCGCCGTGCCACCCGGACTTCCTCGGCCAGCGTCGTTCGCTTTTTCTGGGACAGCATCATCCTGAAAATTTCCGACAGGTGTCCAAGATTAGCCTCGGCTACGTCCGGGCGCGTCTTTATCAGATGAACGGTAGCATTTAGGGTGTTGAACAGAAAATGCCAGCGGATGCGCTGTAGCGGGGCGTCGTCCTCGGCGTCGCGCCGCCGGGCGCCGCGCAGGCGCCGCAGCATGAGCGCGGTCAGGGCGCAGCCCGCCAGTTGCAGTGCCACGATCAGCGGCGCCAGGAAACCGGGGGAACCGCCGCCGAGCGCGAAGTGCAGGGAGACGAGGACGACGACGGCGAGCGAGGCCGCACAGGACAGGTATATAATACCTCTGGCGGTCGTTCGGCCCAGTTGCTTTAACAGCGCGTCGCCCCCGCCCCGAACGGGTATGGAAGGCATTATTATCCTTGTTTTTGTTGCCTTGCGGGGCGCAACCCCATGCGTTGCGCGGTCACAATGGTAGCCGCTGCCACCGCCGCCTTTTTCATCCGATGAGTGAGAAAACCAGCCAATCTAAACCGTGGGGTGGGCGTTTCCGGGAGGCGGTGGAGCGCCGCGTCGAGTGCTTTACCGCGTCGGTGGACGTTGACCGGCGGCTGTACGCCGAGGACATCGAAGGCTCGATCGCGCATGCCCGGGCGCTGGAGAAGGTCGGCGTGCTGACGCCCGCCGAGGCGCGCGCCATCGCCCGCGCCCTGGCCGAGATTCGCGCCGAGATCGAGGACGGGCGCTTCGCGTGGAAGGAGTCGCTCGAGGACGTGCACATGAACATCGAGGCGCGCCTGATAGAGATGACGGGCGACGCCGGCAAGAAGCTCCATACCGCGCGTTCGCGCAACGACCAGGTGGCGACCGACCTGAGGCTTTATCTCGACCGCCAAGCGCTTGCGATGCGCCTGGAGATACGCCGCCTGCAGGCGGCCGTCGTCGGCGTCGCGGCGCGCGAGAGCGACAGCGTGATGCCCGCGTTCACGCATTTGCAGGTGGCGCAGCCGGTCACTTTCGGGCACCACATGATGGCCTGGTTCGAGATGCTCAAGCGCGACGACGCGCGCTTTTGCGACGTGCGCGGGCGTATCGGCGTGCTGCCGCTCGGCAGCGGCGCCGGCGCCGGCGTCAACTACGCGCTCGACCGTGACGGGATCGCCGCGGCGCTCGGTTTCGACGCGGTCTCGGACAACTCGCTGGACGCCGTCTCGGACCGCGATTTTGCGATCGAGTTTTGCGCCGCCTGCGCGTTGCTGATGATGCACCTGTCGCGTTTTTGCGAGGAGCTGGTGTTGTGGGCGTCGCCGCAATTCGGTTTCATCACGCTGCCCGACCGCTACTGCACCGGTTCCTCGATCATGCCGCAGAAGAAGAACCCGGACGTGGCCGAACTGGTGCGCGGCAAGAGCGCGCGCGTGTACGGCGCGCTGATGGCGATGCTGACGCTGATGAAGGCGCAACCGCTGGCCTACAACCGCGACAACCAGGAGGACAAGGACATCCTGTTCGACGCGCTCGACACGACGCTCGCCTGCGTCGGCGTGCTCGCCGACGTGCTGCCGGCGATGCGCGTTATGCGCGCGCGCCTTGCCGAGGCCGCGCAAAGCGGCTTCTCGACCGCCACCGACCTTGCCGACTATCTGGTGTCGTTGCAAGTGCCGTTTCGCGACGCACACCGCGCCGTCGGGCGCGCCGTTGCGCTGGCCGCCGACAGCGGACGCACGCTGCACCAGATCAGCGCGGAGGAACTCGCGCAACTGTGCCCGCAAGCCGCGATCGAGGTCGCGCCGGCGAGTGTCGCGCAACCCGCCGACTCGTTGCGCGCGAAGCGCGCCCACGGCGGCCCGGCGCCGGAATTGGTCAGGCGACAGATCGCCCGCGCGCAAGAATACCTGGCCGAACCGCTCGCGGGTGAGCGCAAATGAAAGTGAAACGGCGAATGTTGGGGGATGCGAAAAGAATGCTCCTGAGAATGATTCTGCGCACCCCCTGGCTCGGGGCAAGGTATGTATCGTTCAGCGAATGGCGCGCATCGAAGCGGATAATCTCCGCATGGGAGAGAGATGGAAGGCCAGTGCCTCCGCCGCCCGAGGTCAAACATCGGACTTTGATAGATTACGCGCGCAAGTATGGACTTTCGATACTGGTCGAGACCGGAACGCTCATGGGAGGCACGGTTGCGGCGGTGGAACACGCTTTCGATCGGGTATATACTATCGAAATAGATGATACCTTGTTCAAGGCGGCCAGCAAAAGATTCGAGCAAGCGCGAAATATAGAGGTGATTCATGGAGACAGTGGCGTCGTGCTCGGAAAATTGATGGCTATGATAAGAGAGCCCGCCTTGTTCTGGCTGGACGGGCATTATTCCGGCGGCATCACCGGGCGCGGTGCGAAAGACACGCCCATCCTCGAAGAATTAACGGCTATATTCAACGCTCCGGACCTAGGGCACGTGATCATTATTGACGACGCCCGTGACTTCGGAACCGGCCCCGATTATCCGGGCCTGGGTGAATTGATCGAGTTTATCCAATCGGGCGGGTCGGGATATGACGTCGTCGTTCGGGATGACAGCATCAGGGCAACGCCGCGCGCGCCCGGGGGATGAAAACGACGAAGTCACCGACGTGGCTGTCGGAATACAAACGCGACGTATATTCGCAGACCGGCGAAGACGGAATTATTGAAAAGATACTGGAGGTAATTCCTGAAAATGACCAGTGGTGCGTGGAATTCGGCGCATGGGACGGGAGGCACCTGAGCAACACGTGCCATTTGATTGAAGGCAAGGGATATTCGGCGGTCCTGATCGAAGGCGACGAGGAAAAATTTCAGCGTTTGCAGGAAAGGTTTGGTGGCATGGACGCCGTGATTCCGATAAACCGCTTTGTCGGATTCACGGGGTCGGACAATCTCGATCAGATTTTGGGGCGCACCCCGGTGCCCGTTGATTTCGATCTGCTTTCGATTGATATAGACGGAAATGACTACCACGTCTGGAAAGCCACCGAGAAATACAGACCGAAGGCGGTCGTTATCGAGTTCAACCCCACTGTTCCCACGTGTGTGCGGTTTGTCCAGCCCGCGCATCCGTCCGTCGCCCAGGGAGCGAGTTTATTGTCTCTTGTCGAATTGGCGAAGGAAAAAGGCTATGAGCTCGTGTCGGTGCTGCCGCACAATGCTTTTTTCGTAAGGCAGGAGTACTACGAGAGATTCCAGATCGAATCGAACGCCCCCGAGGTTCTTCGAACCGACCTGAGTTGCGTTACTTGGCTGTTCTCGGGATATGACGGTACGGTTTTCCTGACGGGAAGTTGCAGGTTGCCCTGGCATGGCTACCCCATGAGGGCCTCGAGCATTCAATGCCTGCCGAAGTTTTTTCGGACTTATCCGGCGGATTGGAGGATGCGAAAACGACTTGCCTATTACTTGTACCGGCTGTTCCTACTCAGAGATCGAACCGATCTCTTGCTATCTTCGAGCGAGATCAAGATGTTTTTGGGCGAGACCAAGCGGAAGATTCTCAGGCTGATAAAACGCACTTGACGCCGCGCCCGGGTCGGCGTCGCGGCCCATCGTCCGCCGGGGTCGGCGCGACGCAATCCGGCGTTTTCCGCTAGCGGATTTGTTCCTCGTGACTTTCCGAGCGGCCGAGATTGTCCGCCCACGTGAGCGTGACGTTCTCGCCCTTGTCGCCGCCGTCGAACTTGAAGGCGACGAACGGGTTCTTCGACACGCCGGTTCCCCAGTACGCCTCGAACACCTTTTCGTCCTTGTATTCGCATACGATCCGCTGGATGAAATGCGCCGGCACGAGTTCGCCGCTGTCGCGATCGCGTCGTCGCCCGGTCTCCATCGGGTGGGTGATCAGCGCCTTGACGGTCACGCCGTCGCCGTCCTTGCGCGCGCGCATCTTGATCGAGTCCGCCATCGCCGCCCCCGCCTCAGCCGCAGCCGCCGGCGGTCACGCGCACCGTCTCGCGGCGGCTGTACCAGCGCCCGTCGGCCTTGACCAGCGCGACGACGTCGGAAGTCTCGCGCACTTTGAGATTGGTCGCGACGTACGGGCGGCTTTGCCCGTGCATCACGAATTGCGACGTCAGCGGAACCGGGTTTTTCTCGACCAGCAGGCTGATGGATTCGACGCCATCCAGTCGCGCCTCAACCTCGACGCGCACGGCGCCGCCGTCCTCGGCGACCCCGGGCACCTTCAGCCGGATCGCGTCGCTGTCGCGCGGCTGGCCGCCGGCGAGCAGGGCCAGCGTGCGGTCGAACTCGGTCGTCGTGAACAATTCTTTCGGCCAGTTCGCGAACAGCCGCGCCGGCGCCGCCGCCAGCAGCGACAACAGCGCGGCGCCCCCGCGCAAAAATTTTCTTCGATACTCGTTCATGATGCGGCGTCCGGGCGACTTCACGTTAATGTGATGATACACTCGACACCCCAATCATACCACGGCCCCCCGACGTGACGACACGAATCCTGGCATTCCTGGCCGCCGTGCTCGGCGCGGCGGCGCTCGCCTCGTGCGGGAAGACGGGCGATCTCTATCTGCCGGACGAGGAGCGGGTTTCGCGCCGGCAATGAGCGATCCGGAGACGAGCAGCCCGGAAGCGCGCGGCGGGTTCGGCGCCTGCCCGTTGTTGCGCCGCGCCGCCGACGGCCTGCGCCTCGACGGCGTGCGCCTTTCCGACGTCGCCCGCCGCTTCGGCACGCCCGCCTACGTTTATACGAGAAGCGGCATCGAGAACAACTGGCGGCGCGTGGACGCAGCCTTCGGCGCGCGCGCGCACCTCGTCTGCTACGCCGTCAAGGCTTGTTCCAACCTCGCGGTGCTCGGCGTGCTGGCGCGTCTCGGCAGCGGTTTCGACGTCGTCTCCGGCGGCGAGCTTGCGCGCGTGTTGCAAGCCGGCGGCGACCCGCGAAAGATCGTGTTTTCCGGCGTCGGCAAGCAACGCTGGGAAATCGAGCGGGCGCTCGCCGCCGGCATCGGCTGCTTCAACGTCGAGTCGGCCGAGGAACTCGGCCTGCTTGAGCAAATCGCGGGCGAGCAGGAGCGCGTCGCGCCGGTGGCGGTGCGCGTCAACCCGGACGTGGACGCCGACACCCATCCGCACGTCGCCACCGGATTGCGCGAAAGCAAGTTCGGCGTCGCCGCGGTCGAAGCCGGGGCGCTCTACGACGAGATCCGCCGCAGCCCGTTGCTCGAGGCGCGCGGCGTGGATTGCCACATCGGTTCGCAGGTGACCGAGACCGCGCCGTACCGCCGGGCGCTGCAATCGGTGCTGGAGCTTGCCGACGAGCTCGCGCGGCGCGGCGACGACCTGGCCCACGTCGACGTCGGCGGCGGTTTCGGCATTGCCTACGCCGACGCCAGTCCGCCGCCGGTCGAGGACTACGTGCGCGTGATTGTCGACGCCGTCGGCGCGCGTCCGTATCGCATCCTGGTCGAGCCGGGGCGCTCGATCGTCGGCGACGCCGGCGTGTTGTTGACCACGGTGCTGCGCTGCAAGCGCAACGGGGGCAGAGACTTCGCGGTGGTGGACGCGGCGATGAACGACTTGGCGCGGCCGATGCTCTACCAGGCGCGCCACGACGTCGTCGCGGTGCGCGAGCGCGGCGGCGAGCCGCGCGCGTTCGACGTCGTAGGCCCGGTATGCGAGAGCGGCGACGTGCTGGGACGGGCGCGCCTGGCCGGTGTGCGCAGCGGCACTCTGCTCGCGATCCTGTCGGCGGGCGCCTACGGCTTCTCGATGGCCGGCAACTACAATTCGAGACCGCGCCCGGTCGAGGTCATGACGCACCGCGGTGCCGCGCACCTCGTGCGCCTGCGCGAGAGCATCCGGGATCTTATGCAGGGCGAACGCCCGTTGCAGTGACGCCGGCGCCGTTCGTATATAATGTCGCCGCAATGGACTTGCTGTTCCTGAAATCGAAACTGCATCGGGCGCGGGTCACGCACGCGCGTCTCGACTACGAGGGTTCGTGCGCGATAGACGGAGAGTTGCTCGAGCTTGCGCAAATCGCCGAACACGAGCGGATCGAAATCTACAACTTGTCGAACGGCGAGCGCTTGGCCACTTATGCGATCGCCGCCGAACGCGGCAGCCGCGTGTTGTCGTGCAACGGTGCCGCGGCGCGCAAAGCGGTGCCCGGCGATCTGGTGATCGTGTGCGCCTACGCGATTTTGTCACGGCAGGAAGCCGCGGCGCACGTGCCGGTGTCGGTCGCCGTCGACGATGCCAACAACCCCGTGCGCGTAACCGGCGGCGGGCCGGTGCCGGTCGCACGGGCGCGCTCGGCGGGCGGGCGTCCCCGGCCGGTGTAACCGCCGGCGCCCCCCCGGCTTCCACTTTACTCTTATGTATTTGATTATTGTAGGATTACTTATCGGCAGGGGGGCACTTGGCCGCCCTGCCAGCCGCTTTGCGGTGCGTGGGGACGAGGACTTGATTATGGCGGCCATTGGTGTATGATGCGCCCCTTGATTGCAGGCCTTTGCTTTGTTTTAACACCACAGTCATGGGAAGAACCCATATGAAATCAGCAGCGAGATTTATCGCTACCGCGCTCCTCGCGTGCGTGGCGAACTCTGCCCACGCCATTCTTCAGGCTACCGTTTCCGTGGAAAATGAACGCGTCGAAGACACCGAGTTCTACGTCTTCGACGTTTATCTCGAATCGAGCAGCAATGACGTGCTGTCGAACACAAACCCCGAGACGACGATACGTCTCGACACGCTGCAACTCCTTTTCAACTTCAGTAGCAATACCGCGGTAACCGTAACCGGCGCTGACATAACTTCCTACTTTGACTGGTCCGCGTACGGCAACGCGAGCGGCACCGTCACGGGCGTGCAATACATACTGCGCGATTACCAGGCCGCGGGCGCCGCCACGACCGCGCTGAATCCGCGCATAGTGATAGACGCGTGGGAACTGGAAGACGCCACCGCCACCGACCTGTTCCAGCTTGCGCACGGCAGCGACGGCAAGACGCGGCTTTTCACCGTGCGCCTGCCGATTGCCGACCGCGACCGCCTGCCCGGCATGGAGATCGATATGCGATCTACGATACTGCGCAGCAGCCAGAGCGAGATCCAGGAGCGGGCCATGTCGGTTGTCAGCGACGGCGCGGGCGGTTACCGCGCCGGTAGTTTGACGCAAAGGCCCCGTCCGATTCAGAGCCTGCGCCCGATGGCGACGATAACGGCGCGGACGCCGGTCGCCGCCGAAGGCACGAGCATCGCGTTCGACGTGCAGGCGCCCGGTGTCACCACCGGCACCTACGTCTTTTATCGGGTAAGCGGTTTCGGGGATGAGCCGGCGGACAACGATGATTTCCAGGGTCAGACTTCCCTGCCGTTCATGGGCACGTTGGCACTGCGCGAAGGCTCGACGCGCGGCGTGATCAACGTGTCCTTTAACGACGACGTGGACTCGGAACCGGAAGAGGGTTTTGTCGTGACGCTGTTGACGTTGCAGACGTCGGCGTCGGAGAGCGCCGCCGTTCCTCTGGCCGTGCAATCCTCGGCTTCTGCGGCTATCGCGCCGAGTGATCCGCAGTTGGATCTGGCCCCGGTGCAGGCGACCTCCAGAGGACAGCCCGTCGTTTTCACCGTCAATTTGTCGCGTCCTTCCGACGGGCAGGTGCGATTTACGTGGGAGATTTCTGATGGCGGTAGCGGGTCTAATCCCGACCGGGTGGAACCGGGTGATTTTGACTATGACGAAGATAGGTCGCCGGACGCCGCTTTTCCCACGAGTCGTACGACGGTTCCGTTCGGCCAGAACAGTATCACTATAAGCGTCGCTACCTACGACGATCCCGATAATATAGAAGTGGCGGAGCAGTACTACGTGTCAATTACCGCGTCGGCTGCCGCGACAATCGGGGTTTCTGACGGCGAGCAAGACCTTATTGACGTTTCCGTTCCGGTGGTCTCCATCAGAGGTCCTCTAGATGCGGTGTCCGAGGCGAGTAGTGCGTCGGCGGGTTTTGTTGTCGCACCCACCCCGCCGGGAGATGTAACCGTCTACTATAGAGTCGCCGGCGTGGGAGATACCACCGGCACCGACGTTGAGAGTGCTGATTTGCGGCCTGCCGACAGAAACTGCTTTGGCGCGACGGCGAGGTGCCAGGCAGCGGTAAGAGACGGAAGTGATACCACTTTGCTAGGGTTCGAGAATGACGACCTGGTGGAGCCGAGGGAAAGTTTCCGGATAATTCTTTTGTCCGGCGACGGCTATGCATTGGGCGCCGTCACCAGTGCCGTGGGCAGCGTCGAGGCGAGCGACCGCGCGTTGACCATAGCGGCGTCGGATGCGACGTCCGCCGACGAGGGAGAAGCGCTGGAATTCACCATCGGGCTGACGGCGCAATCGGTCACGCTGACGGAGGCGATGCAGGTGTCGTACCGGGTTACCGGCACGGACGTCACTGCCGAAGACTTCGAAGGCGCGCTTGAGGGCATGGTTATGCTGGCCGCAGGCGAGAGAAGCACGACGTTTTCGGTAACCTTGCGCGCCGACGACTACGGGGAGGGGGTGGAAAGCTTCCGCGTAGAAGTCACGGAAGCGACCGGCGGTGGCGGCGACCACACCAACAATCTGCCGGTCGCGCCGGCGACGGCCGAGATCAACGCCGAAACCCGGTTGATAGCGAGGGCGATTGTGCACCATCGGAACCAGCACGCCTATTACCGGATGGGCGAATTCAGCATCGCCGAATCCAGCACCGACACCATTGGTATCGGTGTGGAACTGGTGGATACCAACGGCACCCCTATGGATCCGTCAGAGTCGGTTACGGTGCGCTACAGGCTGTCCGGATCGGCCACTGACGGGGAGGATTACACGAGGTCGGGTTCGGGGAACACGTTCACGGTCGGCACCGACAACAGCACTGCGACCGTCATAATCACGCTGATTGACAACAAGCTGAACGAGTCCGACGAAGACGTCGCGATAGAGCTGCTCGCGATCACCGCGGGCACCGAGACGGCCGTATTGGCCGCCGCGGCCTCGTCCAGGAGCACCGCGTTCACGATCAACGACGACGACGAGTTGGAAGTCTCGATTGCGCGCAGCGACTCGGGCGATCTGGTCGAGGGTGCGCCGACGGCGGGCGGGCGCACGGCCGAGTTCGTCGTAACCGCGAACTCGACCGCCACGGCGACGCTGACGATCCCGTTTACGGTGAGCGGAGGGGACGCCGGCGACTACACGCTGACGCCTTCGACGGCGGTGGAAATAGTGGAAGATGAGACCACCGCTACGATCACGCTCGAGGTGGTGGACGACGCGCTCAACGAGGGCGCGGAGACGCTGACCGTCGGGCTGGTCGAGGTGCGGGGAGCGCTCGGCGCGGCCTCGGTGTCGGCGGACGAGGGTTCGGCGTCGGCGACGATAGCCGCGAACGACGAGATCACGGTGTCGTTGTCGGATCTTGTGTCCGGCGGTGCGGAAGGCACGACCGCGCGGTTCGCGGTGTCGCTTGCGGGCGGCGAGGCGACCGAGGAGACCGTGGTGCCGTGGCAAGTCGTGTCGGGTACCGTCGGCGGTGCTTCCGCCGCTGATTTTGCGGTCGGTGCCGGCGAGTTGCGCTTTGCGGTGGGTGTCACGCGGCAGAACATAGATTTGTGGATAGTTGACGACGAGTCGTACATGGAGCCCGACGAGTCGTACATGGTGAGAATCAATCAGCCGACGGGCGGCGGCAGCGGTTCCGTGACTTTGGGCACCCCCTCCACGGTGACGGCGGTGATTCCTGCCGATCTTCCGGTGGTCTCGATAGAGAGCGTCGTAGCGGACGTCGCGGAAGGCGATGCCGTGGCGATGACGTTGACCGCCACGTTTGTGACGATGAATATGAGCGTCAACTACCGGGTGGTTTCCCCGACCGCCGGCGTCGGCATAGACTCCGGTGACCTGGCGGCGGGCGCGCAAGGCGCGGACTGTTTCGGCGCCACGGCGACGTGCGAGACGTCCGTCGGCGCGAGCACGAATATTCTGACCACGGTCAACGACGCCGCCGTCGAGCCGTCGGAGGGTTTCCGGGTGGTATTGCTGCCGGGCGACGGTTATGAATTGGGTGAGCCGAGCAACGCGGTGGGCAGCGTCGAGGCGAGCGACCGCGAGTTGACGATAGCGGCGTCGTCTGCGTCCGCCGACGAGGGGGAGACGCTGGACTTCACCGTCGGGCTGACGGCGCAATCGGTAGGGTTGACGGAGGCGATGCAGGTATCGTACCGGGTTACCGGCACGGACGTCACTGCCGAAGACTTTGAGGGCGCGCTTGAGGGCATGGTTACGCTGGCCGCAAGCGAGAGAAGCACGATGTTTACGATAACCTTGCGCGCCGACGGCATGGAGGAGACTGCGGCGGAGAGCTTCCGCGTAGAGATCACCACGGCGACCGGCGGTGGCGGCGACCACACCAACAACCTGCCGGCCGCGCCGGCGACGGCCGAGATCAACGCCGACAACCGACTGATAGCGAGGGCGTTTGTTTACCGGCAGGGCATGTTTTACCAGGTGGTGGACAGAGGTCTTGCCGTCAACGAAAACGAGGGTCAGGGCACCGGTGTCGTTCAAATCGGTGTGGAGCTGGTGAATGTCAGCGGCACCAAGACGAATCCGCGAGAGTCGGTTACGGTGAGCTACAGGCTGTCCGGATCGGCCGACGGCGCGGACTATACGAGATCGGATTCGGGGAACACGCTCACGGTCGGCACCAACACCAGCACCAGAACCGCCACCATCACGCTGGTTGACGACAATCTGAACGAGTCCGCCGAAGACGTCGTGATAGAGCTGCTTGCGATCACCGCGGGCAACGACGCGGCCATATTGGCCTCCGAGGCCTCGTCCAGGAGCATCGGGTTCACGATCAACGACAACGATCCGGCCACCTACGCGATCACGGCCGACAAGGACAGCGTGTCCGAGGGCGACGATCCAGGCTACCGGGTTACTTTGGACCGGCTGTCCGCGGGCGACATCACGGTGTCGTACACGGTAAGCGGGATCGGCGCCGACGGTTACTCGGCGGGCACCGAGACGACCGTGTTGAGTGGCGAGACCAGCGCCGCCATTGCGCTGACGATAGTGGACGACGACGTCAACGAGGCGACGCAGACGCTGGTTGTAACCATAGGCGACATGCCGCGGATCGGCGCGGGCGCGGGCGAGGCGTTGCGCGCCGCCGACAGTTCGCGGCAGTCGGTCGAGATAGCGCGGAGCGATCCGCTGACCTACGCGGTCGAGTCGCTGACGCCGAACGTGTCCCAAGAACCCGGGACTGCGCGCTTTCGTCTTACGCTGACGGGTGGCGTTGCCGGCGCGCGGACAACGGTGACGTACACGCTTTCGATATCCGCGAGCAACGCCGGCGGCGAGACCGCGGATTTCAGCGATAACGACGACGGCAATTTCGTCTTCGTCGCCGGCAGCACCCGCGCCGAGATAACCGTGAGCATCCTGGATGACGGGGTGGATGAGCAGGCGGAGACGCTGACGCTCAGCACCACGGCGACGGCGACGGTCGCCACCGGCGGCGGCATCGTCAGCCGTTCCGCCGAAACGCAGGATCAGACGGCACAGGCGGTCATCGCCGCGAACGGCGCTGCCGTTCGCTGGTTCCATATCACGGCGCTGCCCGAGGGCACCACCAGCGTGGCCGAAGGCGCGCAGGCTACCTATGCGATCAGTTACGACGGCACGACGCCGTCCGCGGGCGAGACGATTACCGTGACCTGGGAGGTGGCCGGCACCGGCACGCGCGCCGCGTCCGCCGCCGACTTTGCGCAGAGAACGGGTACCGTGGCGTTTTCTGATTCCGACGCTCCGGGTGCTCCGCGCACCGTTACGCTTCAGATTGCGGAGGACACTCTGAACGAAGGCGACGAGACGTTCACGATCACGATCACCGAGGACAATGGGTTTTCGACGGTGTATTCGACCCGCGCGATGGTCGAGACGACGATCAACAGCGACGCCGACGACGCGCTGGTAGCCTCGATTGCGCGCAGCGATTCGGGCGATCTGGTCGAGGGCGCACCGACGACGGACACGCGCACGGCTCAGTTTGCCGTCAGTTTGAACTTGACCGCCACGGCCGTGCTGACGATACCGCTTATGGTGAGCGGGGACGTCGGCGATTACACGCTGACGCCTTCGACGGCGCTGGAGATACCGGAAGGGGCGAAGACCGCCTCGATCACGCTCGAGGCGGCGGACGACGCGTTCAACGAGGGCGCGGAGACGCTGAGCGTCGAGCTGGGCGGGGTGCAGGGAGCGCTCGGCGCGGCTTCGGTGTCGGCGGACGCGAGTTCGGCCGCGGTGACGATAGCCGCGAACGACGAGATCACGGTGTCGCTGTCGGAGCTTGTGTCCGGCGGTGCGGAAGGCACGACCGCGCGGTTCACGGTGTCGCTTGCGGGCGGCGAGGCGACCGAGGAGACCGTGGTGCCGTGGCAGGTTGTGTCGGGCACCGTTGGCGGTGCTTCCGCCGCTGATTTTGGAGCCGGAGCCGGCGGTGGCGAGTTGCGCTTTGCGGTGGGCGTCATGCAGCAGAGCATATACGTGCGGATTGCCGACGACGACGTGCTCGAGCCCGAGGAGTCGTACATGGTGAGGATCAGCCAGCCGACGGGCGGCGGCAGCGGTTCCGTGGCTTTGGGCACCCCGTCCGTGGTGACGGCGGTGATTCCTGCTGATTCTCCGATGGTCTGGATAGAGGACGTGACCGCGGAGGTCGCGGAGGGCAGCGCCGTGGCGATGGCGTTGACCGCCACGTTTGCGACCAATGTGAACGTCAACTACCGGGTGGTTTCCCCGACCGTCGGCGTCAGCATAGACTCTGCTGATTTGGCGGCGGGTGCGCAAGGCGCGGATTGCTTTGGCGCCACGGCGACATGCGTGACGTCCGTCGGCGCGAGCGCGAATATCCTGTCCACGGTCAACGATGCTGCCGTCGAGCCGCCGGAAGGTTTCCGAGTGATGTTGCTGCCGGGCGACGGTTATACGTTGGGTGAGCCGAGCAGCGCGGTGGGCAGCGTCGAGGCGAGCGACCGCGAGTTGACCATAGCGGTGTCGTCTGCGTCCGCCGACGAGGGAGAGACGCTGGACTTCACCATCGGGCTGACGGCGCAATCGGTAGAGTTGACGGAGGCGATGCAGGTGTCGTACCGGGTTACCGGCACGGACGGTATCACCGCCGGAGACTTTGAGGGCGCGCCGCTCGAGAGCATGGTTACGCTGGCCGCAGGCGAGAGAAGCACGACGTTTTCGATAACCTTGCGCGACGACGGCCTTGAGGAGAGAGCCGAAAGCTTCCGCGTAGAAATCACGGAAGCAACCGGTGGCGGCGGCGATCACACCAACAACCTGCCGGCCGCGCCGGCGACGGCCGAGATCAACGCCGAAACCCGGCTGATAGCGAGGGCGATTGTTCACCGTGCGGGCACCTATTACCGGATGGGCGAATTTGACATCAGCGAATCCGCCGACGGCACCGTCGGTATCGGTGTGGAATTGGTGAATATCGACGGCAACCCCACGACTCCGCAAGAGTCGGTTACGGTGAGTTACAGGCTGTCCGGATCAGCCGGCGGAGAAGACTACACGAGGTCAGGTACAGGGAACACGCTCACGGTCGGCACCGACAAGAGCACTGCAACCGTCACAATCACGCTGATTGACGACAATCTGAACGAGTCCGCCGAAAACGTCGCGATAGAGCTGCTCGCGATCACCGAGGGCACCGAAACGGCCGTATTGACCTCCAAGGTCTCGTCGAGAAGCACCGCGTTCACGATCAACGACAACGATCCGGCCACCTACGCGATCACGGCCGACGAGAGCAGCGTGTCCGAGGGCGACGATCCGGGCTATCGGGTTACTTTGGACCGTCCGTCCGCGGGCGATATCACGGTGTCGTACACGGTAAGCGGGATCGCCGCCGACGGTTATTCCGTGGGGGGCGCCGCGACTGAGACGACCGTGTTAAGTGGCGAGACCAGCGCCGCTATTGCGCTGACGATATTGGACGACAACGTCAACGAGGCGACGCAGACGCTGGTCGTAACCATAGGCGACATGCCGCGGATCGGCGCGGGCGCGGGCGCGGTGTCGCGCGCCGCCGACAGTTCGCGGCAGTCGGTCGAGATAGTATGGAGCGATCCGCTGACCTACGCGGTCGAGTCGCTGACGCCGCGCGTGCCTGATGAACCCGCTACCGCGCGCTTTCGTCTTACGCTGACGGGTGGCGTTGCCGGCGCGCGGATAACGGTGCCGTACACGCTTTCGATAACCGGCACCAACGCCGTCAACGCCGGCGGCGAGACCGCAGATTTCAGCGATAACGACGACGGCAGTTTCGTCGTCGTCGCCGGCAGCACCCACGCCGAGATAACCGTGAGCATCCTGGATGACGGGGTGAACGAGCAAGAGGAGACGCTGACGCTGACGGTCGGCGCCACGCCGATAGTCGCCGCCGGCGGCGGCATGGTCAGCCGCTCCGCCGAAGCGCAGGATCAGACGGCGCAGGTGGTCATCCCGGCGAACGGCACCGTCGCTCGCTGGTTCCGTATCGCGGCGGTGCCCGAGGGCACCACCAGCGTGACCGAAGGCGCGCAGGCCACCTATGCGGTCAGCTACGACGGTGCGAGGCCGCTCGCGGGCGTGCCCATTACCGTGACTTGGGAGGTGGCCGGCGCGGCCGGCACCGGCACGCGCGCCGCGTCCGCTGCCGACTTTGCGCAGAGAACGGGTAGCGTGGAATTTTCTGATACCGACGCTCCGGGCGTCGCCCGCAACGTCATGCTTCGGATTGCCGAGGACACTCTGAACGAGGGCGACGAGGCGTTCACGATCACGATCACCGAGGACAATCAGTTTTCGCGGGTGTATTCGACCGCTTCGATGGTCGAGACGACGGTTACCGACGATGCCGACGACGCACTGGCAGTCTCGATTGCGCGCAGTGATTCGGGCGATCTGGTCGAGGGCGCGCCGGTGACGAGCGTGCGCACGGCCGAGTTTGTCGTGACCGTGGGCAACGCGACCGCCACCGCGGCGCTGACGATCCCGCTTACGGTGAGCGGCGACGTCGCCGGTGCGGAAGACGCCGACTATACGCTGACGCCTGCGACGATGCTGGAGATACCGGAAGGGATGAGCACCGCCTCGATCACGCTCGAGGCGGTGGACGACGCGCTCAACGAGGGCGCGGAGACGCTGACCGTCGAGCTGGTCGAGGTGCGGGGAGCGCTCGGCGCGGCCATGGTGTCGGCGGACGCGAGTTCGGCGTCGGCGACGATAGCCGCGAACGACGAGATCACGGTGTCGCTGTCGGAGCTAGTGTCCGGCGGTGCGGAAGGCACGACCGCGCGGTTCACGGTGTCGCTTGCGGGCGGCGAGGCGACGGCGGAGACCGTGGTGCCCTGGCAAGTTGTGTCGGGCACCGTCGGCGGTGCCTCCGCCGCTGATTTCGCGGTCGGTGCCGGCGAGTTGCGCTTTGCGGTGGGTGTCACGCAGCAGAGCATATATGTGCGGATTGCCGACGACGACGTGCTCGAGCCCGAGGAGTCGTACATGGTGAGAATCAATCAGCCGACGGGCGGCGGCAGCGGTTCCGTGGTCTTGGGCACCCCGTCCGTGGTGACGGCGGTGATTCCCGCTGATTCTCCGATGGTCTGGATAGAGAGCGTGACCGCAAACGTCGCGGAAGGCGGCGCCGTGGCGATGGCGTTGACCGCCACGTTTGCGACCAACGTGAACGTCAACTACCGGGTGGTTTCCCCGACCGCCGGCGTCAGCATAGACTCCGCTGATTTGGCGGCGGGCGCGCAAGGCGCAGACTGTTTCGGCACCACGGCGACGTGCGTGACCTCCGTCGGCGCGAGCGCGAATATCCTGTCCACGCTCAACGACGCCGCCGTCGAACCGTCGGAAGGTTTCCGGGTGGTGCTGCTGGCGGGCGACGGTTATACATTAAGTGAGCCGAGCAGCGCGGTGGGCAGCGTCGAGGCGAGCGACCGCGAGTTGACGATAGCGGCGTTGTCTGCGTCCGCCGACGAGGGGGAGACGCTGGACTTCGCCATCGGGTTGACGGCGGAATCGGTAGAGTTGACGGAGGCGATGCAGGTGTCGTACCGGGTTATTACCAGCACCAGTATCACCGCCGAAGACTTTGAGGGCGCGCTTGAGGGCATGGTTACGCTGGCCGCAGGCGAGAGAAGCACGATGTTTGCGATAACCTTGCGCGACGACGGCGTGGAGGAGACTGCGGCGGAGAGCTTCCGCGTGGAGATCACCACGGCGACCGGCGGTGGCGGCGACCACACCAACAACCTGCCGGTCGCGCCGGCGACGGCCGAGATCAACGCCGACGGCCGACTGATGGCAACGGCGTATGTTCAGCGAGGCAGTACCGCTTACCGAGTGGGCGAAGACAATCTTATCGTCAACGAACACGAAGGCACTGGAGCCGGCAGCATTTATATCGGTGTGGAACTGGTGGATGACGGTGGTAATCCTACGGATCCGCGAGAGTCGGTTACGGTGAGTTACAGGCTGTCCGGATCAGCCGACGGGGCCGACTACACGAACTCGGATTCGGGGAACACGATCACGGTCGCAACCGACAAGAGCACCGGAACCGTCACCATCACGCTGGTTGACGACAATCTGAACGAGTCCGCCGAAGACGTTGTGATAGAGCTGCTTGCGATCACCGCGGGCAACGACGCGGCCGTATTGGCCTCCGAGGCCTCGTCGAGGAGCATCGCGTTCACGATCAACGACAACGATCCGGCCACCTACGCGATCACGGCCGACGAGGGCAGCGTGTCCGAGGGCGACGATCCGGGCTACCGGATTACTTTGGACCGGCTGTCCGCGGGCGACATCACGGTGCCGTACACGGTAAGCGGGATCGGCGCCGAGGGTTACTCGGCGGGCACCGAGACGACCGTGTTGAGTGGCGAGACCAGCGCGTCCATCGCGCTGACGATAGTGGACGACAACGTCAACGAGGCGACGCAGACGCTGGTCGTAACCATAGGCGACATGCCGCGGATCGGCGCGGGTGCGGGCGAGGCGTTGCGCGCCGCCGACAGTTCGCGGCAGTCGGTCGAGATAGCGCGGAGCGATCCGCTGACCTACGCGGTCGAGTCGCTGACGCCGGACGTGTCCGGCGAACCCGGGACTGCGCGCTTTCGTCTTACGCTGACGGGTGGCGTTGCCGGCGCGCGGATAACGGTGCCGTACACGCTTTCGATATCCGGCACCAACGCCGTCAACGCCGGCGGCGAGACCGCGGATTTCACCGATAACAACGACGGCAGTTTCGTTGTCGCCGTCGGCAGCAGCAGCGCCGAGATAAGCGTGAGCATCCTGGATGACGAGGTGGAAGAGCAGGAGGAGACGCTGACGCTGACGGTCAGTGCTACGTCAATAGTTGCCGCCGGTGGCGGCGCAGTCAGCCGCTCCACCGAAGCGCAGGATCAGACGGCGCAGGCGGTCATCCCCGCGAACGGCGCCATCGTTCGCTGGTTCCACATCACGGCGGTGCCCGAGAGCACCACCAGCGTGGGCGAAGGTGCGCAGGCCATCTATGCGATCAGTTACGACGGTACGACGCCGTCCGCGGGTGAGACGATTACCGTGACCTGGGAGGTGGCCGGCGCCGGCATGCGCGCCGCGTCCGCCGCCGACTTTGAGCAGAGCATGGGTAGCGTGGAATTTTCCAATACCGACGCTCCGGGCGTCGCCCGCAACGTCATGCTTCGGATTGCGGAAGACACTCTGAACGAGGGCGACGAGGCGTTCACGATCACGATCACCGAGGACAATGGGTTTTCGCGGGTGTATTCGACCGCTTCGATGGTCGAGACGACGGTTACCGACGACGCCGACGACGCGCTGGTGGTCTCGATTGCGCGCAGTGATTCGGGCGATCTGGTCGAGGGCGCGCCGACGACGGGCGTGCGCACGGCCGAGTTTGTCGTAACCGTGGGCAACGCGACCGCCACCGCGGCGCTGACGATCCCGCTTATGGTGAGCGGCGACGTCGCCGGTGCGGAAGACGCCGACTACGTGCTGACGCCTTCGGTGGAGCTGGAGATACCGGAAGGGATGAGCACTGCTTCGATCACGTTCGAGGCGGTGGACGATGCGCTCAACGAGGGCGCGGAGACATTGAGCGTCGAGCTGGGCGGGGTGCAGGGAGCGCTCGGCGCGGCCTCGGTGTCGGCGGACGCGAGTTCGGCTGCGGTGACGATAGCGGCGAACGACGAGATCACGGTGTCGCTGTCGGAGCTTGTGTCCGGCGGTGCGGAAGGCACGACGGCGCAGTTCACGGTGTCGCTTGCGGGCGGCGAGGCGACCGAGGAGACCGTGGTGCCGTGGCAGGTTGTGTCGGGCACCGTTGGCGGTGCTTCCGCCGCTGATTTTGGAGCCGGAGCCGGCGGCGGCGAGTTGCGCTTTGCAGTGGGTGTCACGCAGCAGAACATATATGTGCGGATCGTCGCCGACGACGTGATCGAGTCCGACGAGTCGTACATGGTGAGAATCAGTCAGCCGACGGGCGGCGGCAGCGGTTCCGTGGTCTTGGGCATCCCCTCCACGGTGACGGCGGTGATTCCCGCCGATGTTCCGGTGGTCTCGATAGAGAGCGTCGTAGCGGACGTCGCGGAAGGCGAGGTCGTGGCGATGGCGTTGACCGCCACGTTTGCGACCAATGTGAACGTCAGCTACCGGGTGGTTTCCCCGACCGCCGGCGTCAGCATAGACTCTGCTGATTTTGCGGCGGGTGCGCAAGGCGCGGATTGCTTCGGCGCCACGGCGACGTGCGAGACGCCCGTCGGCGCGAGCATGAATATCCTGTCCACGGTCAACGACGGTGCCGTCGAGCCGTTGGAAGGTTTCCGGGTGGTGCTGTTGCCGGGCGACGGTTATACATTGGGTGAGCCGAGCAGCGCGGTGGGCAGCATCGAGGCAAGCGACCGCGAATTGACGATAGCGGCGTCGGATGCGACGTCCGCCAACGAGGGGGAGACGCTGGAATTCACCGTCGGGCTGACGGCGCAATCGGTAGAGTTGACGGAGGCGATGCGGGTGTCGTACCGGGTTACCGGCACGGCTGTCACTGCCGACGACTTTGAGGGCGCGCTTGAGGGCATGGTTACGTTGGCCGCGGGCGAGAGAAGCACGATGTTTTCGGTAACCTTGCGCGCCGACAACTACGGGGAGGGGGTAGAACGCTTCCGCGTAGAAATCACGGAAGCGATGGGCGGTGGCGGCGATCACACCAACAACCTGCCGGCCGCGCCGGCGACGGCCGAGATCAACGCCGAAGCCCGGTTGATAGCGAGGGCGTTTGTGCACCATCGGAACGCGCACGCCTATTACCGGATGGGCGAATTCAGCATCGCCGAATCCAGCACCGACACCATTGGTATCGGTGTGGAACTGGTGGATGCCGACGGCACCCCCACGAATCCGTCAGAGTCGGTTACGGTGCGCTACAGGCTGTCCGGGTCTGCCGGCGGGGACGACTACACGAGATCGGGTGGTTCGGGGAACACGCTCACGGTCGGCACCAGCAACAGCACTGCAACCGTCATAATCACGCTGGTTGACGACAATCTGAACGAGTCTGGCGAAGACGTCGCGATAGAGCTGCTTGCGATCACCGCGGGCACCGAAACGGCCATATTGGCCGCCGCGGCCTCGTCGAGGAGCACCGCGTTCACGATCACCGACAACGATCCGGCCACCTACGCGATCACGGCCGACGAGGACAGCGTGTCCGAGGGCGACGATCCGGGCTACCGGGTTACTTTGGATCGGGCGTCGGCGGGCGACATCACGGTATCGTACACGGTGAGCGGGATCGGCGCCGGCGGTTACTCGGCGGGCACCGAGACGACCGTGTTGAGTGGCGAGACCAGCACGGCCATCGCGCTGACGATAGTGGACGACGACGTCAACGAGGCGACGCAGACGCTGGTCGTAACCATAGGCGACATGCCGCGGATCGGCGCGGGCGCGGGCGCGGTGTCGCGCGCCGCCGACAGTTCGCGGCAGTCGGTCGAGATAGTATGGAGCGATCCGCTGACCTACGCGGTCGAGTCGCTGACGCCGGACGTGCCCGACGAACCCGCTACCGCACGCTTTCGTCTTACGCTGACGGGTGGCGTTGCCGGTGCGCAGATAACGGTGCCGTACACGCTTTGGATATCCGCGAGCAACACCGTCAGCCAGACCGCGGATTTCAGGGATAACGACAACGGCAATTTCGTCGTCGCCGCCGGCAGCAGCCGCGCCGAGATAACCGTGGATATCCTGGATGACGGGGTGAGCGAGGCGGCGGAGACGCTGACGCTGGCAGTCAACACCACGGCGACGGTCGCCGCCGGCGGCGGCATGGTCAGCCGCTCCGCCGAAGCGCAGGATCAGACGGCGCAGGCGGTCATCGCCGAGAACGGCGTCGCCGTTCGCTGGTTCCACATCACGGCGGTGCCCGAGGGCACCACCAGCGTGGGCGAAGGCGCGCAGGCTACCTATGCGGTCAGTTACGACGGCACGACGCCCTCCGCGGGTGAGACGATTACCGTGACCTGGGAGGTGGCCGGCACCGGCATGCGCGCCGCGTCCGCCGCCGACTTTGCGCAGAGCGCGGGTAGCGTGGAATTCTCTGATGCCGACGCTCCAGGCGCCGCCCGCAACGTCACGCTTCAGATTGCGGGGGACACTCTGAACGAGGGCGACGAGGCGTTCACGATCACGATCACCGAGGACGATCTGCTTTCGCGGGTGTATTCGACCGGTTCGATGGTCGAGACGACGGTTACCGACGATGCCGACGACGCGCTGGTGATCTCGATTGCGCGCAGCGATTCGGGTGATCTGGTCGAGGGCGCGCCGACGACGAGCGTGCGCACGGCCGAGTTCGTCGTGACCGTGGGCAACGCGACCGCCACCGCGGCGCTGACGATCCCGCTTACGGTGAGCGGCGACGTCGTCGGTGCGGAAGCGGCCGACTACGTGCTGACGCCTGCGACGATGCTGGAGATACCGGCAGGGATGAGCGCCGCTTCGATCACGCTCGAGGCGGTGGACGACGCGCTCAACGAGGGCGCGGAGACATTGAGCGTCGGACTGGTCGAGGTGCAGGGAGCACTCGGCGCGGCCTCGGTGTCGGCGGACGCGAGTTCGGCTGCGGTGACGATAGCCGCGAACGACGAGATCACGGTGTCGCTGTCGGAGCTTGTGTCCGGCGGTGCGGAAGGCACGACGGCGCGGTTCACGGTGTCGCTTGCGGGCGGCGAGGCGACTGAGGAGACCGTGGTGTCGTGGCAAGTCGTGTCGGGCACCGTTGGCGGTGCTTCCGCCGCTGATTTTGGAGCCGGAGCCGGCGGCGGCGAATTGCGCTTTGCAGTGGGTGTCGCGCAGCAGAGCATATATGTGCGGATTGCCGCCGACGACGTGCTTGAGCCCGAGGAGTCGTACATGGTGAGGATCAGTCAGCCGACGGGCGGCGGCAGCGGTTCCGTGGTTTTGGGCATCCCGTCCGTGGTGACGGCGGTGATTCCCGCTGATTCTCCGGTGGTCTGGATAGAGAGCGTGGCCGCAGAGGTCGCGGAAGGCGGCGCCGTGGCGATGGCGTTGACCGCCACGTTTGCGACCAACGTGAACGTCAACTACCGGGTGGTTTCCTCGACCGCCGGCGCCAGCATAGACTCCGATGATTTGGCGGCGGGCGCGCAAGGCGCGGACTGCTTCGGCGCCACGGCGACGTGCGTGACCTCCGTCGGCGCGAGCGCGAATATCCTGTCCACGGCCAACGACGCCGCCGTCGAGCCGTCGGAAGGTTTCCGGGTGGTGCTGCTGGCGGGCGACGGTTATACATTGGGTGAGCCGAGCAGCGCGGTGGGCAGCATCGAGGCGAGCGACCGCGAGTTGACGATAGCGGCGTTGTCTGCGTCCGCCGACGAGGGGGAGACGCTGGACTTCGCCATCGGGTTGACGGCGGAATCGGTAGAGTTGACGGAGGCGATGCAGGTGTCGTACCGGGTTATTACCAGCACCAGTATCACCGCCGAAGACTTTGAGGGCGCGCTTGAGGGCATGGTTACGCTGGCCGCAGGCGAGAGAAGCACGATGTTTGCGATAACCTTGCGCGACGACGGCGTGGAGGAGACTGCGGCGGAGAGCTTCCGCGTGGAGATCACCACGGCGACCGGCGGTGGCGGCGACCACACCAACAACCTGCCGGCCGCGCCGGCGACGGCCGAGATCAACGCCGACGGCCGACTGATGGCAACGGCGTATGTTCAGCGAGGCAGTACCGCTTACCGAGTGGGCGAAGACAATCTTATCGTCGACGAACACGAAGGCACTGGAGCCGGCAGCATTTATATCGGTGTGGAACTGGTGGATGACGGTGGTAATCCTACGGATCCGCGAGAGTCGGTTACGGTGAGTTACAGGCTGTCCGGATCAGCCGACGGGGCCGACTACACGAACTCGGATTCGGGGAACACGATCACGGTCGCAACCGACAAGAGCACCGGAACCGTCACCATCACGCTGGTTGACGACAATCTGAACGAGTCCGCCGAAGACGTTGTGATAGAGCTGCTCGCGATCACCGCGGGCAGCGACGCGGCCATATTGGCCTCCGAGGCCTCGTCGAGGAGCATCGCGTTCACGATCAACGACAACGATCCGGCCACCTACGCGATCACGGTCGACGAGGGCAGCGTGTCCGAGGGCGACGATCCGGGCTACCGGATTACTTTGGACCGGCTGTCCGCGGGCGACATCACGGTGCCGTACACGGTAAGCGGGATCGGCGCCGAGGGTTACTCGGCGGGCACCGAGACGACCGTGTTGAGTGGCGAGACCAGCGCGGCCATCGCGCTGACGATAGTGGACGACAACGTCAACGAGGCGACGCAGACGCTGGTCGTAACCGTAGGCGACATGCCGCGGATCGGCGCGGGCGCGGGCGAGGCATTGCGCGCCGCCGACAGTTCGCGGCAGTCGGTCGAGATAGCGCGGAGCGATCCGCTGACCTACGCGGTCGAGTCGCTGACGCCGGACGTGTCCGGCGAACCCGGGACTGCGCGCTTTCGTCTTACGCTGACGGGTGGCGTTGCCGGCGCGCAGATAACGGTGCCGTACACGCTTTCGATATCCGGCACCAACGCCGTCAATGCCGGCGGCCAGACCGCGGATTTCACCGATAACAACGACGGCAGTTTCGTTGTCGCCGTCGGCAGCAGCAGCGCCGAGATAAGCGTGAGCATCCTGGATGACGAGGTGGAAGAGCAGGAGGAGACGCTGACGCTGACGGTCAGCGCTACGTCAATAGTTGCCGCCGGTGGCGGCGTAGTCAGCCGCTCCGCCGAAGCGCAGGATCAGACGGCGCAGGCGGTCATCCCGGCGAACGGCGCCATCGTTCGCTGGTTCCATATCACGGTGGTGCCCGAGGGCACCACCAGCGTGGGCGAAGGTGCGCAGGCCATCTATGCGATCAGTTACGACGGCACGACGCCGTCCGCGGGTGAGACGATTACCGTGACCTGGGAGGTGGCCGGCGCCGGCATGCGCGCCGCGTCCGCCGCCGACTTTGCGCAGAGCATGGGTAGCATGGGTAGCGTGGAATTTTCCGATGCCGACGCTCCGGGCGTCGCCCGCAACGTCATGCTTCGGATTGCCGAGGACACTCTGAACGAGGGCGACGAGGCGTTCACGATCACGATCACCGAGGACAATGGGTTTTCGCGGGTGTATTCGACCGCTTCGATGGTCGAGACGACGGTTACCGACGATGCCGCCGACGCGCTGGTGGTCTCGATTGCGCGCAGTGATTCGGGCGATCTGGTCGAGGGCGCGCCGACGACGGGCGTGCGCACGGCCGAGTTTGTCGTAACCGTGGGCAACGCGACCGCCACCGCGGCGCTGACGATCCCGTTTATGGTGAGCGGCGACGTCGCCGGTGCGGAAGACGCCGACTACGTGCTGACGCCTTCGGTGGAGCTGGAGATACCGGCAGGGATGAGCACCGCCTCGATCACGCTCGAGGCGGTGGACGACGCGCTCAACGAGGGCGCGGAGACATTGAGCGTCGAGCTGGGCGAGGTGCAGGGAGCGCTCGGCGCGGCCTCGGTGTCGGCGGACGCGAGTTCGGCCGCGGTGACGATAGCGGCGAACGACGAGATCACGGTGTCGCTGTCGGAGCTTGTGTCCGGCGGTGCGGAAGGCACGACGGCGCGGTTCACGGTGTCGCTTGCGGGCGGCGAGGCGACCGAGGAGACCGTGGTGCCGTGGCAGGTTGTGTCGGGCACCGTTGGCGGTGCTTCCGCCGCTGATTTTGGAGCCGGAGCCGGCGGCGGCGAGTTGCGCTTTGCAGTGGGTGTCACGCAGCAGAACATATATGTGCGGATCGTCGCCGACGACGTGATCGAGTCCGACGAGTCGTACATGGTGAGAATCAGTCAGCCGACGGGCGGCGGCAGCGGTTCCGTGGCTTTGGGCATCCCCTCCACGGTGACGGCGGTGATTCCCGCCGATGTTCCGGTGGTCTCGATAGAGAGCGTCGTAGCGGACGTCGCGGAAGGCGAGGTCGTGGCGATGGCGTTGACCGCCACGTTTGCGACCAATGTGAACGTCAGCTACCGGGTGGTTTCCCCGACCGCCGGCGCCAGCATAGACTCCGCTGATTTGGCGGCGGGTGCGCAAGGCGCGGATTGCTTCGGCGCCACGGCGACGTGCGAGACGCCCGTCGGCGCGAGCACGAATATCCTGTCCACGGTCAACGACGATGCCGTCGAGCCGTTGGAAGGTTTCCGGGTGGTGCTGTTGCCGGGCGACGGTTATACATTGGGTGAGCCGAGCAGCGCGGTGGGCAGCATCGAGGCAAGCGACCGCGAATTGACGATAGCGGCGTCGGATGCGACGTCCGCCAACGAGGGGGAGACGCTGGAATTCACCGTCGGGCTGACGGCGCAATCGGTAGAGTTGACGGAGGCGATGCGGGTGTCGTACCGGGTTACCGGCACGGACGGTATCACCGCCGGCGACTTTGAGGGCGCGCTCGAGGGCATGGTTACGTTGGCCGCAGGCGAGAGAAGCACGACGTTTTCGGTAGCCTTGCGCGTCGACGACTACGGGGAGGGGGTAGAAAGCTTCCGCGTAGAAATCACGGAAGCGATGGGCGGTGGCGGCGACCACACCAACAACCTGCCGGCCGCGCCGGTGACGGCCGAGATCAACGCCGAAGCCCGGTTGATAGCGAGGGCGTTTGTTTCCCGTGTCAGCATCAATGAATCCGACAGCCCCAACACCGTTGGTATCGGTGTGCAACTGGTGGATGCCGACGGCACCCCTACGGATCCGTCAGAGTCGGTTACGGTGCGCTACAGGCTGTTCGGGTCTGCCGGCGGGGACGACTACACGAGGTCGGGTTCGGGGAACACGTTCACGGTCGGCACCAGCAACAGCACCGCAACCGTCATAATCACGTTGGTTGACGACAATCTGAACGAGTCCGGCGAAGCCGTCGCGATAGAGCTGCTTGCGATCACCGCGGGCACCGAAACGGCCGTATTGGCCGCCGCGGCCTCGTCGAGGAGCACCGCGTTCACGATCACCGACAACGATCCGGCCACCTACGCGATCACGGCCGACGAGGACAGCGTGTCCGAGGGCGACGATCCGGGCTATCGGGTTACTTTGGACCGGCCGTCCGCGGGCGACATCACGGTGTCGTACACGGTGAGCGGGATCGGCGCCGGCGGTTACTCGGCGGGCACCGAGACGACCGTGTTAAGTGGCGAGACCAGCGCCGCCATTGCGCTGACGATAGTGGACGACGACGTCAACGAGGCGACGCAGACGCTGGTCGTAACCGTAGGCGACATGCCGCGGATCGGCGCGGGTGCGGGCGAGGCGTTGCGCGCCGCCGACAGTTCGCGGCAGTCGGTCGAGATAGTATGGAGCGATCCGCTGACCTACGCGGTCGAGTCGCTGACGCCGGACGTGCCCGGCGAACCCGCTACCGCGCGCTTCCGTCTTACGCTGACGGGTGGCGTTGCCGGTGCGCAGATAACGGTGCCGTACCGTCTTTGGATATCCGCGAGCAACACCTCCATGCAGACCGCGGATTTCAGGGATAACGACAACGGCAATTTCATCGTCGCCGCTGGCAGCAGCCGTGCCGAGATAACCGTGGATATCCTGGATGACGAGGTGAACGAGGCGGCGGAGACGCTGACGCTGACAGTCAACACCACGGCGACGGTCGCCGTCGGCGGCGGCATGGTCAGCGGTTCCACCGAAGCACAGGATCGGACGGCGCAGGCGGTCATCGCCGAGAACGGCGTCGTCGCTCGCTGGTTCCATATCACGGCGGTGCCCGAGGGCACCACCAGTGTGGGCGAAGGCGCGCAGGCCATCTATGCAGTCAGTTACGACGGCACGACGCCGTCCGCGGGTGAGACGATTACCGTGACCTGGGAGGTGGCCGGGGCCGGCATGCGCGCCGCGTCCGCCGCCGACTTTGCGCAGAGCATGGGTAGCGTGGAATTCTCTGATGCCGACGCTCCAGGCGCCGCCCGCAACGTCACGCTTCAGATTGCGGAGGACACCCTGAACGAGGGCGACGAGGCGTTCACGATCACGATCACCGAGGACGATCTGCTTTCGCGGGTGTATTCGACCGGTTCGATGGTTATGACGACGATTACCGACGACGCCGACGACGCGCTGGTAGTCTCGATTGCGCGCAGCGATTCGGGCGATCTGGTCGAGGGTGCGCCGGTGACGAGCGTGCGCACGGCCGAGTTCGTCGTAACCGTGGGCAACGCGACCGCCACCGCGGCGCTGACGATCCCGTTTATGGTGAGCGGCGACGTCGCCGGTGCGGAAGCTGCCGACTACGTGCTGACGCCTGCGACGATGCTGGAGATACCGGCAGGGATGAGCACCGCCTCGATCACGCTCGAGGCGGTCAACGACGATGCCGTCGAGCCGTCGGAAGGTTTCCGGGTGGTGCTGCTACCGGGCGACGGTTATACATTGGGTGAGCCGAGCAGCGCGGTGGGCAGCATCGAGGCGAGCGACCGCGAATTGACGATAGCGGCGTCGGATGCGTCGTCCGCCAACGAGGGGGAGACGCTGGAATTCACCGTCGGGCTGACGGCGCAATCGGTAGAGTTGACGGAGGCGATGCAGGTGTCGTACCGGGTTACCGGCACGGACGGTATCACCGCCGACGACTTTGAGGGCGCGCTTGAGGGCATGGTTACGTTGGCCGCAGGCGAGAGAAGCACGACGTTTTCGGTAGCCTTGCGTGCCGACGACTACGGGGAGGGGGTAGAACGCTTCCGCGTAGAAGTCACGGAAGCGACCGGCGGTGGCGGCGATCACACCAACAACCTGCCGGCCGCGCCGGTGACGGCCGAGATCAACGCCGAAACCCGACTGATAGCGAGGGCGTTTGTGCACCATCGGAACGCGCACGCCTATTACCGGATGGGCGAATTCAGCATCGCCGAATCCAGCAACGACCTCATTGGTATCGGTGTGGAACTGGTGGATGCCGACGGCACCCCTATGGATCCGTCAGAGTCGGTTACGGTGCGCTACAGGCTGTTCGGGTCTGCCGGCGGGGACGACTACACGAGGTCAGGTTCGGGGAACACGCTCACGGTCGGCACCAGCAACAGCACCGCGACCGTCATAATCACGTTGGTTGACGACAATCTGAACGAGTCCGCCGAGGCCGTTGCGATAGAGCTGCTCGCGATCACCGCGGGCACCGAAACGGCCGTATTGGCCGCCGCGGCCTCGTCGAGGAGCACCGCGTTCACGATCACCGACAACGATCCGGCCACCTACGCGATCACGGCCGACGAGGAGCGCGTGTCCGAGGGCGACGATCCGGGCTACCGGATTACTTTGGATCGGCCGTCTGCGGGCGACATCACGGTGTCGTACACGGTGAGCGGGATCGGCGCCGAGGGTTACTCGGCGGGCACCGAGACGACCGTGTTGAGTGGCGAGACCACCGCCGCCATCGCGCTGACGATAGTGGACGACGACGTCAACGAGGCGACGCAGACGCTGGTCGTAACCGTAGGCGACATGCCTCGGATCGGCGCGGGTGCGGGCGAGGCATTGCGCGCCGCCGACAGTTCGCGGCAGTCGGTCGAGATAGTATGGAGCGATCCGCTGACCTACGCGGTCGAGTCGCTGACGCCGGACGTGCCCGACGAACCCGCTACCGCGCGCTTCCGTCTTACGCTGACGGGTGGCGTTGCCGGTGCGCAGATAACGGTGCCGTACCGTCTTTGGATATCCGCTAGCAACACCTCCATGCAGACCGCGGATTTCAGGGATAACGACAACGGCAGTTTCATTGTTGCCGCCGGCAGCAGCCGTGCCGAGATAACCGTGGATATCCTGGATGACCAGGTGGACGAGGCGGCGGAGACGCTGACGCTGGCAATCAACAGCACGGCGACGGTCGCCGCCGGCGGCGGCATGGTCAGCCGCTCCGCCGAAGCACAGGATCAGACGGCGCAGGCGGTCATCGCCGAGAACGGCGTCGTCGCTCGCTGGTTCCATATCACGGCGGTGCCCGAGGGCACCACCAGCGTGGCCGAAGGCGCGCAGGCTACCTATGAGGTCAGTTACGACGGCACGACGCCGTCCGCGGGCGAGACGATTACCGTGACCTGGGAGGTGGCCGGCATCGGCATGCGCGCCGCGTCCGCCGCCGACTTTGTGAAGAGCACGGGTACCGTGGCATTTTCCAATGTCGACGCTCCGGGTACCACCCGCACCGTCACGCTTCAGATTGCGGAGGACACTCTGAACGAAGGCGACGAGGCGTTCACGATCACGATCACCGAGGACAATCAGTTTTCGCGGGTGTATTCGACCGGTTCGATGGTTATGACGACGATTACCGACGACGCCGACGATGCGCTGGTAGTCTCGATTGTGCGCAGTGATTCGGGCGATCTGGTCGAGGGCGCGCCGGTGACGAGCGTGCGCACGGCCGAGTTCGTCGTGACCGTGGGCAACGCGACCGCCACCGCGGCGCTGACGATCCCGCTTACGGTGAGCGGCGACGTCGCCGGTGCGGAAGACGCCGACTACGTGCTGACGCCTGCGACGGAGCTGGAGATACCGGCAGGGATGAGCACCGCCTCGATCACGCTCGAGGCGGTCAACGACGATGCCGTCGAGCCGTCGGAAGAGTTCCGGGTGGTGCTGCTGCCGGGCGACGGTTATGAATTGGGTGAGCCGAGCAGCGCGGTGGGCAGCATCGAGGCGAGCGACCGCGAGTTGACGATAGCGGCGTCGGATGCGTCATCCGCCAACGAGGGAGAGGCGCTGGAATTCACCGTCGGGCTGACGGCGCAATCGGTAGAGTTGACGGAGGCGATGCAAGTGTCGTACCGGGTTACCGGCACGGACGGTATCACCGCCGACGACTTTGAGGGCGCGCTTGAGGGCATGGTTACGTTGGCCGCAGGCGAGAGAAGCACGACGTTTTCGGTAGCCTTGCGCGTCGACGACTACGGGGAGGGGGTAGAAAGCTTCCGCGTAGAAGTCACGGAAGCGACCGGCGGTGGTGGCGGTCACACCAACAACCTGCCGGCCGCGCCGGCGACGGCCGAGATCAACGCCGAAACCGGGTTGATAGCGAGGGCGGTTGTTTATCAGGCGGGCGCCTATTACCGGATGGGCGAATTCAGCATCAGCGAAGCCGGCGGCGGCACCGTTTATATCGGTGTGGAACTGGTGGATTCCGACGGCAACCACGTGCATCCGTCAGAGTCGGTTGCGGTGCGCTACAGGCTGTCCGGGTCTGCCGGCGGGGACGACTACACGAGGTCGGATTCGGGGAACACGCTCACGGTCGGCACCAGCGCCAGCACTGCAACCGTCACAATCACGCTGGTTGACGACAATCTGAACGAGTCCGCCGAAGACATTGCGATAGAGCTGCTTGCGGTCACCGCGGGCACCGAGACGGCTGTATTGGCCGCCGCGGCCTCGTCGAGGAGCACCGCGTTCACGATCACCGACAACGATCCGGCCGCCTACGCGGTCACGGCCGACGAGGACAGCGTGTCCGAGGGCGACGATCCGGGCTACCGGGTTACTTTGGACCGTCCGTCGGCGGGCGACATCACGGTGTCGTACACGGTAAGCGGGATCGGCGCCGAGGGTTACTCGGCGGGCACCGAGACGACCGTGTTGAGTGGCGAGACCAGCGCGGCCATTGCGCTGACGATAGTGGACGACAACGTCAACGAGGCGACGCAGACGCTGGTCGTAACCATAGGCGACATGCCTCGGATCGGCGCGGGCGCGGGCGCGGTGTCGCGCGCCGCCGACAGTTCGCGGCAGTCGGTCGAGATAGTATGGAGCGATCCGCTGACCTACGCGGTCGAGTCGCTGACTCCGGACGTGCCCGACGAACCCGCTACCGCGCGCTTCCGTCTTACGCTGACGGGCGGCGTTGCCGGCGCGCAGATAACGGTGCCGTACGCGCTTTGGATATCCGCGAGCAACACCGTCAGCCAGACCGCAGATTTCAGCGATAACGACGACGGCAGTTTCGTCGTCGCCGCCGGCAGCACCCGCGCCGAGATAACCGTGGATATCCTGGATGACGGGGTGAACGAGGCGGAGGAGACGCTGACGCTGACAGTCAGCACCACGGCGATGGTCGCGGCCGGCGGCGGCATGGTCAGCCGCTCCGCCGAAGCGCAGGATCAGACGGCGCAGGCGGTCATCGCCGAGAACGGCGTTGCCGCTCGCTGGTTCCATATCACGGCGGTGCCCGAGGGCACCACCAGCGTGGGCGAAGGCGCGCAGGCTACCTATGAGGTCAGTTACGACGGCACGACGCCGTCCGCGGGCGAGATGATTACCGTGACCTGGGAGGTGGCCGGTGCCGGCATGCGCGCCGCGTCCGCCGCCGACTTTGCGCAGAGCGCGGGTAGCGTGACGTTTTCTGATGTCAACGCTCCGGGCACCACCCGCACCGTCACGCTTCAGATTGCGGGGGACACTCTGAACGAAGGCGACGAGGCGTTCACGATCACGATCACCGAGGACGATCTGCTTTCGCGGGTGTATTCGACCGGTTCGATGGTTATGACGACGATTACCGACGACGCCGACGACGCGCTGGTAGTCTCGATTGCGCGCAGTGATTCGGGCGATCTGGTCGAGGGCGCGACGATGACGAGCGTGCGCACGGCCGAGTTTGTCGTAACCGTGGGCGACGCGACCGCCGCCGCGGCGCTGACGATCCCGCTTACGGTAAGCGGCGACGTCGCCGGTGCGGAAGCGGCCGACTACGTGCTGACGCCTGCGACGGAGCTGGAGATACCGGCAGGGATGAGCACCGCCTCGATCACGCTCGAGGCGGTGGACGACGCGCTCAACGAGGGCGCGGAGACGCTGACCGTCGAGCTGGGCGGGGTGCAAGCGCCCGGCATGGCCTCGGTGTCGGCGGACGCGAGTTCGGCTGCGGTGACGATAGCCGCGAACGACGAGATCACGGTGTCGCTGTCGGAGCTTGTGTCCGGCGGCGCGGAAGGCACGACCGCGCGGTTCACGGTGTCGCTTGCGGGCGGTGAGGCGACCGAGGAGACCGTGGTGCCGTGGCAGATTGTGTCGGGCACCGCCTCCGCCGTCGCTGATTTTGGAACCAGTGCCGGCGAGTTGCGCTTTGCGGTGGGTGCTACGCAGCAGAGCATATATGTGCAGATTGTCGACGACGACGTGGCCGAGCCCGAGGAGTCGTACATGGTAAGAATCAGCCAGCCGACGGGCGGCGGCAGCGGTTCCGTGGCTTTGGGCACCCCGTCCATGGTAACGGCGGTGATCCCGGCGAGCGACCTGCCTGTGCTGTCGGTGTCGGCGCTTGTGGCGACGGTGGCCGAGACCGAAGCCGAGGCCTCTTTCAGGGTGCAATATGGCGACGGCACGACGATGCCTCCCCAGGCGGTGACCGTCCGTTATCGCTTGTCGGGCACCGCCGAAGCCGTTGACGGCGGAGGCGACTACGAATATCCCGCTGGCTACAACCCCATCGGGGATGCCGCCGGCGGCGCCGTAACGATAGGCACGGACGCGAGTTCTGCCAACGTCGTGCTGGCCCTGCGCGACGACGACCTCGATGAGCCTGATGAGACCATCGTCCTCGAGCTGCTTGAGGTTACCGCGGGCGACGCCATGCTGCCGGCCGCTACCAGCGCGACCATCACGATAGAGGACGACGACAAGTTGTCGTTGTCGGTGGCGGCGTCGGAGGCGAGAACTCTCGAAGGCGATTCGGCCGAGATTGCGTTCACGGTGTCGCTGTTGAACGACGGTGTCGAGCCGACGCGCCCGCGCACGCAAGAAGTGCGCGTGGCCTACACCTTAGGGGGCACCGCGGCCGGTGCCGGCACGGACTACACCGACCCGAGCGGATACGACGCGGGTGCGAGTTCGGGCGTGGTCGTGTTGAGCGCGGGCACCAATAGCGCCGATGTTTCGATAACGGTGCAGGACGACGCGGTGGTCGAGCCCGACGAGACCGTGATCTTCGAGTTGACCGAGGTCATCGAGGGCGGTGATTTGGCCGAATTGCGCGCCGCCGACACCACGCGCGCAAGCGTAACCATCATCGACAACGACGAGCCGGCGGGCACAGTAGTAAGCGCGGGCGTGTTTCTGGAGGGGGCGTATCGTGTCGCAAATGACGACATGGGCACGTTTTTGAATCAAGCGCTGCCACGTATGCAACCGTATAACGTGAGGCCCTGGAACCACGCGGCGACGACGACGGTGCCGCGTATAGAGGGCGCCACTAACGCCAACGGCATGCCGCCGAATGTGGTGGATTGGGTACTGTTGGAATTGCGGGTGGTGGACGAGGGTTCCGCGCCGAGTGCTGCGGATCCGGACAGCGTGCCCGCGGGCGGCGTGAAGGCGGGCTTGATTCTGTCCGACGGCAGCATAGTAGGCGTGAACGAGAATGCGACCATGACGACGGATGTGTTGGCTCGGCAAGGGGTGCGCTTTGACGCCGAGATAGGGCCGAACCAGGACGTGTATCTGCTGTTGCAGCACCGCAACCACCTGTCGGTGTTGTCAGGGCGTCCGTTGTCCGCGGATTGCGGCGGTTCGGGCGCAGACTATTGTATAGACTACCGAGAGGTGGGAGCCTCTGCGGATTTGTATAATGGGAGCTGCCCGATGTTCCGTAACAATGACCGTTTGTTCATGGTAACCGGCGACGTGAATGCTGACGGCGTGATAGTAACGGCGGATGCTGAGTTTGCAAACGAGGCTCTTAGTCGTGCTACCGATTTGAATCTTCAGGCCACAAATAATCCGGCTTCGTTCAGGATTCTCACATTTAGAGGCACGGATTTTTATATGCCAAGCGCGAACGTCAGTCTTGACGAGTTGCTAGTCTCATCTGATTTCGATCGTGTGCTGGCGCAATTAAGGCGTCCATCCGGTCTCCTTAGCGGGCTGATTTGCCGATCAAGTGGGCAGTGAAGTTCTTGCAGGCTTCGTATTACATGAAAAATAAAAAAACTGGTTGGAGAGAAACCATGAGTATGTTCAAAAAAGATATATCTTACATTTTGTTCGTGGCAGTATTGCTCGGGGCCAGTTTGCCCTCGGCATCACTTGCCCAGGCTTTGCGTACTTCTGACAGTCCGCCATGCCCGAGCACGGGCACAGATTGCTTGATTTTTACTACATACATGGACAATGAGAGAGTTGTACCCAATTCTGGTAGTCCCAGTGGATATGACTATGCCTTTGATCTCTCCTACTCGGTTAACAGTAACATAAGGCTTGGAGCTCTGGTTGTGGCTAATAGGAATACTGTATATCAATCAGGTGATAGCCTGCCACTTCTGATGCATAATATAGAGACGATCATCGGATTTGATAGAGATGTATTTGTAGTCACTGAAAGCGCGATAACTATAGCTTATGCCGAGGGTGCGAGCATCTTTGATCCAGACTCTGAGGATTCTTCGTTTACTAGGGAGGTTGCTCCTGGAGTATCCATAACAGCCCCCAGCTACCAACATCCCTCCCTGGACGGTCGTCCTGGTGTTACGGCTCGCATACTCCTCAGTGCTGACCAGCGGCTGTCAGTATCAATACAGGGAGACGCTCGAACCCCTATCGGTGCAACTCCACTATATGACTTTGGCAATGGCAGCAGAAGGGTACTTTTTAACATTCGCATACCTATTAGGAATGCCGCGAATTTCAACGCTGCGGCGACTAGCGCTGACGCAGATATCTTTATGAGTAGAGGGGGTGCTGGGATAGGCGAAAGCAGTATTCTAAACTATGCCAATGCTGTGAGTGATAGGGCTCTAGCACGGTTCGGGGCCACAACAGTACGCATACGCCGCCCCAACCCCATCCAGAGTCTGGCGGCGCCGGTGAATTTGGCGGTAAGCTCCCAGAGAGTGGAGGAGGGCCAAGATCTGACGATCACCCTGAACCGGGGTGCCGCAGTAGCCACTGATACGGATATCACTTTAAGATTGTCGCTTGGAGGGGAGTCCGGCGAGGCGGGACGGGAAGATCTTAACCTCACTGGTTGGGCGACAAGCGGCACGGTGGCCACAAGAACGGTAACAATGGCCAAGGACGAAAGTAGTGTGTCAATCGATATTCCCGTCATAGACGACATGTTGAGCGAAGGCGATGAGACCTTTCGCGTTGAGTTTCTCCCGAGCTCCACCGTGGGTCAGGGGGATCCGTCCGCGTTGACCGTGACGATACCGGCCAACGACCCGATAAGATACTCGATCAGTCCGCCTCCGGGAGATGTGATGGAAGGGAGCGACGCTGAATTTGAGGTCACTTTGGGAGCGGAAACCACCCGGGCATTGATGCTTGAATATACAGTAGCCGTAGCCGGGGACGGCACTCCCCAGGGCACAACGCCAGACTATACCGATCCAAATAGCGGCAGCATTCTCATTGCTGCCGGGAGCACCAGGACCACGATCACTATCACGATAAATGGCGACGCGCTGGCGGAAGGTCAGGAGACTTTGACGGTCACGCTGACGGGAGATGCCAACGGCATCGGCACCGTCGTGCAGGCGAGAGCTACTGCTACTGCGACCATCCCAGAAAACGAGGCCAACGTGCGCGAGTTTTTCGTGGTGGATGGCGACTTCACTGCCCTGGCCGAAGATGCGGCGGCTGCTCGTAGCTATAATGTCAGTTTCCGGCCGGTCGGCGGCATTTCAGCAAATGCCGATCTGCCCAGCACGACGACCGTCCGCTGGAGCTTGGTTGGTTCGAGCGCTTCGGGCGCCAACCCGATCGAAGCGGCTGATTTTGCCGAGACTTCCGGCACGCTGACGTTCGCCGCCGGCACCAGCAGCGTGAAGAACTTCTCGGTTACGGTTACCAATGACAACCTGAACGAAGGCGCAGAAAGCTATCGGGTGAGTCTGCGAGTAGTGAGCGGCGACACCGCCGGCTCCGCCGGTGTTGATTCTCCGGTCGGCACCGTTGCGGACGACGCTGCCGATACGATAACGGTCGCGTTCACGGCTGGCCCCGTCACCACAATTAACGAAGGCGAGCACTCCACGCAGACGCTCGTCCGTTCGGGTGGCACGCCCACCGCCGAGAACGTCGTCGTGCCGTTGCTCATCACTCCCGTTGCCATGCAGGATGAGGTCAGGATAACGAATCCCGTCGGCCTGCGCATCCTGCGTGTGCCGGACGATGTTACCGTTACCGGAGGCGAAACCGGTCTGTACGGCTTTGCGGTGTTCACCGCAACCGGCGGCCAATACGCAACGAACGCCACCTTCCAGATTATGGCTTTCAACGACAACCTCCTTGAGGATGCGGAGATGGTGAGTGTGACTATCGGTGATCCGACGGCCGCTGCGTATAGCAGCGTTCCTGGTGTCGGCAGCGCCGGCACGGTTGCCAGAGCCACGCCTGCTCCGACGTACACCGGAACCATTGCGGCAAACGACCCGATAACGGTCGCGGTGAATCCGGTGCGGGGGCAGGAACGCGGTGTCGGCGAAGGCAGCAACCTGGGTTACACGATAACGTTTTCCAACAACCGGCCGACGGCGGATATAACCGTTGGTATGACGATTGAGGGCATTATCGTTGGTAGCACAACTGGTACGGAAAATGCCGATTTTGACGCGGCGGCGTCGGGATGGAACACCTCCGCGGCGACGGTTACTACCGACGCCACGATCACCGTGGCCGACGTAGTATTGGGCCGGCCCATCGCACTCCCGACCCTGCGCGTGGTGACGGGTGATACGGACGACAGAGAGGAGACTTTCCAACTGACCGTGGTTCCGAGCGGGGGTGCTCCAGCGCAAACGGCGGCCATCGCTCGCTTCTCGCCGCCACAGGTCACCACCACCTCGACGATCTTGCGCATAGACACCGAAGCACCGGGTTTGAACGGCGTGGGTTACGCCACCGACGACCCGACCCGGCGCGCGTGGTTGAGATCGGGAGATCCGGAGCTTGCCATCCTGTTGCCATCTGAAGCAGCTGCACCCGCGGGTTCCGGCGCACAGACTGGTGCCATGTTGGGCGGCTTCAGCGTGATGGTGATGAGCCGCCCCACCGATACGAGAACGGTTAGCGTCCAGGCCATGTATAGCTCGCCCAACGTGATAGTTTTGACACTGCCGCCGGGTGCTGCGCTTACCGCTGATGACATGGGTGTGTTTGCAAGATACGAATATCCGGGAAGCGGTCTGGGCATATTTGACCGCTCGCTGGAGGCGGGCTTGCGCCCGGCGGATGACCAGAATCGCAACCAGCAACGCGGCCCGTTGATGATAAGTTTGGCAGCTTTCTCGGAAACCGCCGACACCGACGGCGACGGCATCCCGGATGCCACCGAGGCCAAGTTGAACGGCGATCCGCTGGACTCGGAGTTGCCGGCCGGCGTGCCGCAAGTTTCAGTGGATGAGGACATGCTCTACTTCGCATATTCGGGAATACGTCGACACGGGATTGACACCGCCACGTTGATCAGTCACCTTGGCCTCACGACGACGGGAACGGCGTCGTTCCCGGCAGTGTCGGCAGAGGCCTATTACCTGGATAGAGGCAACTGCACTGGTGGACAATTCCCTGCAAATTATGACGCGCCGATGGGCGGCTGCGAGCGGGTGAACTTTTGGAACATGAAAGCCGGCGAGAATCACAAGATAGGCTGGGTGGTGATGGGCGATGATGTGCCGGAGGGCCATCCCGCGCGAGGCTACTGGTTCACCGCGAACACGCCGAGCAGGTTGCCGGAGCAGACGGTCTATCGCGTGCCGGAGCTGAACATGCTGTCGCAGCACTTGTTCTTTGCGAGTGGCGCGACCGATAGCGATGCTGTCTCAATTAAATTTGAGCGCGATGGCCGTGAAACGGATCAATTGACATTTGAGTCGTCCGAGGGGAACACCGAGGAGTTGACTGGGGCACGGTTTTCCCGCGAAGTTAATAAATCTGATCTCGGTGGTGCTTCGCGCACGTATTCGATTGCGGATTTGGTTGATGCGACACTATATGAGCCGAGCACTGCTGGTCATAGGCCGGGGGAAAATGATTATTCCTTGGGGCTGGTAACGCAGACGCAAGTTGTCGTGGTACCTGACTCGTACTTGTGGCCAAGGTTCGGGGCGCTGAAGTTGACGAGGATGGGGAGCACCAGCACCTCCGTGGTCAACTTTGTGGTTCGAGGTGATAGCTACAAGCTGACGGTGGAGATGGAGAACATGGACGATGCGGTGAGGACGATACCGCACACGGGTTTCACAAATGTGGAGGGCCACCGCGGGTTTGATCGTGATGATATCAGCACTGATGTGGGTACGTTGACTGTAGATTTCACCGTACCCACGGACGCCCCCGAATTATTGTCATTGATGTTGACTGCTTATGCTCCTCACGGTGGCGCGACTAGGAGCGCGGTGTATAGCTGGAGGGTGATTAATACTAATGACCGTAATGTGGTGAGGTTGGGCATGCCAGACGATGATGATGACGGTGACGGAATTCCGAATACCCATGATAGATATGAAGATATGGCATTGCCTGTATTGGTGAAAGATACTGCGGGTGAGGATGGTAGTCACCACATGCGCTTGGCGGTGCCGTTACAGCAGCAGTTGCGCGTCGGCGGACATACGCTCCGCCGCCTAGAAGAACGGAGCACACAGACGGTGACATACGCACTCCACTCTGCGTCGGCGAACAAAGGTGAAAAAGTGAGGTATAACTTCGAGATCCATGGCGTGGATTACGACGTGGGTGAGGATGGCAACACCACCGGCGGCATGGCCACTGTGTTTGTTAAACTGCCAGAGTCGTCTTTTAGCCGTGGCTTACAGCTGGCGAAGTTCGCTGACGAGGATATCAGCGCTCATAGGCACCTTTTTTCTGTCTACAAGGCCGAGGGTCATGGCGAGTATGGTTTTGAGTCTTCGCGTCTTGGCGAAGACTGTCCCGTTCCCAACGGTAATAATTATAAAGCCACGGAGAGGGGAGAGCACGACTGTCTCATGGTGCGGATAAGGGATGGCGGTCGCCACGATGAGGATTGCTGGAGCGACGGAAGCTACGATATGGAGTGCAGGCCAAACGGCATCATACGCGACCCGCTGGGCTTTGGCCGAGATGCTCCGGGTGGCGGCAGTGGCGGCAGCGTCGGCCTGTTGGGTATTGCCCTGCTGATGTTGGCCTTGGCGGCAACCCTGCTGCGCCGTCGTCGCGTGCACTGATAACCCCGTTCCAGCCGGCCCGCACCCCCACCTCCGCGGGCCGGCTGCTTTCCTTTCACCTAGATATCCCCATCAAACTCTCTCCCTCTGGGAGGGAAACAGCATGCAAACGTGAACCCCCGCCATGACTGACGCCCCCGCCACCCCCCTGGTCGGCCTGGTCATGGGCAGTGCCGGCGACTGGCCGGTTATGCGCGTTGCCGCCGAATACCTCGAACGCTTTTCGGTGGCCTATGAAAAACGCATCGTGTCGGCGCATCGCACGCCGGAACAGATGTTCGACTACGCGCGCACCGCCGACGAACGCGGCCTGCGCTGCATCATCGCCGGCGCCGGCGGCGCCGCCCATCTGCCGGGTATGATCGCCGCGCTCACGACTCTGCCGGTGCTCGGCGTGCCGGTGCCCGGACGCCACCTGTCCGGCTACGACTCGCTGTTGTCCATCGTCCAGATGCCGAAGGGCGTTCCGGTTGCGACCTTCGCCGTCGGCGAGGCCGGCGCCGCCAACGCCGCGCTGTTCGCCTGCGCGCTGCTGGCAGGTGAGGGCGCGCCCCAGGCCGCGCCCGGTGCCGCATCTTTGGGCGAGGCGCTGCGGCGCTACCGAGACGAGCAACGCCAAAGCGTCCTGCAAGCGACCCTGCCCGACTGATGTTGGCGCCCGGCGCCACGCTGGGAGTGCTCGGCGGCGGCCAGCTCGGGCGCATGTTCGTCGCCGCCGCGCGCACGATGGGCTATCGCAGCGCGGTGCTCGACCCCGACCGCGACAGCCCCGCGGGCGCCGTCGCCGATCACCACTTGCGCGCCGACTATACCGACGAACAAGCCCTCGCGCGCTTCGCGCGTACGTGCGACGCGGTTACCACCGAGTTCGAGAACGTGCCGGCCGCGGCGCTCGAACGCCTGCGCCGCGACGTGCCGGTGCGTCCCGGCGTGCTGGCGCTGGGTCTGGCCCAGGATCGCATCGCCGAGAAGAACTTTCTGCGCACCGCCGGCATCGCGACCGTGCCGTACGCCGAGGTGCGCGACGCCGACGACCTGGCCGATGCGCTGCGGCGGCTGACGCCGCCGCTGATCCTGAAGCGCGCGCGCCTGGGCTACGACGGCAAGGGACAGATCGAAGTGCGCGACGCGCGCGAGGCGCGGCGCGCGTTCGCGGCCGTGGCCGGCGACGCGGGCGCCGTCGCCTGCGTCGCCGAGCAGCGCGTCGAACTGGCCGCCGAGATTTCGGTGATTCTGGCGCGCGCGCCCGACGGCCGCTGCACCTTCTTCCCGGTGGCCGAGAACCGCCACCGCGACGGCATACTCCATTCCACCTCGGTGCCGGCGTCGGTGCCGCGAGCGACGCAGGACGCCGCGCGCGCGCAGGCCGCGCACGCGGCCGCCGCGATGGACTACCAGGGCGTATTGGCGATCGAGTTTTTCATCACGCGCACCGGCGAGCTGCTGGCCAACGAGTTTGCGCCGCGCCCGCACAACAGCGGCCACTACACGTTGGACGCCTGCGCGGCGTCGCAATTCGATCAACAGGTGCGGATGACGTGCGCGCTGGCCGCGGCTGATACGCGCCTGCTGACGCCGGTGGTCATGGTCAACCTGCTGGGCGACTTGTGGGGCGCGGGCGAGCCGGCATGGGACGTGCTGCTGCGTGAACCGCACGCGCGCCTGCACCTGTACGGCAAACGCCACGCGCGCCGCGGGCGCAAGATGGGACACTTCTGCCTGCTCGGCGACGACGTCGCGGCGTTGCGCGCGCAAGCCTGCGACATCCACCGGCGTCTCGCCCGCCAGACTTCCCACCAGACACAATGACGCGCGAGTTCGACGCTTTTCGCATCCGCTACGACGCCGGCGCGTTCCATGCCGGCATCGAGAACACCAGCGTCGCCGCTCCCGCCGCCGGCGCGCTCCACCGGCGTCTCGCCCGCCAGACTTCCCGCCAGACGCAATGACGCGCGAGTTCGACGCTTTTCGTATCCGTTGCGCCGCCGGCGCGTTCCATGCCGGCATCGAGAACACCAGCGTCGCCGCTCCCGCCGCCGGCGCGCTCCACCGGCGTCTCACCCGCCAGACTTCCTGCCAGACGCAATGACACGCGAGTTCGACGCATTCCGCATCCGTTGCGCCGCCGGCGCGTTCCATGCCGGCATCGAGAACACCAGCGTCGCCGCTCCCGCCGCCGGCGCGCTCTACCGGCGTCTCGCCCGCCAGACTTTCCACCAGACGCAATGATGCGCGAGTTCGACGCATTCCGCATCCGTTGCGCCGCCGGCGCGTTCCATGCCGGCATCGAGAACACCAGCGTCGCCGCTCCCGCCGCCGGCGAGGTGCTGATCGCCGTCGACTATTCCGGCGTCAATTATAAGGACGCGCTGGCCGGCGCCGGCGCCGCAAAAATTACACGCACCAGCCCGCTGACCGGCGGCATAGACCTGGCCGGCGTCGTCGCCGAGAGCGCCGCGCCGGCGCTGGCGCCGGGAACCGCGGTGCTGGTTCACGGCAGCGGGTTGAGCGAGACCCGCGACGGCGGCTACGCGCCGTACGCGCTGGTGCCGGCCGATCTGGTCGTGCCGATTCCGATGCCCCTCGATACGCGCACCGCGATGATCATCGGCACCGCCGGCTTCACCGCGGCCCTTGCGATAGAGCGTATGCGCGACAACGGGCAGCGCCCCGATGGCGGCCCGGTGCTGGTAACCGGTGCCAGCGGCGGCGTCGGCAGCTTCGCGGTGCATCTGCTTGCGAAACTCGGCTTTGAGGTCGTCGCCGCGACGCGCAAGCCCGGCGCGCGCGATTACCTGCACAAGCTCGGCGCGGCGTGTGTTATCGGCGCGCCCGAATCCTCGTCGCGCGCGCCGGCCCGCGCGCTGGACAAGGCCCAATGGGGCGGCGCGATAGACAACCTGGGCGGCGGTGCGCTGGCCGTCGCGGTGGCCGCGACGCGCCCGTGGGGCAACGTCGTAAGCGTCGGTCTGGCGCAGTCGCAGTCGCTGCCGCTGACGGTGATGCCGTTCATCATACGCGGCGTCAGCCTGCTCGGCGTCACCTCCGCGAATTGCCCGATGCACCGGAAAAGGCACATATGGGAACTGCTCGCGGGAGAAATGCACCCAAACTGCCTGGACGACATGCTCGCCGATACAAAAACCCTGCAAGACCTGCCCGCCTGCTTCCAACGCCTCCTCTCCGGCAAACAACAAGGTCGCACCCTGATCCGCTGCCGCAAGGAGTAGCAGCAACCTCCATTCGTACTCCTTCTCCCTCTGGCAGAGAGCTTGATCGGCAAGCCCTGACGTAACCCTCTCCCCCTAGGAGAGGGTGGGCGGATTCCATGAGGGCCGCAGGACATTTGTGCTTTCGTTTGATAATCCAGTCCGTTATATACAACTGCACCGCAAGCGTCCGGGTCGTCGATTCCATCAATGATCGAACCGCCGTACCGTTCGTCGGAAATTTCTTGCAGGGCGCGCGCGCTGCTATAAAATGGCGGCCATGAACAACGTGCATGACATACGGCACTACCGGATTGCCGAGAAGCGCCCGGATCCATATTCGGATGCGGCGTCGCGCGCGCGCTGGGCGCGGATCGAGGCGGCCCAGGAAGAGATACAAAGGGCGATAGCGGCGACCGACCGGCAACTGGAAGAGACCGCCAAGGAGGTAAAGGAAGCCGCCAGAGTGTCCCGGGAGTCTATCCAGGAACTCTCCAAGGAGGTAAAGGAGACCGCCAGAGTGTCCCGGGAGTCCATCCAGGAACTCTCCAAGGAGGTAAAGGAAACCGCCAGAGTGTCCCGGGAGTCCATCCAGAAACTTTCCAGGCAAGTGGAAGAGACTTCCAAGGAAGTAAAGGAAACCACCAGAGCGGTAAAGGATCTCAACAAGAAAGTCGGGGGCGCGGGGCAAGTTCGGGGGCGCATCACCGAGGAGTTTTTCTATAAGGCGTTGCGCGAGGAGCGGCGTATCGGCGCGTTGAAGTTCGACGATATATACCTGAACTTCGAGGCAAAGCGCGATGGTCGGAGAACCGAATATGACCTGCTGTTGACCAACGGCGAATTGGTGGCGGTGGTCGAGGTCAAGCACAATCTGCGCCTCGACAACGTGGAGGATATGCGCAAGATACGTGCGCCGCACGCCCGTTATTATCTGCGCCGTTTCAGCGACAAGAAGATGTTGTTTGTGATGGCGTATATGACTGCGGACACCCAGGCGGTGGCCCTGGCGCACGAATGCGGCTACGCGACGCTGTCGCCGGATGGTCAGAAGGCGCGCGCGGACATAAGTTGCGTGCGCTACGTCGAGTGTGAGGAACAATCATGAGCAACGTACACGACATGCAAAGCTACCGGATTGCCGAGAAGCGCCCGGATCCATATTCGGATGCGGCGTCGCGCGCGCGCTGGGCGCGGATCGAGGCGGCCCAGGAAGAGATACAAAGGGCGATAACGGCGACCGACCGGCAACTGGAAGAGACCTCCAAGGAGGTGAAGGATGCTGCCAGAGTAGCAAAAGAGGCCGCCAGGGAGGTAAAGGAAACCGCCAGAGTGTCCCGGGAGTCCATCCAGAAACTTTCCAGGCAAGTGGAAGAGACCTCCAAGGAAGTAAAGGAAACCACCAGAGCGGTAAAGGATCTCAACAAGAAAGTCGGGGGCGCGGGGCAAGTTCGGGGGCGCATCACCGAGGAGTTTTTCTATAAGGCATTGCGCGAGGAGCGGCGTATCGGCGTGTTGAAGTTCGACGATATATACCTGAACTTCGAGGCAAAGCGCGATGGTCGGAGAACCGAATATGACCTGCTGTTGACCAACGGCGAATTGGTGGCGGTGGTCGAGGTCAAGCACAATCTGCGCCTCGACAACGTGGAGGATATGCGCAAGATACGTGCGCCGCACGCCCGTTATTATCTGCGCCGTTTCAGCGACAAGAAGATGTTGTTTGTGATGGCGTATATGACCGCGGACACCCAGGCGGTGGCCCTGGCGCACGAATGCGGCTACGCGACGCTGTCGCCGGACGGCCAGAAGGCGCGCGCGGACATAAGTTGCGTGCGCTACGTCGAGTGTGAGGAACAATCATGAGCAACGTACACGACATGCAAAGCTACCGGATTGCCGAGAAGCGCCCGGATCCATATTCGGATGCGGCGTCGCGCGCGCGCTGGGCGCGGATCGAGGCGGCCCAGGAAGAGATACAAAGGGCGATAGCGGCGACCGACCGGCAACTGGAAGAGACCTCCAAGGAGGTGAAGGATGCTGCCAGAGTAGCAAAAGAGGCCGCCAGGGAGGTAAAGGAAACCGCCAGAGTGTCCCGGGAGTCCATCCAGAAACTTTCCAAGGCGATAGAAGCAGCTACCGGGCAAGTGGAAGAGACCTCCAAGGAAGTAAAGGAAACCACTAGAGCGGTAAAGGATCTCAACAAGAAAGTCGGGGGCGCGGGGCAAGTTCGGGGGCGCATCACCGAGGAGTTTTTCTATAAGGCATTGCGCGAGGAGCGGCGTATCGGCGTGTTGAAGTTCGACGATATATACCTGAACTTCGAGGCAAAGCGCGATGGTCGGAGAACCGAATATGACCTGCTGTTGACCAACGGCGAATTGGTGGCGGTGGTCGAGGTCAAGCACAATCTGCGCCTCGACAACGTGGAGGATATGCGCAAGATACGTGCGCCGCACGCCCGTTATTATCTGCGCCGTTTCAGCGACAAGAAGATGTTGTTTGTGATGGCGTATATGACCGCGGACACCCAGGCGGTGGCCCTGGCGCACGAATGCGGCTACGCGACGCTGTCGCCGGACGGCCAGAAGGCGCGCGCGGACATAAGTTGTGTGCGCTACGTCGAGTGTGAGGAACAATCATGAGCAACGTACACGACATGCAAAGCTACCGGATTGCCGAGAAGCGCCCGGATCCATATTCGGATGCGGCGTCGCGCGCGCGCTGGGCGCGGATCGAGGCGGCCCAGGAAGAGATACAAAGGGCGATAGCGGCGACCGACCGGCAACTGGAAGAGGCCGCCAGGGAGGTAAAGGAAACCGCCAGAGTGTCCCGGGAGTCCATCCAGAAACTTTCCAAGGCGATAGAAGCAGCTACCAGGCAAGTGGAAGAGACCTCCAAGGAAGTAAAGGAAACCACCAGAGCGGTAAAGGATCTCAACAAGAAAGTCGGGGGCGCGGGGCAAGTTCGGGGGCGCATCACCGAGGAGTTTTTCTATAAGGCATTGCGCGAGGAGCGGCGTATCGGCGTGTTGAAGTTCGACGATATATACCTGAACTTCGAGGCAAAGCGCGATGGTCGGAGAACCGAATATGACCTGCTGTTGACCAACGGCGAGTTGGTGGCGGTGGTCGAGGTCAAGCACAATCTGCGCCTCGACAACGTGGAGGATATGCGCAAGATACGTGCGCCGCACGCCCGTTATTATCTGCGCCGTTTCAGCGACAAGAAGATGTTGTTTGTGATGGCGTATATGACCGCGGACACCCAGGCGGTGGCCCTGGCGCACGAATGCGGCTACGCGACGCTGTCGCCGGACGGCCAGAAGGCGCGCGCGGACATAAGTTGTGTGCGCTACGTCGAGTGTGAGGAACAATCATGAGCAACGTACACGACATGCAAAGCTACCGGATTGCCGAGAAGCGCCCGGATCCATATTCGGATGCGGCGTCGCGCGCGCGCTGGGCGCGGATCGAGGCGGCCCAGGAAGAGATACAAAGGGCGATAGCGGCGACCGACCGGCAACTGGAAGAGGCCGCCAGGGAGGTAAAGGAAACCGCCAGAGTGTCCCGGGAGTCCATCCAGAAACTTTCCAGGCAAGTGGAAGAGACCTCCAAGGAAGTAAAGGCAACCACCAGAGCGGTAAAGGATCTCAACAAGAAAGTCGGGGGCGCGGGGCAAGTTCGGGGGCGCATCACCGAGGAGTTTTTCTATAAGGCATTGCGCGAGGAGCGGCGTATCGGCGTGTTGAAGTTCGACGATATATACCTGAACTTCGAGGCAAAGCGCGATGGTCGGAGAACCGAATATGACCTGCTGTTGACCAACGGCGAGTTGGTGGCGGTGGTCGAGGTCAAGCACAATCTGCGCCTCGACAACGTGGAGGATATGCGCAAGATACGTGCGCCGCACGCCCGTTATTATCTGCGCCGTTTCAGCGACAAGAAGATGTTGTTTGTGATGGCGTATATGACTGCGGACACCCAGGCGGTGGCCCTGGCGCACGAATGCGGCTACGCGACGCTGTCGCCGGATGGTCAGAAGGCGCGCGCGGACATAAGTTGCGTACGCTACGTCGAGTGTGAGGAACAATCATGAGCAACGTACACGACATGCAAAGCTACCGGATTGCCGAGAAGCGCCCGGATCCATATTCGGATGCGGCGTCGCGCGCGCGCTGGGCGCGGATCGAGGCGGCCCAGGAAGAGATACAAAGGGCGATAGCGGCGACCGACCGGCAACTGGAAGAGACCTCCAAGGAGGTGAAGGATGCTGCCAGAGTAGCAAAAGAGGCCGCCAGGGAGGTAAAGGAAACCGCCAGAGTGTCCCGGGAGTCCATCCAGAAACTTTCCAAGGCGATAGAAGCAGCTACCAGGCAAGTGGAAGAGACCTCCAAGGAAGTAAAGAAAACCACCAGGCAAGTGGAAGAGACCTCCAAGGAAGTAAAGGCAACCACCAGAGCGATAAAGGATCTCAACAAGAAAGTCGGGGGCGCGGGGCAAGTTCGGGGGCGCATCACCGAGGAGTTTTTCTATAAGGCATTGCGCGAGGAGCGGCGTATCGGCGTGTTGAAGTTCGACGATATATACCTGAACTTCGAGGCAAAGCGCGATGGTCGGAGAACCGAATATGACTTGCTGTTGACCAACGGCGAATTGGTGGCGGTGGTCGAGGTCAAGCACAATCTGCGCCTCGACAACGTGGAGGATATGCGCAAGATACGTGCGCCGCACGCCCGTTATTATCTGCGCCGTTTCAGCGACAAGAAGATGTTGTTTGTGATGGCGTATATGACCGCGGACACCCAGGCGGTGGCCCTGGCGCACGAATGCGGCTACGCGACGCTGTCGCCGGATGGTCAGAAGGCGCGCGCGGACATAAGTTGCGTACGCTACGTCGAGTGTGAGGAACAATCATGAGCGGTGTACTATAATCGCAACAGCATGGAAAACCGAGAACTCAACGACCGCCTTGCCGCCATCGAGGGCAGAGTAACTGCCATCGAGGGCAGAGTGGCGGCCATCGAGGGCAACATAAAGGTCCTTGAAAATGACGTGGCGCATATCCAGCGAGACGTTACCGAGATCAAGACCGGCATAAAGGTATTGACAGAGAACGTTGCCAAGATGATGGGGATGATGACGAATTTAGCCGGCTTGCCCGAGAAGGTGGAAAAGCAGGGCCGGGAAATCGGCCGCCTGCAAGGGGGAGCTGCCGTTATCGTCAGCCTTGCAGTCGCCGTAGGTATCTTCTACAAACTCTTCTTCTGAGCGCTTCAGCCTTGAGGCGCCACGCGAACCGGCGCGGTGGATTATCGAGACGCCGCCGGCAACAAAACGTCTGTGCTTTGGAAACGGCGGGACATTTGTGCTTTGGTTTGACACGACGTTGAGAGCCGGTGCCGGATATGCTGGGGGATAGACCTTCATCAGCTGCTCAGGCGCATTCCCGACGCCACCGAAGATTGAGGCGAAGGCGGTGGCGGACTCGATTGCCCAAGCCGACGAAATAGTCACTAAGGCCGATTTGGAGGCTGCGCTTGCCCGGCTCGAGGCTAAGCTGACCAGATTGATATTCAGCGCCGCCGCCGTTGTTATCGCCGCGGTCAGCGCAATAACGAAGTTCATCATCACCTGATATGCGCCGCCGGCGCCGCGGTCCAGGCCACGGACCGGTGCCGAATCACCCATGGAGACGCTGGCGGGGAGACCATCAAAGCGCTAAGTGCTGCCGCCAATGGGACGCCCGTACTTCGGAAACAATAGGACATTTGTGCTTTGGCTTTACAGTTTGACACCCGAACTTGACGGGTTTGCGGGTGCCGTCTTACAATGGCTTTTTAGTGACCGCCCGCGCTTCTTCCCGTTCCCGTCTTCAGCTCAATTCCCAGGGCCGGCTGCGGCATTTTCTCGGCATCGAGGGGCTTGGGCGCGAGCATCTGCTTGACATATTAGACGTCGCACGCTCTTTCGCGGTCGCCGGCGGGCGCGTCGTCAGGAAGGTGCCGTTGCTGCGCGGCAAGACCGTCGCCAATCTGTTCTTCGAGGCGAGCACGCGCACGCGCTCGACCTTCGAGCTTGCGGCCAAACGCCTGTCCGCGGACGTGCTCAACCTCAATATAGACGTGGCCGCGGTGCACAAGGGCGAGTCGCTGATAGACACGCTCAGAAACGTGCGCGCGATGGGCGTGGACATGTTCGTCGTGCGCCACGGCGCCAGCGGCGCCGCGCAATTCATCGCGCGCAACGTCGACGAAGGCGTCGCCGTGATCAACGCCGGCGACGGCGGACACGAGCACCCGACGCAGGCGATGCTCGACGCGTTCACGATCCGCCACTACAAGAAAAGCTTTCCCGGGCTGCGCGTCGCAATCGTCGGCGACATCCGCCATTCGCGCGTCGCGCGTTCCCAGATCGCGGCCTTGAACGTGCTCGGCGTCGGCGAGGTGCGCGTCATCGGCCCGGCGACGCTGATGCCGGCGGGCGTCGAGCGCCTGGGCGCGCGCGTGTTCCACGACTGCGAGCGCGGGCTGGCCGGGGCCGACGTCGTGATCATCCTGCGTTTGCAAAAGGAACGGATGCGCGGCGGTTTTCTGCCGAGCGAGGGCGAGTATTACCGCCGCTACGGTCTCAATGCGCGGCGTCTTGCGCTGGCCGCCGACGACGCCATCGTCATGCACCCGGGGCCGATCAACCGCGGCGTCGAGATCAGTTCGCTGGTCGCCGACGGCAGCCGGTCGGTGATCCTGCGCCAGGTTACGTTCGGCATCGCGGTGCGCATGGCGGTGATGTCGCTGGCGCTCGGCGGGCGCATGGGCGGAGGCGATCGGTGAACGTGCTGATACGCGGCGCGCGCGTGCTGAATCCCGCCGACGGCGGCGACGGACGGCGCGCCGACGTCGTCATCGAGCGCGGTGTCATCGCCGCCATCGGCAAGACGCCGCCCGCCTTCGAGCCGCACCAGGTTATCGAGGCCGACGGCCTGCTCGCGCTGCCCGGTCTGGTGGACTTGGCCGTGTGCCTGCGCGAACCGGGGTTCGAGCACAAGGGAACGATTTTCTCCGAGACCCGGGCCGCCGCCGCCGGCGGCGTGACGACGCTGTGCTGCATGCCCGAGACGCGCCCGGTGGTGGATACGCCGGCGACGGTCGAGCTGATCCGCCGGCGTGCCGACGAGGCCTCTTTTTGCCGCGTGCTCGTCGTCGGCGCGCTCAGTCGCGGCCTCGGCGGCGAGGAGTTGAGCGAGATGGCGGCGCTCAAGGAAGCCGGCTGCGTCGCGTTCGGCAACGGTCTGCATCCGTTTCACGATTTGCGCGTGCTCAAGCGCGCGATGGAATACGCCGCGGGGCTTGCGATGCCGCTGTTTCTGCACGTCCAGGACGCGGCGCTCGCCGCCGGCGGCTGCGCCCACGACGGTGCGTGCGCGACGCGCCTGGGGCTTGCCGGCATCCCGGCCTCGGCCGAGGGCGCCGCGCTCGGGCAGTGTCTGGCGCTGGTCGAGGATACCGGCGCGCGCGTGCATTTTTGCCGCTTGTCGTGCGCGCGCTCGGTCGAGCTGATGGCGTCGGCGCGCGCGCGCGGCCTGCCGGTGACCGCCGACGTCGCCGCCCACCAGCTGTTTCTGACCGACGACGACGTCGGCGATTTCAACCCGGATTGCCACGTGTTGCCGCCGCTGCGCGACGGCGCCGACCGCGCGGCGTTGCGCGAGGGTCTGCGCGATGGCGTGATAGACGCGGTGTGCTCGGACCACCAGCCGCACGACATCAACGCCAAGTTGGCGCCGTTTCCGGCGAGCGAGCCGGGCGCCGCGGGCGTCGAAACACTGCTGCCGCTGTTGCTGCGCCTGGCTCGCACCGACGACTTTGACCTGGCGCGGGCGCTGGCGTTGGCCACGTCGCGTCCGGCGTCGCTGCTGGCCGGCGCGCACGGGCAACTGCGCACGGGCGGGCGCGCCGACCTGTGTCTGGTGGACGCCGACGCGGCCTTTGAAGTTACCGCCGAAAGCCTATACAGCAGCGGCAAAAACACGCCGTTTCTCGGCGCGACGCTGCCGGGCCGGGTGCGCTGGACGCTCTACCGGGGCCGCGTCGTCCACGAGGCGTGAAATCCGTGGCCGGTAGCCCGCGTGTCCCCCGCGAGCCGACGATTTTTTCGGAGCAGGCGCGCGTCGTCTCGCATACGGCGTTCGCCGACGATCAGTACGTTCTGCGGTTGCACGCGCCGCGTGCCGCGGCCGCGCAACCCGGGCAGTTTGTGCATCTGCGCTGCGCCGGCGACTTGCCGCTGCGCCGCCCGTACTCGGTGTTGGCGGCCGACGCTGCCGCCGGCACGCTCGACCTCCTGTACAAGGTCGTCGGCGACGGCGGGCGCCGCCTGGCGGCGGTGCGCGCGGGCGACTCCCTGGGCTTGCTGGGGCCCATCGGCAACACGTTCGCGCCGCGTCCCGAACGCCCGAAGCTGCTGCTGATCGGCGGCGGCGTGGGTATTCCGCCGGTCGTGTTCCTGGCCGAGCGCGCCCGCGACGACGCGCGTTATCAGCCGTTCGTGTTTCTCGGTTCGGAGATCGCGTTTCCTTTCCGGGTTGCCGAATCGGCGCTGGCGTTCACGGGCGTAGCCGATGCGACCAACGCGACGATGGAAGCGCTCGAGCGCCGTGGCGTCGCGGCGCGGCTTGCGAGCGGGCGCGCCGGCGAGCGCGGCTTTGAAGGCTGTCATCGCGGCACCGTCGTTGATCTCGCGCACCAATGGCTGGCCTCGGCGCCGTCGCGCACGGTCGAGGCGGCCGCGGTGTTCGCGTGCGGCCCGCGCCCGATGCTTGCGGCCGTGGCGCGGCTTGCGGCACGCTACGCGCTGCCGTGCCAGGTCGCGCTCGAGGAATACATGGCCTGCGGCGTCGGCGGCTGCGCCGGCTGCACGGTCGCGGTGCGCGAGGAGCGGCGCGTCGTGATGCGCCGCGTGTGCGTGGATGGCCCGGTGTTCGACGCCGCCGGCGTCTTCTTCTGACGCCGGTATCCGCGGGTGCCGTGGGCCGCTTTCCGTGTTGTTCCTTCCTTGGCGTGAACCAGGCTGACTCCATCGCCGCCCGGTTGGCGGCCGTGCGCCGCCGGATCGCCGCGGCCGAGGCCGCCTGCGGGCGTGAACCGGGCAGCGTGCGCCTGCTGGTCGCGTCGAAAGCGCACGCCGCGGCGGCCGTCGCCGAGGCCGCCGACGCCGGGCAGCGCGACTTCGGAGAGAATTACCTGCAGGAGGCGCAAGCCAAGATCGAGGCGCTGCGCGGACGCCCGCTGTGCTGGCATTTTATCGGCGCGATCCAGAGCAACAAGACGCGCGCGATCGCGGCGCGTTTCGATTGGGTGCACGGCGTCGCGCGCCCCTCGATCGCGAGGCGTCTGAGCGAACAGCGTCCCGCGCGGCGGCCCGAACTGAACGTGTGCCTGCAAGTCAACGTCGACGCCGAACCGGGCAAGGCCGGCGTCGCGCCGTCCGAGGTCGCGGCGCTCGCGGCGCAAGTCGCGGCGTTGCCACGCCTCGCGCTGCGCGGCCTGATGGCGATTCCGAAGCCGCTCGCGGAGCTTGCGGCCCGGCGGCGTGCCTTTGCGCGATTGCGCGCGTTGTTCGAGGACCTAGCGGCGCGTTGCGGCGGCGACGATTTCGACACGCTGTCCGTCGGCATGAGCGGCGACTTCGAGGCCGCGATTGCCGAGGGTGCGACCATCGTGCGCATCGGCAGCGCGGTGATGGGGCCGCGGGCCTAGGCGTCGTGCTCGTCGTCGTGCTCGTCGTGCCCGCCGCGCCCGTCGCGGAGCGCCCGCGACGGGTGCGGCGGACGCCTCTGTTGAAGCCGCTGAAGCCGGCGCCCGCGAGCCGCGCGTCTATCGGGTCGTCAGGATTTCGACCGACAGCGGATCGCGGCCGCGCAGCTTGATCTGCTGGTTCGCCTCGAGTGCTACGGTGGCGCCGCAGACGTCGGGGCACACCGGCATCTCGCGCCCGCCCCGGTCTATCAGCACCGCGAGCACGACCGCGGCCGCGCGCCCGTAGTCGGCAAGCTCGTTGAGCGCGGCGCACACGGTGCGCCCGGTGTGCAGCACGTCGTCTACCAGGATGACGTGCCGGTCGTTCACGTCCGAGGTGATCGCCGACGGGCGCACGCGCGGATTCAGGCCGACGCGGCTGAAGTCGTCGCGGTAGAAATTGATGTCGAGCACGCCGAGCGGCGTGCCGACGTCGAGCGCGCGGTGCAGCCGCTCGGCGACCCATTCGCCGCCGGTGTGGACGCCTATGATGATCGGATCACGCAGGCCGCGCGAGCGTATCAGTGCCTTCAGTTCGTCCGCCATGCGCGCGATCAGCGTTTCCGGCTGTATTTCGTTCATCGTCGCGCCGGCCGCGGCTTCGGCGGATTGCCGCGGGCGTTCATTGGTGCCGGCGTTCGCGGGCGGCGCGCGCACGGCGTCTTTGCATAGTCGGCGAGCCATCCCTCTACTATCAGCGCCGCCGCGGCCTTGTCAATCTCCTCCTTGCGGATCGCGCGCCGCCGTCGTTTGAGCAGCGCGTAGGCTTCGTTCGAGGTGCAGGTCTCGCTTGCGGCGTGCACCGGCAAGTCCAGGCGCCGCCGCAGCCCCGAGACAAAACCTTGCAGATGGCGCAGCAGCCGCGGCGGCGAACGCTCGTCCGGTTTGCCGACGACCAGACAACACGGCAGCCACGTTGCGCACAGTTCCTCGAGGCGCCGCCATTCGGGGCGTCCGTCACGACATCGAAGCGTCGTCAGCGGCTGTACGGTGCGCGTCTGCACGTCGCCGACGGCGACGCCGATGCGCGCCAGCCCGTAGTCGAAACCGAGCACCTTACCCGTGTTTTTCATCGTCGATCCTCTCAGCCAGCGCGTCTATCACCATCCCGCAGACGTCGACGCCGCGCTCGCGCTCGATCTCGCGCGCGCAGGTCGGGCTGGTCACGTTGATCTCGGTCAGGTGGCCGGCGATGACGTCTATGCCGACGAACAGTAGCTGCAATTCGGCCAAGCGCGGGGCGATGCGCTCGCACAGACGGCGGTCGTCGTCGTCGAGCGCGACCACGCGGCCGCTGCCGCCGGCGGCTATGTTGGCGCGCAGTTCGCCGGCGGCGGGCACGCGCTCGAGCGCGTACAGCACCGGTCGCCCGGCGATCATCAGGATGCGCTTGTCGCCGTCGCGGTAGCGCGGGATCAGACGTTGCATCAGTATCGTGCGCGTGGAACCGCGCGTCATCGTCTCGATCAGCGTGCGCGCGTTGACGTCGTCGGTGCTCACCCGGAACACCGACGCGCCGCCCATGTTGTCGAGCGGCTTGACGACGGTGTCGCGGTGGCGCTCGAGAAACGCGCCCAGGCGGCGTGCGTCGCCGCTGACCAGCGTCGGCGGGGAGTACTCGGGAAACTCCTGCGCCATGATTTTTTCGTTGACGGTGCAGATGCCGCGCGGACGGTTGACGACGACGACGCCGGCGCGCGCGGCGTGCTCGAGCACCTGGCAGGTGTAGAAATACTCGAGGGTCAGCGGCGGGTCCTTGCGCATCAGCACCGCGTCGAGCGCCGTGAGTTCGATTTCCCGGGCGTCGCCCGCGAACTCGAACCAGCGCTTTGCGTCGAGCGCCACGCGCAGCTCGCGCGCGCGCGCGCGCGCGTGGCCGTCCGACAGAAACAGGTCGCGCGGCTCGAAGTACGACAGCCGCCAGCCTCTTGTCTGCGCCGCGGCCAGCAGCCCCAGGGTGGTGTCCTTGTCGGGATGGATGCCGCTTATCGGATCCATGACGACGCCTAGGGCGCGTGCGCGGGTGTTTTTGTCCAAGGGATTGCGTTCGGCTTGTTTGATTGCTTCCTCGGCAATTATATAGGAGCGCCCGGTTCGTGCGTCGCGCCAAGCTCGTCGAGATTGCGCGCGCCCCGGCGCGCCGGCGCAAGGGACGGGTATAATCGCGTGCTCCGATGGAGTGCATCCGCAATTTCTCGATCATCGCGCACGTGGACCACGGCAAATCCACGCTGGCGGACCGTTTCATCGAGTCGTGCGGCAGCCTGCACCGGCGCAAGTTGGAGCAGCAGGTGCTGGACTCGATGGACATCGAGCGCGAGCGCGGCATCACCATCAAGGCGCAGGCGGTGTCGCTCGAATACCGCGCCGCCGACGGGCGCGCCTACCAGCTGAATCTGATTGACACGCCCGGCCACGTGGACTTCAGCTACGAGGTGTCGCGCTCGCTGTCGGCGTGCGAAGGCGCGCTGCTCGTCGTGGACGCGGCGCAGGGCGTCGAGGCGCAGAGCATCGCCAACTGCTACAGCGCGCTCGAGCACGACCTCGAAGTGCTGCCGGTGCTGAACAAAATTGACCTGCCGGCGGCGGACGCGCCGCGCGCCGCGCGCGAGATCGCCGATCTGATCGGCCTGGACGCCGCCGCCAGCCTGGTCAGCGCGCGTACCGGCGAGGGTGTGTCCGAGTTGCTCGAGCGCGTCGTCGCCGAAGTGCCATCGCCACGCGGCGACCCGGACGCACCGCTGAAGGCGCTGATCATAGATTCCTGGTTCGACCCCTACGTCGGCGTCGTCGTTCTGGTGCGCATAGTGGACGGGCGCCTGGCGCGGCGCGACCGCGTCATGGCGATGGCCAGCGGTGCGGTGCACCAGGTCGAGAAGGTCGGCGTGTTCACGCCGGCGCGCGTGGACAAGCAGGCGCTCGAGGCCGGCGAGGTCGGCTTCGTCGTGGCCGGCGTCAAGGACGTCGCCTCGGCGCGCGTCGGCGACACGCTGACCCTGGCCGGGCGTCCGGCGGCGGCGCCGTTGTCCGGTTTCGAGCGCGTCACGCCGCGCGTGTTCGCGGGTCTCTACCCGTCCGACTCCGACGACTACAAGGAGTTGCGCGAGGCCCTCACAAAGTTGAGTCTGAACGACGCCTCGCTGCAATGGGAGCCGGAGACCTCGCGCGCGCTGGGTTTCGGTTTTCGCTGCGGCTTCCTCGGCATGCTGCACATGGAGGTCGTGCAGGAGCGCCTGGAACGCGAATACGGGCGCGATCTGGTGACCACGGCGCCGACGGTCACCTATCGCGTGCACGTCGCCGGCGGCGACGTCATCCGCGTGCACAACCCCGACGGCCTGCCCGAGGCGGGCCGCATCCAGCGCATCGAGGAGCCGATGATAGCGGCGACGATACTGGCGCCGAAGGAATACATCGGCGTGGTCATCGGTCTGTGCGTCGAAAAGCGCGGCGTGCACAAGCGCATCCAGTACGCCGGCGCGGCCGCGGTGCTCGAATTCGAGCTGCCGCTGAACGAGGTCGTGTTCGATTTCTTCGACAGGCTGAAGTCGCTGACGCGCGGCTTTGCGTCGTTCGACTACCACCCGTCGGGCTACGCCGAGGCGCCGCTGGTGCGCCTCGACGTGCTGATCAACGGCGAGCGCGTGGACGCGCTGTCGACCATCGTCCACAAGGACAACGCGGCGCGCTTGGGGCGCGCGCTGGTCGAGAAGATGCGCGACCTGATTCCGCGCCAGATGTTCGACGTCGCGTTGCAGGCGGCGGTCGGCGCGCGCGTCATCGCGCGCGCGACCGCCAAGGCGCTGCGCAAGAACGTCACCGCCAAGTGTTACGGCGGCGACGTCACGCGCAAGCGCAAATTGCTCGAAAAACAGAAAGCCGGCAAGAAGCGCATGAAGCGCATCGGCAAAGTCGCGGTGCCGCAGGAGGCGTTCCTTGCGGTGTTGCGCGTCGAACGATGAGCGCGCGCGCCGCCTGCCTGCTGTTCGCGGTGCTGGCCGGCGCGCCGCCGGCGGGCGCCGACGTCGTCGTCGTGACGCTGCTCGGCACCGGCACGCCGCGCCCGCAGATGGATCGCTTCGGGGCCGCGGTGCTGGTCGAGGCCGGCGCCGACAAACTGCTGTTCGACGCCGGGCGCGGCGTCGCCCAGCGCCTGCTGCAAGTGGGCGCCGATTTCGTCGACGTGCGCAAGGTGTTCATTACGCACTTGCATTACGACCACGTCGTCGGCTTGCCGGACCTGCTGCTGACCGGCTGGATCTACGGGCGCGCGCATGCGCTCGAGGTATCGGGGCCGGCGGGCGTCGCGGCCCACGTCAAGCACCTGCGTCTGGCCTACGACGAGGACATCCGGCTGCGCCTGCGCCACACCCGGCTGCCCGCGCGCGGCGGCGAATTTGTGGCCCGCGAAATCACCCCCGGCGTCGCCTACCGCGAAGGCGACCTGAAAGTGACGGCGTTTGCGGTCGACCACGGCGTCGTCGAACCCGCCTTCGGCTACCGCGTGGATTACCGCGGGCGCTCGCTCGTCGTCTCCGGCGACACGACGTACTCGCAAAATCTCGTCGCGCACGCGCGCGGCGTGGATCTGCTGGTGCACGAGGTTGCGACCGCCAGCGCCGCGCTGCTACGCGCCAACCCGCGTCTGCGACGGGTGCTCGACTACCACGCGACGCCGCACGAGGTGGCGCGCGTGCTGCGCGAGGCCGAGCCGCGTCTGGCGGTGCTGGTGCATCCGCTTTTGTACGGCGTCTCCGAGGAGCAGGCGTCGGCGGCGGTCGGCGACGGCCACGCGGTCGAGGTTTTGTTCGGCGAGGATCGCATGGCGATAGACGTCGGCGAGCGCCTGCGCGTCTATCGCCGCCCCGGGTTCTGACGCCGTGACCACCGACGCCCCGTTCGCGTCGCGGCGCCCGCGTCTGATGGGTATTTTGAATCTGACGCCGGACAGTTTCTCCGACGGCGGCCTTTACAACGACGCCGCCAAGGCGCTGGCGCGCGCGGGCGAGATGATCGGGCAGGGCGCCGAGATTATCGACGTCGGCGGCGAGTCCACGCGCCCCGGCGCCGCGCGCGTCGTCGCGTCCGAGCAGAAGTCGCGCGTGCTCGAGACCGTGGCCGCGCTGGCGGCGCGCCATCCGCGCTGCCTCGTCAGCATAGACACGACGCTGGCCGAGGTCGCCGAAGCCGCGCTCGACGCCGGCGCCGGCATGATCAACGACGTTTCGGCCGGGCGCTGCGATGCGCGCATGATCGAGCTGGCGGCGGCGCGGCGCGTGCCGATCTGCCTGATGCACATGCAAAACGATCCGGCCACGATGCAGGACGATCCGCGCTACGACGACGTCGTCGCCGAGGTGCGCGCGTTTCTCGACGAGCGCGCCGCGCACGCCGTCGCGCGCGGCGTCGCGCGCGACAACGTGGTGCTCGATCCCGGCATCGGCTTCGGCAAGACGACCGCGCACAACCTCGCGCTGATCAACCACTTGGGCGCGTTCACCGCGCTCGGCTACCCGGTGTTGCTCGGCACCAGCCGCAAGCGCTTCATCGGCGAGGCCTGCGCCGCCGGCGCCACCGGCGCGCCCGTCGAAGGCCCCGCCGGGCGCGTCGCCGCCGGCGTCGCCACGACCGTGCTCGGCGTGCAGGCCGGCGTTCGCATCTTCCGCGTGCACGACGTCTGGCAGCACCGCCAGGCGCTGCACCTGATGGGCGCGCTCGGCGCGAGCGCGCGATGAGAGTCCTGTCCGTCGCCGATCGCTACGACGACCATCCCGAGGAACTGCTGATCACGGTGTCGCGCGTCAAGGACGCCTCGTGCCTGTATCGCTACTACAAGAACTACGTCGAGAGGCCCAGGCGCGAGCAGGCGTTTGTCAGTATCGAGAACGGCGTCGGCAGTTTTTTTCACGCCTACGTCGAGGACTGGTTCAAAGCCGTCGCCGCGCGCGGCGGCGTCATCGCCGATGGCGACGCGCTCGACGTGGACGACCTCGTGCGCCGCTTTCGCCTGGCTTTCCTATGGCGGGGCGAGTTGCGCGCGCCGTATCGGATCGTGCGCCACGGCGCTTGTTTCGACGACTTCGTCGCGCGTCTGCAAGCCGTCGCCCGCCATTTCAACGAGTTTTTGCCGCGCCACCTCGCCGGCTGCGAAGTGGTCGCGGTCGAGGGCGCGCTGCAAATCCGCACCGACTCGCTCTACGTGCGCGGCAAATACGACCTGATCTCGCGCGCCGCCGACGGGCGCCTGATGTTATGGGATTGGAAGAGCGGACGCCTGCCGAAGGCCGAATACCACGATGATTATCTGCATCAGAAAGTGCAGCTCGGCATTTACGCGACCTGGATGCGCCATAAGTTCGGCACTTCCGAGGTCGAGGGCGCCGCGGTGTTTCTGCGCGACGCCCCGCGCTGTCTGTCGGAGGCGTTCACGCCCGAGGTCGAGCGCATGGTGCTCGACTACCTGCATACCCGCAGGGAGCGCTTGAATCGCGTCACAACGTGGCCGCCGTCGCCGAGCGCGTTGTGCGACTGGTGCGGCTGGAAGCCGGCGTGCCCGGCGTTTGCGAACGAACGAGACGGCCCTCCGAATCCCCCGAATCCGTAACACGTAAACGCGCGCGGCGCGCGCCGCGGGCGCCGCCTCCCCGGTTCGTCCTTACGCGTCGCAGGGAATGCAGCGCAGGTGCGTCGTATCGGTGCGCACCTGCTGGCCGTTCGGCGTCAGTACCGCGTAGCCGTAGTTGTGGGCCAGGGCGACGGCGCCCTCGTCCACGGTCATGCCCGCCACCACCGGCACCAGGGTCTTGCCGTGCAGTTCCCGCAGCAGGTATCTGGCGTTCGGCATCAGCACCGCGTGCACCTTCTCGACGTCGGTTTCGCGCAGTCTCTGCTTGATCTCGACGATTGCGACGAACTTTCCGTTCTCCATCACCAAGTCGTACTCGGCGCGTTTGTCGCGGCGGCGGACTCTGACGTTGGAGCGGATGTCCTCGAACGGTATACCGCCGATGCCTCGGGCCTTGAGCAACGCCTGATAAAAGAAATCCTCGGCGATCTGCCCCTGGGTTTCACCGATACCGCCGACCATCTTTTTGAGCGCCTCCCACTCTTTCTGGCGCACTGCTTCCTGTTTGTGCTGTTGCTCCCAGTATTCGGCCGCTGCTTTTTTATATCTGGTCACTGCCTTCTGGTGCTTGGCTGTTTCTCTCTTGCACTTGGCTGTTTCTCTCTTGCACTTGGCTGTTTCCTCCTTGCACTTTTTGATTTTCGCGTCCAGCTTGGCCATCTTTTTCCGATGGGCTTTCATTTCTTCCTCGAAGCGCGCGTCGCTTCTGGCGGTCTCGTCTTTGATCGCTTTTATTTCTTTCTCGAAGCGCGCGGTGTTCCTGGCGGTCTCGGCTTCGATTGCCTTCCTGCTGGCCTCGCTGGCTTTAATGCGCGCGTTGCTCTTGGCGATTTCGGCTTCGATCGCTTTCATTTCTTCCTTGAAGCGCGCGGTGTTCCTGGCGCTCTTGTCTTTGATCGCTTTCATTTCTTCCTTGAAGCGCGCGGTGTTCCTGGCACTCTTGTCTTTGATCGCTTTCATCTCTTCCTTGAAGCGTGCGTCGCTTTTGGCGGTTTTGGCCTTGATCGCTTTCATTTCGGCCTCGAAGCGCAAGTCGCGCGCGGCGATTCGCGCGTGGAGTTTCGCGGCGCGATCCAGGTTTCGTTCTACTCTGTCGAGGATGTCCATGGCGATATTGTACGTCCGAATATGCGATGTGCAAGCGATGACGGGCGCAATTTTGGGCGTAAAATCGTTAATTTATTGTTGTGATTGGAGAACTCATCCGACGAACGGTTTTGTTACCCGACGGACGGTACCGGGCATCGCCGACGTATGGGCAAGGTGGTGGAGGTCGTTATTCGCAAACGTGTCTGGCGTCGCCCGTTTTTTTACCGGATGCCCGCTTCCCCGTTCACGTCGGCGCCGCTGGTTGCATGGTCGCGCAGGGCCTCGAGATAGCCTTCGACCGCGGCGCGCGGGTCGTCGGCTTGCAGGATTCCGGACGCCGCCGCGATCATTTCGACGCCGCAGCATAGCACCGTACGCGCGTTGTCGGGACGGATGCCTCCGATCGCGCACACCGGCAGCGGCGAGCGCGCGGCGAGCGCGCGCAGCACGTCCGGCGCGACGTGCGCCGCGTGCGGTTTCGTCGGGGACGCGAACACCGCGCCGAAGGCCACGTAGTCGGCGCCGTCGCGCGCGGCTTGTTGCGCGCGCGTTCCCGATCCATAGCACGATACGCCGATCAGCCGGTCGCGGCCCAAGTACTCGCGCGCGTGCGCCGGCGGCGCGTCGTCGCGCCCCAGATGGACGCCGTCGGCGCCGATTGCGCGCGCCAGTTCGACGTCGTCGTTGACGATGAACGGCACGCCCACGCGGGCGCACGCGGATTGCAGCGACGCGGCCTGCGCGCGCCGGCCCGTGCCGCGCGCGCGCGCGGCGTCGCGCTTGCAACGGTATTGGACGAGCGCGACGCCGGCTGCGAGCAACGGCTCGACGGCGTCGCCGGGGTCGCGCGCCGGCAGCAGCGCGGCGTCGGCGATCAGATACAGTCCGCGCAACGGCGCGCGCGTCATCGCCCGCCGTGATCGGGGCGCGGGTTGCCGCGCGCCGGTATCGGTGCCCGTGCCAGACAGCGCCAGGTGTATTCGTGCGCGCGCCGCACCGCGCGCGCCGTCGGCGTGGCGCGCGCGAGTTCGACCGCGAGCGCGCTCGACAGCGTGCAGCCGCTGCCGTGGTAGCGGTGCGGCAGCCGCCTGCACGTGATCGCCAGCGGCTTGTCGTCGGCGCGGTACAGACGATGTTCCAGGCGCTCGCCGTTTTTGGCCGCGCCGGTGATCAGCACCGCGCCGCAACCGTCTCGCAACACGTGCGCCGCGGCGGCATCGGCGTTACGCGCGCCCGGCGCCAGGCGCATCGCCTCGGCGAGGTTCGGGGTCGCGACGTCGGCGCGCGGCAGCAGGCGCCGCAAGATGCTTTGCGTGGTCTGGTCGTCGCAGAACACGTAGCCGCCTCCGGCCGCCAGCACCGGATCGAGCACCACCTTCGCGGGCGGCAGCGCGGCCAACGCACGGGCGATTGCCTCGACGATGGCCGGCGTCGGCGTCAGGCCGATTTTGACGGCGTCTATCGAGTGGTGCGCGGCCAGTTCCTCGATGCGCGCACACACCGCGCCGGCGTCGGCGGCCTCGCACGAGTAGGCGTCTATGCTGTCCTGTTCGGTGTCGCAAGTGACTACCTCGAGCGCGCGCGCGCCCAAGGCGGCGATGGTCTCGACGTCGGCGCGGATGCCGGCGCCGCCGCCGGGGTCGCGGCCGGCGACGGCAAGTATGGTCGGGTGCGTGTCCATCGCGGCGCTCGCGGATATAATAGCAAGAAGCGGCGCGCCGGCGCGCCGCGAACCCGGCTATGCAATACAAGAGATACATGTGCGTCGTATGCGGCTACGTGTACGACGAGGAGCGGGGCGCGCCCGAGGACGGGCTTGCGCCGGGCACGCGCTGGGACGACGTGCCGTGGAACTGGGTATGCCCCGAGTGCGGCGCCGCGAAGTCCGATTTCGAGATGATCGAGGTGGAGTGAGACGATGACGGTGCTGGTGTGCGGCTCGTGCGCCTTCGACAACATCATGGTGTTCGAGGACCGCTTCAAGAACCACATTCTGCCCGACCGCCTGCACGTGCTGAACGTCTCGTTCCTGGTGCCGCGCATGCGCCAGCAGTTCGGCGGCTGTGCCGGCAACATCTGCTACAACCTGGCGCTGCTCGGTTGCGACGCGCGGCCGATGGCGACCGTCGGCAGGGACTTCGGCGAATACGCCGCGTGGATGGACAAAAACGGCGTAAGCCGCCGCTATCTGCTGGCCATCGAGGACGAGTACACGGCGCGCGCGTTTATCGTAACCGACCTCGACGACAACCAGATCACCGCGTTTCACCCGGGCGCGATGGAGCACTGCCACCGCAATCGCGTATCCGCAAACGACGGTGTCGAGATCGGCCTGGTGTCGCCGGAGACGCGCGTCGGCATGATGCAGCACGCGCGCGAGTTCAACGACGCCGGCGTTCCGTTTTTGTTCGATCCGGGGCAGGGCACGACCTTGTTTACGGCCGCGGAGCTGGCCGATTTGATCGACCGCGCCGAGTGGCTCGCGTGCAACGACTACGAGGCGCGCGTCATCGCCGAGCGCACCGGCTGGACGACGGCGCAACTGGCGGCGCGGGTACGCGCGCTCATTATCACCCGAGGCGGCGAGGGTTCCGCCCTCTACGCCGACGGCAAGACGTTCGAGATTCCGGTGGTGCGCGCCGGGCGGATCGTCGACCCGACCGGCTGCGGCGACGCCTACCGCGCCGGACTGATCTACGGCCTCGTACACGGCCTCGACTGGGAGACGAGCGGGCGCGTCGCGTCGCTGCTGGGAGCGATCAAGGTGGGCTGCCGCGGCGGCCAGAACCACCGCTTGTCCGGGCAGGAACTCGAGCAGCGTTTCGCCGAGGAGTTCGGCTACCGCATCGCGTCGTAGCGCGTCCGCCGCGGCGCTATTCCGCCCCGGTGTCCTCGGGCGCCGGCGACGCCAGATTCCCGCGCTCGCCGCGCCGCAGCGACAGCATCGGCCAGCCGCGCCGCGCGGCGTGTTCGCGCAACTCGTCGTCGCCGTCCACGACGACCGGCTTGTCGACCCATTCGAGCGTCGCCAGGTCGTTGATCGAGTCGCTGTAGAACCAGCTGCGCCGATACGCCGGGCGCTGCCGCTCGCACCAGCGGCGCACGCGTTGCAACTTGCCTTCGCGGAAACACGGCGCGCCGCGCACGCGCCCGCTGAAACGCGCGCCGACGATTTCCGCTTGCGTCGCGATCAGGTCGTCGGCGTCGAGCAGGCGCGCGATCGGTTCGGTCACGAACGCGTTGGTCGAGGTCGCGATGACCGCGAGGTCGCCGCGTTCGTGGTGGCGTTCGATCAGCGCGCGCGCGCGCGGCGCGACGATGGGTTTGATCTTGTCGGCGACGAAGCGGCGGCGCCAGGCAAGCAGCGTGCTCATGTCGTTGTCCGCCAGCGGTCGTAACGCAAAGCGCAGGTATTCGTCAATATCGAGTCGCCCGGCCTCGTAATCGCGGTAGAACGCGAGGTTGCGCGCCTCGAAGCGGTCGCGCTCGACGGCGCCGATCTCGCACAGGAACCGCCCCCACAGATAGTCGCTGTCGCCGGCGAGCAGCGTGTCGTCCAGATCAAACAGCGCGAGATCCATAACGGCATTATAGCGGTGGTCTATAATCGCCCGGCATGCCCGCCGCCGCTTTTCACTTCGACGCCGACGCCCTCGATCCGCGCAACCGCGCCGACGGCGTCAGCGCGATGCTGCGGGTGCGCGACGGCGCCCGCTTTCTGCGTCTCGGCCTGGATTCGTGCATCGACGTCTTCGACGAGATCGTCGCGGTGCACCACCAGTGCGACGACGACACGCCGCACATTCTGCAGGAATACGCGGCGGCGCATCCGCACCGCTTCAAAGTGTACGAATACCCGCACGAGGTGATTCCTCCGGGCACCGCGCGGCATGCGCGGGAGGGCGCCGAATCGCCGCACACGATCGCCGCGTTGTGCAACTACGCGCTGTCGAAGACGACGCGGCGTTTTGTCGTAAAACACGACGCCGACCACGTGTATTTTCCGCGCTTTGCGGAGATCGTCGGTGCCGTGCGTGGGCGCGGTCGGTGCGCCGGTGCGGTGTACGTCTCCGGCGTCAACCTGGCGCGTTCGCGCGCGGGCGAACTCGGGGTGGCCCTTCGGGATCCGATCTGCGGCGTCGGCGACTACGCGTTTTTCCCGGTGTCGAGGAGCACCTTCTTCGTCCACGGCGACCGCTTCGAGCACTTGTCGCTGCCGCCGCGCCCGGCCACGTACGCCGGCGTCGCGTTCTGGCACCTGAAGCTGCTGTCGGAGCACTACGGGCTGCGCGAATACCGCTGGCGCTACGAGGACAACGTCGCGGAGTTGCGCCGCCGCGTCGCCGCGCTCGAGGAGAGCCTGGAGGTCGTGTCGGTCGAGCGGTTCATCGCCTTGTTCAGCGGCGTCGGCAGCCTGTTCGTTGACCGGCACTGCGTGCATCCGCTGTGGCGCAACCGCACGGCGAGGTTGCTCGCGTGGCACTTGGCAAGGTCTTGCGCCCGCTGGCCGCTGCCTTCCCGCATGCGCTGCCTGCCCTTGCTGCTGTCGTTCCGGTTGCGGCGGGACTTGCGCGGAGTTTCCCCGCCTTCGGAACGTGAATTGGCGTCGTTCTGATCGCCGCCGCGGCCCGCCGGTGATGTATAATCCGGAGCGATGACCGCTCCCGTCCCCGCCTGCAACTACGACCCGAAAGCCCTCGACCCTGGCAGGCGTGCCGACGGTATCAGCGCGGTGCTGCGGGTGCGCGACGGCGCGCAGTTTCTGCGGATCGGCCTGGATTCGTGCGTGGACGTGTTCGACGAGATCGTCGCCGTGCATCACCAATGCAGCGACGACACGCCGCAAATTCTGCATGAGTACGCGGCGGCGCGCCCGCATCGGTTCAAGGTGTACGAATACCCGCACGAGGTTTTTCCGCCGGACACCAGGGAGCACGCGGCGCAGGGGGCCGAGTCGCCGCACACGATCGCGGCGCTGTGCAACTACGCGCTGGCGAGGACTACGCGGCGCATCGCCATCAAGTACGACGCCGACCAGGTGTATTTCCCGCGCTACGCGGAAATTGCCGATGTCATGCGCAGCGCCCGCACCGCCGCCTGCATCGTGCGCGTTTGGGGCGTCAATCTGGCGCGTTCGCGCGCGGGCGAGCTCGGCGTGCATCTGCGGTACCCGGTTTGCGGCGGCTATGACATGATGTCTTTTCCGGTGTCACGGGACACGTACTTTGTCCATGGCGACGCATGTGAAGCGTTGCACCTGCCGCGGCGGCGGCACGTAGACGCTGGTTTTGGATACTGGCATCTGAAATTTCTGCAACGGCACTACGGGTTGCACCAGTGGCTGTGGCGCTACCAGACCAACGATTCGATAATGAAGACAGGGTACTACGGTTCCAGCCGGGATGCAGAGCCGGCGTGCGGCGACGACGAGAAGTGGCGCGGTTACGCCGCCGCCTTCGAGCGCGATCTCGACGTCGTCCCCCTGGATGAATTCGTCGCTTTGTACGGCGGCGGGGACAGTCCGTTCATGTCCGACGTTCGCCGGCTGTACTTTCGGTGGCCAGGGGGAAGGGTGAAGACGGTGTGCATGCGCGACTGGATGTCGCCACTCGTGTGGAGTCTGGTCGGGCGCTTTGTCGGCACCTACGCAAGGTTTCCCCGGTTGCTGGGTGATCTTTTGATCCCTCAGCTGAAGGCGCGCTCGGTGAGGAGGCACCTGCGCGAGATACCCCTGCCCGCGGAAAGTGATCTGGCGGCATAGTGCCCGCCTCGGTTTTGTTCGTGTGCTCGTACAACCTCTGCCGTTCGGTGGCGGCGCAGGGCGTGTTCCGCTACATCTTGCGTGAGACCGGCGCCGTCGCGCGCGCCGACTCGGCCGGGGCCTTGGCTTACGCGGGCGAGCCGCCGCACCCGATGCTGCTTCGCGCCGCGCGGATGCGCGGCTACGACCTGTCGGGAATCCGCTCGAAAACGCTGGAACGGGCGGACTGCGCGCGTTTCGATTATCTGCTGGCGCTCGATTCGTCGCAGTTGCAACCGCTGCGTGCGCGGCGCGCGGGCGCGGTCGTCGGATTGTTGATGTCGTACTCGGCGTACTTCGATGAGACCGAGGTGCAGGCGCCGCCCGAGAGCGCGGGCGTCGGCGGCTATCTGCGCATGTTGGACCGCATCGAGGACGCCTGCCTCGGCCTGCACCGCCACCTCGCCGAGCGCGCGCCGGCCGTGTCCGATGACGTTTGACCCGCTCGACTACTGCGGTTCCAGCATAGCCGGCCTCGCGCCGTACGAACCGGGCCGGTCGGCGCGGCAACTTTCGCGCGAGCTCGGCGTGCACGACGCGCTCCCGCTGGCCTCGAACGAAAACCTGCTGGGGCCTTCGCCGAAGGTGATCGAAGCGCTGCACCGCGCGCTCGACGACGTTCACTTTTATCCCGACGGCGCGGGCCGGCGGCTGAAGGAGTTGCTGGCGCGGCGCCACGGCGTAACGCCTTCGCAAATCACGCTCGGCAACGGCTCGAACGACGTGCTCGAACTCGCCGGGCGTTGCTTTCTGGGCGTGGGCAGCGGGGCGCTCTGGTCGCGCCACGCCTTTGCGGTGTACGCGTTGACGGCGCAGGCGGTCGGTGCCGCGCGGCAGGTGGCACCGCCGCGCCCGGCGTCGGACGCAATGCCGTACGGTCACGATCCCGACGCGATGCTGGGGCAGGTGAACGACGCCACCGGCGTGGTGTTCATTGCCAATCCGAACAACCCGACGGGCACCTGGATCGGCGCGGACGCGCTGCATGATTTTCTGCGGCGGCTGCCGGCTCGCGTCGTCGCCGTCGTGGATCAGGCTTACGCCGAGTACGCGACGGCCGCCGACTATCCCGACGCCGCGGCTTGGCTCGACGAGTTTCCGAACCTGATAGTGACGCGCACTTTCTCCAAGATCTTCGCCCTCGCCGGGCTGCGCGTCGGCTACGCGCTGGCGTCGTCGGCGATCAGCGACCTGCTGAACCGGCTGCGCCAGCCGTTCAACGTCAACGCGCTCGCGCAGTGCGCGTCGGCGGCGGCGCTCGCCGACGACGAGCACGTGGCCGCGAGCGTCGCGGCCAACGCCGCGGCGTTGACGCAACTGCGCGCCGGCTGCGCGCGTCTCGGCGTCGCCTGCCTGCCGTCGGCGGCCAACTTTCTGTGCCTGGAGATCGGCGACGACGCGCAACGGGTGTACCGGCGGCTGCTAGAACGCGGCGTCATCGTGCGCCCGCTGTCGAACTACGGATTGCCGCGCCACCTGCGGGTGACGACCGGCCGGCCCGAACACAACGAGCGTTTTCTCGAGGCGCTCGCCGCCGTCGTCGGCGCCGGAGCTTGAGATGTTCGGCGTGGTCGCGATAGTCGGCACCGGCATGATCGGAACGTCGCTCGGGCTGGCGTTGAAGCGCGCCGGTGCTACGCGCGCGATCGTCGGTGTCGACGCCGCGCGCGACGCCGTGCGCGCGGCGCGCGCGCGCGGCGCCTTGGATCGCGTCGCCGCGAGCACCGCCGAGCTCGGCGCCTGCGACGTGATCGTCGTCGCGGTGCCGGTCGCCGCGCTCGGCGGCGTGCTCGCGTCGTTGCCGCCGCTGAACGGCGCCGTCGTCACCGACGTCGGCAGCGTCAAGGGTGCGGTGCTCGAGGCCGCGCGCGCGGCGCTCGGCGCCGCCGCCGCGAACTTTGTGCCGGGACATCCGGTCGCCGGTAGTCATGAAAGCGGGCCGGCGGCCGCGACCGCGGATCGGTTCGACGGCTGCCGCGTCGTGCTGACGCCCGACGAAGGCACCGACGACGCGGCGCTGCGACGGGTCGAGGAATTGTGGGTCGCCGCCGGCGCCGGCGCCGTCACCACGATGGACGCCGCGGCGCACGACCGCGTCTTTGCGTACACCAGCCACCTGCCGCACGCCGTCGCCTATGCGCTGATAGGAGGCTTGCTGGCGCGCACGGACGCCGACCGGCTGTTTGCCTATACCGCCGGCGGTCTGCGCGACTTCACGCGCATCGCGGCCAGCGATCCGGTTATGTGGCGCGACGTCTTTTTGGCCAATGCCGGGCGCGTGCTCGAGGCGATGGACGATTTCAGCGCCGGCCTCGCGCGCTTGCGCGGGCATATCGCGCGCGGCGACGGCGCCGCGTTGCGCGATTTTCTGGACGCCGCGGCGGCGCGTCGCGCCGTCGGATATAATGACCGATCGGATAGCGCGAAGCTGCACCGCGCCTTGGACGAGGATTGAATGCCGTTTACAGGTATCAAAGAGCGTATCAAGGACTGGGTTCGGACCGTTTCATGGCCCAAGACCGATATAGGCACGAAGCATGGGCCAAATCTTAAAGGCTGGATCACGGAGAAACTCGGGCAGCTGCCCGCCGGCGGCAGGATATTGGACGTTGGCGCCGGGAGCCAACCCTATCGCGAGGCTTGCGGCCATCTGCGTTACGTGTCGCAGGATAGGGAGAAACCGTCCCGTTTTGAGGAAGGATACATGAGTATGCGTGAGGCCGATTACAAGGAGCCGGACATAGTCTGCGACGCTGTCTCCATTCCGGAACCCGACGCCTCTTTTGATGCGATTTTGTGCACCGAAGTACTGGAGCACGTTCCACACCCCGTTCGCGTTCTGCAGGAAACGTCGCGCCTCGTCAAGTCCGGTGGGTCGCTGATCCTGACGGCGCCTTTTGCTTTTCCGGTACATGGGTTTCCGCAGCATTTTTTTTCGGGTTTCAGCAGAGGCTGGTACGAGAAGCATTTGCCCGATGCCGGTTTTGACGTGGAGGAGATAACGCCGAACGGCAATTATTTCGAGTATACCGCCCAGCACGTACGAATTTTAGACGGCGCTGGTCCCTATTACTCCACGGGCCCCAGAGAATTTTATAGAATGATCGCGAGTGGCCTGATTCTGAAAATACTTGAGCGCTATAACGTCAACGACAGAGGGTCATCCGAGTTGTGTTGCCACGCTTGGCACGTATTTGCCCGCAAGCGTTGACGGATCGGATAGCGCGAAACTATACCGCGTTTTGAAGGATGATAGGCGTGTCGTTTTCAAGGTATAAAAAATGGTTTGGGGACGTCTTGCGCTCCGACGTAGGCACGAAGTATGAGACCAATCTTGCCGCTTGGGTCACGGAGAAACTCGGGCAGCTGCCTGCCGGCGGCAGGATATTGGACGTCGGTGCCGGGAGCCAGCCCTATCGCGAGGCTTGCGGCCATCTGCGTTACGTGTCGCAGGATATGGAGAAGCCGTCCTGTTTTGAGGAAGGGTTTATGAGTATGCGTGAGGCCGATTACAAGGAGCCGGACATAGTCTGCGACGCTGTCTCCATTCCGGAACCCGACGCCTCTTTTGACGCGATTTTGTGCACCGAAGTACTGGAGCACGTTTCACATCCCGTCCGCGTGCTGCAGGAAATATCGCGCCTCGTCAAGTCCGGTGGGTCGCTGATCCTGACGGCGCCTTTTGCTTTGCCGGTACACGGGTTTTCGCAGCATTTTTTTTCGGGTTTCAGCAGAGGCTGGTATGAGAAGCATCTGCCCGATGCCGGGTTTGACGTGGAGGAGATAACGCCGAACGGCAATTATTTTGAGCATATCGGCCAGGAAATACGACGCTTAAACGGTGTCGCCCCCCTATATTGCACCGGAATGAAAAAGGGAGTCAAAATATTTTATGGAATTTATAGGATAATCGTAAGCATCCCGATTCTGAGGATGCTTAAGCGCTATAGCGTCAACGACAGAGGGTCGTCCGAGTTGTTTTGCTGCGCTTGGCACGTGGTTGCCCGCAAGCGTTGACGTTGTACGCAAGAACCTTCGTGGGCAGAGTACGGGGGGCGGCCTTGACCCCGGCGGGGCAGAGTTGACGTATAAATGATGATCGAATCGTCGCCGGTGCGTTCGCTGCGCGGCACGCTGCGCGCGCCCGGCGACAAGTCTATCTCGCACCGCGCGCTGCTGTTGGGCGCCGTCGCGCGCGGCGACACCGAAATCCTCGGCTTTCTCGAAAGCGCCGATTGCCTGGCGACGATGGAGGCGTTGCGCGCGCTCGGCGTTGTTTTCGAGCGCAACGACGGGCGCGTGTCGGTGCGCGGCGCCGGCTTGCACGGCCTGCGCCCGTGTCCGCATCCGCTCGATCTAGGCAATTCGGGGACCGCGATGCGCCTGCTGGCCGGATTGCTTGCCGGCCAGCGGTTTGCGAGCACGTTGACCGGCGATGAGTCGCTTTGCCGCCGGCCGATGCGGCGCGTGGTCGAGCCGCTGCGCGCCATCGGCGCCGAGGTCGCGGCCGCGCCCGGCGGCACGCCGCCGCTTGCGATAGGCGCCGCCGCCGGCCCGTTGCACGGCGCCCGCCACGAGTTGCCGCTGGCGAGCGCCCAGGTCAAGTCGTGCCTGCTGCTGGCCGGCCTCTACGCCGACGGCGAGACCGTCGTCGTCGAACCCGCGCCCAGCCGCGATCACACCGAGAGAATGTTGGGCGCCTTCGGGTGCGTGCCTGCGGCGCGCGCCGGCGGGGTCGCGGTCGCGGGCGGCGCCGAGTTGCGTGGCGCGCGCGTCGAGGTGCCGGCGGATTTGTCGTCGGCGACGTTTTTCATGGTCGCCGCGTCCATCGTCGCCGACGCCGACGTCACGCTACCCGGCGTCGGCGTCAATCCGACGCGCGCCGGCGGGCTTGCGATCCTGCGCGCGATGGGCGCGGACGTCGAGGTCGGCGCCGAGCGCATGATGGGCGGCGAGCCGGTGGCCGATATTCGCGTGCGCGCGGCGCGGCTGTCCGGCGTCGACGTGGCGCCGCACCAGGTGGCGTCCGCGATAGACGAGTTTCCGGCGTTGTTCATCGCCGCCGCGTGCGCCGCCGGCACGACGCGCGTATCCGGCGCCGCCGAGTTGCGCCACAAGGAGAGCGACCGCCTCGAGGCGATGGCCCGGGGGTTGCGCGCCTGCGGCATAAAGGTCGCCACCGCCGCCGACGGCCTGGTTATCGAAGGCGGGCGCCTGCGCGGCGCCACCGTGGACAGTTTCGGGGACCACCGCGTGGCGATGGCGTTCGCGGTCGCCGGCGCGGCCGCGACCGGTGCCGTTTGCGTGCGCGACTGCGCGAACGTCGGCACTTCGTTTCCCGGCTTCGTCGAGGCCGCGAACCGCGTCGGCTTGCGGTTGCGCGCGCGAAGCGGATGAGCGACGCGCCGGTGATCGCGCTGGATGGGCCGGGCAGCGTCGGCAAGAGCACGCTGAGCTGCGAACTGGCGCGCCGTCTGCGTTTTCATCTGCTGGTCAGCGGCGCGCTCTACCGGATCGTCGGCGCGCGTCTGGCGCGCGCCGCCGCGCCGCTTGCCGACGCCGCCGCGATCGCGGGCGTCGTCTCGGCGATGGAGGTGCGTTTCACGGCCACGCCCGGCGGCGTCGAGATCGAGTGCGACGGACGCCGCGTGACCGACGACATCGGCGGCGAGGAGATCGCCGCCGCCGCGGCCCGCGCCGGCGAGTCGCCGCTGGTGCGCGCCGCGCTGCTGGGGCTGCAACGCGCCCGGCGTCGTCCTCCCGGCCTCGTCGCCGATGGCCGCGACATGGGAACGGTGGTGTTTTCCGACGCCGATCTGAAGGTGTTTTTGACCGCGCGTCTCGAGGAGCGCGCGCGGCGGCGGTATAAGCAGTTGAGAGAGCGGGGATTTGATGTTACCCTGAGCGACCTCGCCGCGGAACTGGCGCGACGCGACGAGCGCGACCGGGGTCGCGCGGTCGCGCCGTTGCGGGCGGCGGACGATGCCGTCGTTCTCGACACCACCGATTTGTCGGTGGCGGAGGCGGTCTCGAAGATCGCCGCGCTGGCGGCGGAAAGAAACATAGGGACATCCGAATGAATGAAAGTTTTGCCGATTTGCTGGAGCAGAGCAAAACCGCGGCGCGCCTGAAGCCGGGCGCCCTGCTCGAGGGCGAGGTCGTCGAGATCAGGGAAGGCGCGGTGGTCGTCAACGCCGGATTGAAGTCCGAGGGCGTGATCCCGATCGGCCAGTTTTACGACAAGAACGGCGAGCTCGAGGTCAGCGAGGGCGACGTCGTCGAGGTCGCGCTCGACAGCCTCGAGGACGGTTTCGGCGAGACGCGCCTGTCGCGCGAACGCGCCAAGGGCATACGCGCGTGGACGCGCCTCGAGGAGACGTGTGAATCCGGCGCCACCGTCAAGGGTTTTCTGGCGAGCAAGGTCAAGGGCGGCTTCATCGTCGACTTGGGCGGCGTCAACGCGTTCTTGCCCGGTTCGCTGGTGGACGTGCGCCCGATGCGCGACCTCGGCTATCTCGAGGGGAAGGAGCTGGAGTTCAAGATCATCAAGCTGGATCGCAGCCGCAACAACGTCGTGGTCTCGAGGCGCGCGGTGCTCGAATCCGAGCGCGGCGCGGGCTACGAGGAGATGATGAAGAACCTGGAGGAAGGGGCGGTGGTCAAGGGCATCGTCAAGAACCTCACCGAGTACGGCGCGTTCCTCGGTTTCGGCGGCTTCGACGGCTTGCTGCACATCACCGACATGGCGTGGAAGCGCGTGCACCATCCTTCCGAGGTGTTGTCGGTCGGCGACGAGATCGAGGTCAAGATCCTCAAGTACGACAGGGACAAGAACCGCATTTCGTTGGGCTTGAAGCAGATGACCGAGGATCCGTGGCGCAAGCTGGTGCGGCGCTACCCCAAGAATTCGCGTGTTTTCGGGCGCGTCGTCAGCATCACCGACTATGGTTGTTTTATCGAGATCGAGGAGGGCGTCGAGGGCTTGGCGCACGTCTCCGAGATGGATTGGACCAACAAGAACGTCAATCCGTCGAAAGTCGTCTCGGTCGGCGAGGAAGTCGAGGCGATGGTGGTGGAAGTGGACGAGGGCAAGCGGCGCGTGTCCCTCAGTCTCAAGCAATGCAAACCGAACCCGTGGGAGGATTTTCGCGCCAACCACCGCAAGGGCGAGAAGGTGCGGGGCGTGGTCAGCTCGATCAACGACTTCGGGATTTTCGTCGGCTTCAAGGACTACGGCATAGACGGCTTGGTGCACATCAGCGATATTTCCGCGACCGGGCAGGCCGACCAGGCGATCCGCCAATACAAGAAGGGGCAGGAGGTCGAGGTCGTGATTCTTTCGATGGACGTCGGGCGCGAGCGCGTGTCGCTCGGCATCAAGCAGCTGAACCAGAGTTTTTTGCAGGCTTATTTTGCGAAACATCCGAAAAAATCCCTGGTGAGCGGCAGCGTCGCCGAGATCACCGACAAGGCGCTCGTCGTGAACCTGGCCGACAAGGTGAGCGGCGTGATACCGTTCTCCGAGCTGGAGCTCGGCAAGGAACAACGGGCCGCCGACAAGTTCAAGACGGGCGATCCGATCGAGGCCCAGATGACCGGCATGGACAAGAAAAACTGCGTGTTGACGTTGTCGGTCAAGGCCCGGGAGAGAGAGGAGCAGGAGCGCAAGGTGCAGGAATACACCGCCGCCTCCAAGAAGCCCGCGACCACCTCGCTGGGCGCGCTGTTGCTCAAGAAGCTGGGGCGCATGACCGGCGTCGCCGACAAAGGCGAAGGCGCCAAATCCTGAGCGGGCGGCGTCGTGGCCAGCGACCACAAATTTTCCTCGATCACGTGTTCGGAGCTGATCAAAAGGATCGCCAACCGGCAGGGGCGCCTGAGCTACAAGGACGTAAAGATGGCGGTGCACGAGTCGCTCGATTACATGAGCGAGGCGCTGAGCCGCGGTGACAGAATCGAAGTACGGGGCTTCGGCAGCTTCGCGCTGCGCTTCCGCGAGCCGCGCATGACGCGCAACCCGAAAACGCGCCAGGTGGTCGCGGTTTCCGGCAGAAGCATTCCCCATTTCAAGCCGAGCAGCCTGCTCGCCGCCGGCGTCAACGAGAGCGCCGGCGACGCTTCGCCCGACGCGCGCGAAGGCGCCGAGCCGCGACGGACGCCCTGGGGCGAGCGCCCCTGAGGCGCCGGTGCGGCCGGATGGACGCGGGCGTGTTCGAGTGGCTGTGGTTTCTGCTGCCGGTCGCGGCTTTCAGCGGCTGGTACATCGGTTCGCGCCAAGCCGCGGCCAAGCCCCGTCATCACGCGGTGGCGCCGGAATACATCAAGGGCCTCAACTATATTCTCGAACAGCAGACCGGCAAGGCGATAGAGATTTTCATCAGGTTCTTCGAGGTCAACCCGACGACGGTGGACACGCACATCATACTCGGCAACCTGTTTCGCCAGAAGGGCGAGATAGAAAAGGCCATACGCATCCATCACAACGTCGCGTCGCGCTCGCGCATCGGCGACGAGCACAAGACCGCGGCGTTGCTCGAACTGGGGCGCGATTACTTTAACGCCGGCCTGCTCGACAGCGCCGAAAAAATCTTCAAGGAACTGGTGTCGGTCGAGACGCGCGCGGCCGCGGTCGAGGGGTACCGCCGTCTGTTGACCTTGTACGAGGTGGAGAAGTCGTGGGATGACGCGATTCACTGCGCCCAATGGCTGGAACGCACCGGCACCGACGACTGTGGTTTGCGCATCGCCCACTATCACTGCGAGCTGGCCGAGAAGGCCATGGACCAACGGGATTACAAGCGGGCCAGCCACCACCTGGGCCGCGCCGAGAAGCACGACAAGTCGCTGATTCGCGTGCCGATGGCGCGCGGCGACCTGGAGGCCGCGCGCGGCAACCGGCGCGGCGCGCTGCGCCACTATTCCAACGTGTTCGCCGCGCGTTCCGAATACGCCGGCGCGTTGCTGCCCAAGATACGCGAATGTTTCGTGCCGTATGAACCGGGCGAGTTCGCCGATTACATCCGTTCCCTGAATTTGCGCGTGATGACCGTTTCGTACATCGTCGCCTACATGCACGCGCTGCTACAGGCGCGGCGCACCGGCGAAGCCGAGCATTTTCTGCTGGAGCTGATCGGCGCCGAGCGCGCGCCGGTCTCGGCGCTCAAGATTTTTCTCGAGGACAAGATCAAGCACACCGGCTTGGCCGAGGACGAACTCGTGCAGCAGGTCATCAGCGGCCTGAGCCACGGCGAGGAGACCGGTTATTTCTACCAGTGTTCGGGTTGCGGCTTCGAGACCTACCACGTGTACTGGCATTGTCCCAGCTGCCACGCCTGGGGCACCGCCAAGCCGCTGGACGTCATAGAAAGCCTGGCGCCCGCGAAAGCCACGTCCGGCTGAAGCCCCGCTGTTCGTCGGCTCCACGCTACCGTTGGTCCGCCCGGCGCGCGCCGCCGGCCCGGGCGCGCGTTAACCTGGCGCCTCCTTTGAACTTCCAACAAAAGGAGGAAAAATGTATTCGTTCAAAATGAGTCTGATCGCCGCGCTCGCGTTGTTTTGCAACTGCGTCCACGCGGACGTCAACGTCAACACGGCGACCGAGCAGCAGCTGATGGAGCAGCTGAAAAACATCGGCCCCGCCAAGGCCGCGGCCATCGTCGAGTATCGCGTCCGGCACGGGCGCTTCACCGACGTCGGGCAGCTGACCGAGGTGGGCGGCATCGGCCAAGCCACGCTCGAGATGAATCGGCACCTGCTGAACGTCGGCGACGACGCGCAGCCTGGCGCCGACGCGCAGCCTGGCGCCGACGCGCAGCCGGGCGACGCCGCACGCTTGGGTGGCGCCGCGGGCGCACCGCGGCACGCGCCCGATGCGGCGACCGGAGAAAAACCGGCCGCGGACGGGCGCTGACGCGACCGGCTGGAAGGGGGGCGGGGCGCGATCCGCGCTCCGCCCGCCTTTTTCGCGCGGCCCGTAGTAACGGCCGGCGCCGCCTCGGGCCGACGTTCTGGTAGTCCGCGCATGCGTGGAGAGGCATCGGCGGGGCAAGGAGTATTCGCTTGTGGCATACGGTAGTCCGCGCGTGCGTGGAGAGGCGGCAAGTGCTACCATAGCGGTTTCGTTTTCGATGATCTCCTACCTCCGGATTATTCCATGAGCGCGAACGGCGGCAAAGTGCGCAAGGCCGTGTTTCCGGTGGCTGGCCTGGGCAGCCGGTTTTTGCCGGTGACCAAGTCCAGCCCGAAGGAAATGCTGCCGATCGTGGACAAGCCGCTGATTCAGTACGCGGTCGAGGAAGCGATCGCGGCCGGCATCGAAGTGCTGATCTTCGTCAACAGCAAGAGCAAGAGAAGCATCGAGGATTATTTCGACGACGCGCGCGAGCTGCGCGAACACCTGAGGGACAAGAACAAGCCCGAGCTGCTGGACAAAATCGCCGCCATCGTCCCGCCCGAGGCGTCGTGCGTAAATCTGCGCCAGCCGCACGCGAGCGGTTTGGGCGACGCGGTGCTGTGCGCCGAGTCGGTGATCCACGACGAGCCTTTTGCGGTGCTGCTGGCGGACGATCTGCTGCGCGCCGAGGGGCCTGGTTGTCTGGAGCAGTTGTTGCGCGTCTATGCGGACACGCGCGGCACGGTGCTGGCGCTGGAGGAAGTCGCCACCGATGCGACCGACCACTACGGCGTCATCGGCGGGACGCGCGCCGGCGACGGCCTGTGGCGCGTCGAGCGGTTGGTCGAGAAGCCGCGCCCGGCCGAGGCGCCGAGCCGCATGGCCGTCATCGGCCGCTACGTGTTGCAGCCCGAGGTGTTCGATCACCTGAAGAACGTGCCGCCCGGCGTCGGCGGCGAGTTGCAGCTGACCGACGCGATCGCGAGACAGATAGGCTCGCAGCCGGTGCACGGCCTGGTCTATCGCGGGCGGCGCTACGATTGCGGCGACAAGCTCGGCTACCTGCGCGCCAACGTCGAGTACGCGCTCGAGCACCCCGACGTCGGCGACGATTTCCGCGCCTATCTGGCGAGTCTCGGGCGCGTTTAGGCGCGCGCCAGGAAGGCGCCGACGTTGCGGCTTATGCCGGCGGCGTCGAGTTGCGCCTCCGCCAGCTGCTGCTCGCGCGTGCCGTGCTCCTGAAAACGGTCCGGCAGCCCCAGATGCAGCACCTTGGCCGCGACGCCGGCGCGCGCCAGGCACTCGCTGACGGCGCCGCCGGCGCCGCCGTGCACCGTGTTGTCCTCGATGGTGACCAGGTGCCGATGGGTGGCCGCGACCTCGCGCAGCAGCGTCTCGTCCAACGGCTTGACGAAGCGCATGTCCACGACGGTCGCGTCCCATTCCGCGGCCGCCGCCAACGCCGTCGCCACCGGGCTGCCGAAGCCGAGCAGCGCGACGTCGCGCCCGTGGCGCAGCGTCTTCGCCTTGCCGACGGCGATCGTGTCGAGATCGTCGCCGGGCGCGACGCCGGCGCCCGTGCCGCGCGGGTAGCGCACCGCGGCCGGCGCCTCGAGGGCCAGCGCGGTGGACAGCATGCGTCGCGTCGCGCGCTCGTCCATCGGCGTCATCACGACGACGTTCGGGAGGCAGCGCAGGTAGCTCAGGTCGAAGGCGCCGGCGTGGGTCGGGCCGTCGCCGCCGACGACGCCGGCGCGGTCTATCGCGAGCACGACCGGCAGCCCTTGCAGCGCGACGTCGTGTATCAGCTGATCGTAGCCGCGCTGCAGAAAGGTGGAGTAGATCGCGACCACCGGGCGCAGGCCGGCGCAGGCCAGGCCCGCCGCCAGCGTCAGCGCGTGCTGCTCGGCGATGCCCACGTCGAAATACCGTCCCGGAAAACGCCGCTCGAACTCGACCAGCCCGGAACCTTCGCGCATCGCCGGCGTGATCGCGACTACGCGCGGGTCGCGCGCGGCCACGTCGCAGATCCAGCGCCCGAACACGCCGCTGTAGGTCGGTGCGTCGTCGGGTCGCGGTTCGCGCTTGCGCACGCCCGCTTTGGGCTCGAAGTTCGGCACCGCGTGGTAGCCGACCGGGTCGGCCTCGGCGCGCGCGTAGCCCTGGCCCTTGCGGGTGACGACGTGGAGCAGGCGCGGGCGCCGCATCTGCCTCATGTTCTCGAGCGTCTTCACCAGCGCCACGACGTTGTGGCCGTCCACCGGCCCGTAGTAGTGGACGTTGAGCTCCTCGAACAGCGTGCCCGGTACGATCAGGCCCTTGATGTGCTCCTTGGTGCGCCTTGCGAACTCGCTCACCGGCGGCAGCGGGCCCAGCAGCCTCTTGCCGCCGGCGACGACCTGGGTGTAGGCGCGACTCGACAGGATGCGCGTCAGATAGTTGCTCATCGCGCCGACGTTGGGCGAGATCGACATCTCGTTGTCGTTGAGCACGATCAGCACGTCGTCCTGGAGCGCGCCGAGATGGTTCATGGCCTCGTAGGCGAGGCCCGCGGTCATGCCGCCGTCGCCGATGATCGCGACCGCCTTGCGCCGCTCGCCCAGCAGGCGCAGGCCCGCGGCGACGCCGGTCGCGGCGCTGATCGAGGTGCTCGAGTGACCGACGCCGAAGACGTCGTACTCGCTTTCGGCGCGCGCCGGGAACGGCGCCAGGCCGCCTCGTTTGCGGATGCTCCCGAGCGCGCGCTTGCGTCCGGTCAGGATCTTGTGCGGATAACACTGGTGGCCCACGTCCCACACCAGCGCGTCGCGCGGGGCGTCGAACACGTAGTGCAGCGCCACCGTCAGCTCGACCGCGCCCAGGCCGGCCGCGAAATGTCCGCCGCTGCGCGCCACCGAATGCACCAGGTAGTCGCGCAGCTCGGCGCACAGGCGCGGCAGCTGCTCGCGCCGCAGCCGTTTCAGGTCGTGCGGATAGTCAATCGAATCGAGCAGCCGTGCGGTCGTCATTGTTCGGAAAAATGGCCGGGCAGCGTCGCGTCCGCGCGCGTCACGAGTCCCTCTCGGCGATGTAGCGCGTAAGGCGCCGCAAGGTATCGGCGCCGGTGCCGGTGCGTTCGAGCCGTCGCAGGCAGCGCGCGCCGAGCGCCGCCGCCGCGCGGCGCGCGCCGTCGACGCCGAGCACCGACGCATAGGTCGGCTTGCCGTTGCGCTGGTCCGAACCGCGCCGCCTGCCGAGGGCCGCGGTCGCGGTGTCGACGTCTATCAGATCGTCGCGGATCTGAAAGCACAGGCCGATGTCCGAGGCGTAGCCGCGCAGGCCGTCGCGCGTCTCTTGCGGCGCGCCGCCGCAGGCGAGCGTCATCGTCACGCACGCCGCCATCAGCGTGCCGGTCTTCAACCGATGGATGTGCTCGACGTGGGCGACGTCGGCGGTCGAGCCGGTGGCCGCCACGTCCAGCGCCTGGCCGGCGGCCATGCCCGCCGGCCCGGCGGTGCCCGCCAGTATGCCGATGGCTTCTACTTTTTGCGTCGCGTCCAGGCACGGGTCGCGCGCCAGGCGCTCGAACGCCAGCGCCTGCATCGCGTCGCCGGCCAGGATGGCCACGGCCTCGCCGAACGCCTTGTGGCACGCCGGCTTGCCGCGTCTTATATCGTCGTCGTCCATCGCCGGCAGGTCGTCGTGGATCAGCGAATAGCAGTGCATCAATTCGATCGCGCAGGCCACGGCGTCGACGCGCGCGAAGTCCAGACCGATGGCCAGCGCCGTCGCGTACGTCAACGCCGGACGGATTCTCTTGCCTTCGCCGGTGCTCGCGTAGCGTATCGCTTGCGTCAGATCGCCGGCGGAGTATCTCTCGAGCTGTCTGCCGATGTCGCCGTCGACGCGGCTGGCGCAGTCCGTCAGAAAGGCGCCGACCTCAGGCGTCATGTTCGCCGTTTTGTTCGAGATCTTGCAGCGCCAGGCGCCCGTTTTTCTCCATCAGCACCTGCACGCGCTTGTCGGCGCGCGCGAGCGCGTCGCGGCAGTCCTTGACCAGCGCCACGCCGCGCTCGAACTGCTCGAGCGCCTGCTCCAGCGTCAGCTCGCCCGCCTCCAGGCGCGCGACGATTTGCTCCAGTTCGGCGACGGCTTGCTCGAAGTCCGGTTTGCTTTTTTGTGCCACGTTATCGAAATTCTATTGTTTCGATGAGGATAACCCATTGATCGGCGTATTGTCAGTTCGCCGCCGAAAGCATATCATGTAAGGGGCGCGCGCGGCACAGGGGGTGCCGCCCGTCCCGTACTAGTTACCCAAGGGAGGAGACATGGCAGCACTAAAAGGCAGCAGCACCGAAAAGAACCTGAAGGATGCCTTCGCCGGCGAATCGCAGGCCAACCGCAGGTACTTGTATTTTGCCGCCAAGGCCGACGTCGAGGGCTACAACGACGTGTCCGCGGTGTTTCGCTCGACCGCGGAGGGCGAGACCGGTCACGCCCACGGCCACCTCGAGTATCTCGAGGAGTGCGGCGATCCGGCCACCGATCTGCCGATCGGCGGCACCGCCGACAACCTGAAAGCGGCGATAGCGGGCGAGACGCACGAGTACACCGACATGTATCCGGGCATGGCCAGGACCGCCCGCGACGAGGGTTTCGAGGAAGTCGCCGACTGGTTCGAGACGCTGGCCAAGGCCGAGCGTTCCCACGCGAACCGTTTCCAGAAAGCGCTCGACTCGCTCGACGGTTGACGTTGCCAGCGGGCGGCGCGCAACGCGCCGCCCGCCCGCGACCGACCCGCCACACCAACGTCCGATGGCGTCGCCTCCCGAACGGGAAGGAAGCTGCAAGGCGCCGACGCGCCACCCGATAGCTTGGCGCGACCCCGATTATTACGACGAGCAGGCGCTCAACCGCGAGCTGGCGAGAGTCTTCGACGTCTGTCACGGCTGCCGCCGCTGCGTCAACCTGTGCGGCGCGTTCCCGACCTTGTTCGACCTCGTTGATGAATCGCAGACGATGGAGGTGGACGGCGTCGCCGCCGAGGACTACGTCAAGGTCGTGGACCACTGCTATCTGTGCGACCTGTGTTTCATGAGCAAATGCCCGTACGTGCCGCCGCACGAGTGGAACGTGGATTTTCCGCACCTGATGCTGCGCGCGAAGGCGGTCAAGTTCCGCGGCGGGCGCGCGCCCTGGCGCGACCGCGTGATGACCTCGACCGACGCCGTCGGCAGGCTGGCCGCGATCCCGGTCGTCCACCGCGCCGTCAACGCGGCGCTCGCCAACGAGACGGTGCGCGCCGGCCTCGAGCGCGGCTTGGGCGTCTCGGCCAAGGCGCGTCTGCCGCGCTACCGGGCGAAGCCGCTCTCGGCGGAGCTGGCGAAGCGCGCGCCGCCGCCGCCGCGGGCGCGACCGGCGGGCGCCACCTCGGGCAAGGTCGCGCTGTTTGTGACCTGCTACTGCGACTACAACGAGGCCGACGCGGCCAACGACCTGCTGGCGGTGTTCGAGCACAACGGTATCGCGTGCACGCCGCTGAGCGACGCGCGTTGCTGCGGTATGCCCAAGCTCGAGCTGGGCGATCTCGACGCCGTGTGCGCGATGAAGGAAGCCAACGCGCCGTTGCTTGCCGACCACGTCGCGCGCGGCTACGACGTGGTTGCGCCGGTGCCGTCGTGCACGCTGATGTTCCGCCAGGAACTGCCGTTGATGTTTCCCGAGGACGAGGACCTGCGGGCGCTCGCCGGGCGTATTTTCGATCCGTGCGAGTACTTGTGGCTGCGCTACAAGAGCGACGCGCTGAACCTCGATTTCAAGCAGCCGCTGGGGCGGGTGCTTTACCACGCCGCCTGTCACCAGCGCGTGCAGAACGTCGGCCCGAAGACGCGCGATCTGCTGTCGCTGGTGCCGGACACCGAGGTCGAGACCGTCGAGCGCTGCTCCGGGCACGACGGCGTCTATGCGATGCGCGCCGAGGCGCGCGCGACGGCGCTCAAGATCGCGCGCCCGGTCGCGCGCAAGCTCGACGCCGCGCACCCGGATTATTTCACCAGCGATTGCGCGTTGGCCGGCCACCACGTCGCCGACGTCGCCGCCGGCGAGTTTCGCGCGCGCGCTCCCTTGAGCCTGTTGCGCGTCGCCTACGCGATCTGACGTCGGCGATGCGCAAGCTGCGGCGCTTGGATCTGCACGGTCTCGAGGAATACGCCGCCGCGCGCGACGAGTTTCGCGCGCGCGTCATCGCCCACAAGAAGCACCGCGTCGTCGCCGTCGGCGATCACGTGACGCTGCATTTCGAGGATCGTCTTACGATGCACTACCAGGTGCAGGAGATGCTGCGCGCCGAGAAAATTTTCGAGGCCGCGGCCATCGAGGAGGAGCTCGCCGCCTACAATCCGCTGATACCCGACGGCGCCAACTGGAAGGCGACGATGATGATCGAGTATCCCGACCGCGCGCACCGCGTCGCGCGTCTGCGCGCGCTGGTCGGCATAGACCGCGCCACCTGGATGCGCGTCGGGAAACACGCGGCGGTGGCGGCCATATCGAACGAGGACCTGGAGCGCGAGACGCCGGACAAGACGTCCGCGGTGCACTTTCTGCGTTTCGAGCTGACGCCCGAAATGGTCGCCGACGCCAGGCAGGGCGCCGCCATCGAGGCCGGCGTCTCGCACGCAAACTACACGGCGACGACGCGCTTGAGCGCGGCGGCGTGCCGGTCGCTGGCGGCCGATCTGGAATAACGAACCCCTCTCCCTCTGGGAAAGGGGTTCAGGGGGAGCTTGCCACGGGCCACGTGGCGCTTGTTCTTGCCCTTGCTTTCAGCCGACAACGCCTTCAGCCGGCAATGGGCGTGCCGAAAAACGCCGCGAACAGCGCCACGATGATGGCGACCGTCGAAAAGCCCATGGAAAACGCCATGTACTTCAGGTTCGTGCCCAGCTTCTCGGTGAGCTCGCCCCGGAGAAGCGCTATTTGCGCGTTGGTACGTTCCACTTGCGCGTCGTGGGAAGCTTTGAGTTCGACCAAGCCGGCCTTGACTTCCAAAATCTGCGCCCTCAGATCGGCCAGTTCATTCCTGGTCGCCGTATGCTGCGCGTCAACGTGCGCCCTCAGATCGGCCAGTTCATTCCTGATCGCCGTATGCTGCGCGTCGACGTGCGCTCTCAGTTCGGCCAGTTCGGCCTTGGTCGCCATATGGGTCGCCACGTGCTGCCTGAGATCGGCCAATTCGGCCCTGATCGCCAGCAGCTGCGCGTCGACTTCGGCCTTGGTCGCCAGATGCTGTACAGCCTCGGCAACCGAATCGCGCACCAGTTTTGTCAGGGCCTCGGCCTGCCTTCGGCTCATGCCGGTGCTCTCCAGGTTATGAACGTTGTCTATCACGTTGCTTGTCTGGCGCATCGCCGTTCCTCCTTTTCGGATTGAAAAGGATCGTTGTAACGCGCCTCCAGAGCATAGCAGGGATTTATCAGATAAGCGGTGCCATATGGCCGACAAATGACTTTTTCCGACGAACGGTACTCATGGAAGTTCCCCTCGCATGACGGGAGAGGGTGGCCGCAGCCTTGCTTTTACGGGGATGCCGGCGGTGCTGGCGGCGGGCGCGGCGGCGGCGCGTCGTAGATGATGTTTTTTTCGCCGTGGTAGGCGAGGAAGGATTTTCCCCTGGCGCGCGCGATCATCGTGACGTTCAGGTCGCGCGCGAACTCCAGCCCCAGATGGGTGATACCCGAGCGCGACAGCAGCACCGGTATGCCCATGTGCGCGGTCTTCATCACGATCTCCGACGTCAGCCGCCCGGTGGTGTAGAAGATCTTGTCGCCGCCGTCCACGCCTTCGAGCCACATCATGCCGGCGATTGCGTCGGCGGCGTTGTGGCGCCCGACGTCCTCGACGAAGGTCAGCACCTCGGCGCCGGCGCACAGCGCGCAGCCGTGCACCGCGCCGGCGCGCTTGTAGATCTCGTTGTGGCGCGCGATGGCGCGCAGCAGCTCGTAGATCACGTTCTGGCGTAGCGTTACGTCCGGCAGACGCCGATCGTAGAGCTTGTCCAGGGTGCAGCTGAAAATCGTGCCCTGGCCGCAGCCGCTGGTGACGGTGCGCCGCGCCAGCTTCTCCCGCCAGTCGCCGGCGGCGCGCCCCGGACGCAGGCGCACTTCCACGGCCTCCCGATCCCAGTCGACCGCGACCGATTCGATGGCCTCGACGTCGTCCACCAGGCGCTGGTTGCGCAGGTAGCCGACCGCCAGTTCCTCGGGGAAGGTTCCGAGCGTCATCAGCGTCACCAGTTCGCGCCCGTCCACGATCAGCGTCAGCGGCGATTCGCCGGCGACGTGTACCGTGCGCGCGTCGCCCCACTGGTCGCGCGCCTCGATCGAAAACGTCGGCGACAGCCGCTTGCGCGTCATGGACGGGCGCCGCGTCATCGCCCCGGTGCCTCGGCGGCAGCCTTGCCGAGCGGCTTGAACAGCAGCAGCAGCGACGGCAGCAGCGTCAGCGACGCCACCAGCGCCGCGGCCATGGCCAGCCCGATCAGCAGGCCGAAGCGGATGGTCGGAATGAAATTCGACAGCGCCAGGATCGAGAAGCCGAAGATGATCGTGATCGAGGTGTAGTACATCGCCTTGCCGATGCTGCCGTGGCAGCGCTCGACCGCGGCGCAATAATCGCGGTCCTTCGGGAACTCGCGCTGGAAGCGGATTACGTAGTGGATCGTGTTGTCGACCGCGATGCCGATGCTGATCGCGGCTATCGTGATCGTCATCATGTCGAGCGGGATGCCGCGCCAGCCCATGAAGCCGAGCACCAGGGCCGCCGCCAGCGCGTTCGGAAAGATCGCGATCAGCGCCAGCGGCAGCGAGCGGAACAACACGATGAACATCAGCAGGATCGCCAAAAACACCGTGCCCATGGTCAGGATCTGCGACGCATAGAGGCTTTGCAGCATGTTGTTGTAGAGCACCAACATGCCGCTCAGGCGGAAGCGATCCTCGTCGTAGCCCAGGTCCTCAAGCCCGGCGCGCACGCGCTCGAGAAATTCCTTGCGGCTCAGATCCTTGTTCGAGTCTATGATGCGCGCGTTGAAGCGCAATTCGTTGCCGTCCTCGGAGATGTACGGCGTGTACAGCACGCTCCTGACGTCGTCGGGCAGCAGCCTGCCGATCAGCGCCGCCTCGAAGTCGTCCAGCGGGCGTCCGTCTTGCAGCGTCTGGGCGATACGCGCAAGCGTCGCCAGCGACAGCACCTTGCCGGTCTCGGCCTGCGCCTCCAGGTAGTCGTGCACGCGCGCGGCCTCCTCGAGTTTGCGCGGGTTCAGCCAGTAGTTTGCGGTCTCGCCGCGGTCGTCGTCGAAGTATCCGCCGAGCGCGAAGTCGTCTTCGCCCGCGTCGGTCGCGGGTGCCGCGGCGGGCGCCGCGTCGGCCTTCAAAATCACGTCGAACGGCGTCGTGCCGCCCAACTTGCGGTCTATCAGCAGCATGCCGCGGTGGATTTCGGTGTCGCTGCGGAAGTAGTCTATGAAGCGGTTCTCGACCTCGAGGCGGCTGATGCCGAAGGCGCTTGCGAGCGCCGCCGCCAGCCCGAGCACGGCGATCGCGCGGTAGCGGCGCCGCGACAGGCGCGCGAGGGCGCCGGTCAGGCGCGTCGTGAAGTCGTTTTCCCGGCGGTCGCGGCGCGGTTTCAGCACCATCAGGAAGCTCGGAAACAGCGTGAAGATCAGCACGAAGGCGAACACCACGCCGAGCGTCATCAGGTAGCCGAAGTCTATCACCGGGCGTATGCCGCTGGTGATCAGCGATACGAAGGCGACGATGGTCGTGAGCGAGGTATACACGCACGGGCGGAACATGAAACGCACGGTCTCGCGCAGCAGGCGGCGTTGATCGTCGCCGGCGCGCGCCGCCTGCAACTCGCGCAGGCGCACCGTCAGGTGTATGGTCATGGACATCGCGATGATCAGGATCAGCGCGACGTAGTTCGACGAGATCACCGTCGCGCGCCAGTCGAGCAGGCCGAGCAGGCCGGTCAGGGCCAGCGCCGACAGCCCGCAGCACAGCAGCGGCAGCGCGACCCAGCGCGGGCTGCGGAAGATCACCGCCAGCGTCAGCACCAGGAACGCGAGCACCGCGGCGCCGAACGTGACGAGGTCGTTCTCGATCATCGCGATCATGTCGGCGATGATCATCGGCACGCCGCCGAGCGCCAGTTGCGCCGCCGCGCGCGCGCGGTGGTCGTCCAGGACCGCGCGGATGCGCGCGATGGTCGCGCGCCCGGCCTGCACGTGCCCGGCCTGGCGTTGCTTGAAGCGCCGCGATACTTCGTCGAGCCGCCGCGCGCCCGCGTCCTCGAGGCGGCCGTCGCGCTCGAGCAGGCGCAGGTGCTCGCGCTCGGTCAGCAGCTCCTCGAGTTCGGCGTCGGTCTCGAGATAGGCGAGCATCATCGTTGTGCCGCCGTCCTCGCTCAGCAGCAAATTGCGGTAGAGCGGGCTGTTTTGCAGTTCGCGCCGCGCCAGCGCCGGATCCACGCCGGGCGTGCGCAGCGTGCGCGCCTCGCGCGACAATTCGGACGGGCGCACGCGCGGGCTCTCGAGCAGCGGCACGTCGAGCAGCGACAGCACGCGGCGCACGCCGGGAACCGAGGCGAGGTGCCGCTGTAGCGCGTCGAGGCGCGCCAGCGTCCGCGGCGCGAACACGTCGGCCGCGGGCGTGTAGGTGACGGCGACGAAGTCGTCGCCGCCGTAGCGTCGCGTGATCGAACGGTAGTAGCGCAGATCGTCGTCGTCCTCGAGCAGCAGCGAGTCGGCCGAGGCGTCGAGTTTGAAGTGCGCGGCCTGCGTCGCCAGCGCCGCGACCAGCACCAGCAACGAGATCAGCACGAGGCGCGGGCGCTCCAGCACCAGGGCCTCGTAGCAGCGCCACAGCCGGTCGCTCACGTCGCGTCCGCGGCCGCGCCGGGCGTCTTCAGGCGCGGCGATATGCGCACGATCTTGACCGCGTTGCGGTGGGTCTTGAGCACCTCGAACGGGTGGCCGTCTATCAGCGCGCAGGTCGCCGACTGCGGTATCATCTCCAGTTTTTCGAGCACCAGCCCGTTGATCGTCTTCGGGCCGTCCTCGGCCAGGCGCCACCCCAGCAGCTGGTTCAACTCACGCACGTGGCAGCTGCCGTCCACGATCACGCTGCCGTCGTCGCGGCGCACGATCTCCAGGTCGTAGGCGCCGGGGTCGTTGGTGAAGTCGCCGACGATCTCCTCGAGCAGGTCCTCCATCGTAACCAGCCCGAGGATGTCGCCGTACTCGTCGACGATCAGCCCGTGGCGGCGCTTGTGCTTCTTGAAGTTGCGCAGCGCCTCCATCAGCGGCGCGTTCTTCGAGATGAAGTGCGGTTCGCGCGCGGCTTTTTCGAGGGTCTCGACGGTCGCGCGGCCGTCGTCGTCGGTTTGCAGCAGTTTCTTCAGGTGGACGAAGCCGGTGACGTTGTCTATGCTGCCGCGGTACAACGGCACGCGCGTGTAGGCGACGTTGGCGAGAGCGTCCTCGATCTCCTCCCATTCGTCGTCGAGGTTGATGCCGACGATCTCGTGGCGCGGGATCATGATGTCCTCGACCGTCTTGTTCTCGAGGTCGAGTATGCCGATCAGCATGTCCTGGTATTCCTCGGAGATCACGCTGCCCGAGATCGCCAGCGCCGCGCGCAATTCCTCGCGCGTCAGCGAGTGCGCCGCGCCCATGGTCTGCGGCGCACCGAACGGCCTGAGCAGCGCGTGCGTCAGGCGCGTGCCGAGCAGCACGAACGGGTAGAGCGGCGCGCGCAGCACGTGGTAGATCGCGCTCGCCGGCAGCGCCAGGCGTTGCGGCCACAGCGCGGCGAAGGTCTTGGGCGTGAGTTCGGCGAAGATCAGCAAAAGCAGCGTCAGCGCCGCGGTGGCCACGGCGATCCCAAGATCGCCATAGACGCGGTAGCCGATGTACGCGGTCAGCTGTGCGATCAGGATGTTCGTGAAGTTGTTGCCGAGCAGGATCAGCGTGATCAACTGATCCGGTTTTTCGAGCAGCCTGAGGGTGCGCCTGGCGCCGGCGTGGCCGTGCTTCGCCATGTGCTCCAGGCGGTAGCGGTTGACCGTCATCAGCGCGGTCTCGGAGCCGGAGAAGAACGCCGACAGCACGAACAGCGTCGCCAGGACGGCGCCGAGCGCGTAGAGCGGAATGCCTTCCATCGGGGCGCGCGCGTCAGACGCGCTGCAGAATCAGTTCCAGCGCCATCTTGCTGCCGAAATAGGCGAGTGCCAGCAGCGCGGTGCCGGTCAGCACCAGTCCCAACACGGCCCTGCCGCGCCAGCCGAGCAGTCTCCTGCCGATCAACAGCCCGCTGAAGAACACCCACGCCGCCGCCGACAACACCGTCTTGTGCATCAGATGCTGCGCCAGCAGGTCGTCGTGGTAGAGCCAGCCGCTGACGAGGCTTGCGGTCAGCAGCACGACGCCGATGCCGACCAGGTGAAACAGGAAACTCTCCATCGCGTCGAGCGACGGCAGGTTCGTCAGCAGCACCGACGGGCGGCTGACCTTGAGGCTACGCCCCTGCAGGTACACCGTGATCGCCTGTACGCCGGCGAGGCTCAGGAAACTGTAGGCCAGAAACGACAGCAGGATGTGCGCCTGGATGCCGGGCCGCGCGGCGCCGGCGACGAGGACGCGGCTGGTGTCGGTGAGGCTGATCAACAGGGACAAGGCCGCGAGCGGCAGCACCACCAGCCCCAGCAGCGCGACCGGCAGCCGCAGGCAACTGACGAGCAGCGTGGCCGCGATCAGCAGCGCCGCGAGCGACACCGCCTGAAAGAAGGCGAGGTTCAGACCGTGCTCGGTAAGCACCGCCGGCGCCAGGCCGGCGGCATGGCAAACCAGCGCGGCGCCCCAGGCCAGCAGCGTTTTCCCGTTCGGCTTCGGTGCATCCTGCCACATCCGGCGCCACAGCAGCGACACCGTCAGCAGGTAGAGGAAAACGGCCGACAGGTTGAGGGTCAGCACCATGAGGGTTGTAGCGCGTTCATCGCTTACCCGGATTATACTCCGCCTTGCCCGGTATTTTCAGCGGTGCGAAAAGTCATCGAACCGCTGCGGCAGCCCCCTCGTTTCTTCCGTCGCCGCCGTCGCCCGCGCCCCGGGCTTTCCCGAAAGGCAAGGGAACGCCCCCGCGGGCGTTCCCGAAGCAACGTATCAGCTGGGAATGTAGCGCAGGTGCTCGACGTCGGCGCGCACCTTCTGGCCGTCGGGCAACAGCACCGCGTAGCCGCATTCGTGCGCCAGGGCGACGGCGTCCTGATCCGCGGTCATGCCCGCCACCGCCGGCACCAGCGTCTTGTCGTTGTACTCACATAGAAAACTTCGGAAGTTCGGCAACGTCACGTCGCGCATTTTCTCCACGTCTTCGCGCCGCAGCTTGTGCTTGACCTCGATGACCGCGACCATCTCGCCGTTCAGCAGCAGCAGATCGTACTCGGCGTGTTTGCCGTCGGGACGGGCGGCCCCGACGTTGGAGCGGACATGGCCGAACTCCGCGTCGCCGAGACGCGGCGCCTCGAGCAACGCCTGGTGGTAGAACTCTTCGGCGACGCGGCCCTGGGTCTGGCCCATGCCTCCTATCTCCTTGCAGACCTCGTGCATGATTCTGGATGCTTCCTTTACTTGTTTCTCGGTTTCCTTTACTTGTTTCTCGGTTTCCTCGATCTGTTTATCGGTTTTCTCGATCTGTTTATCGGTTTTCTCGATCTGTTTCTCGAGTGATCGTTTGGACTCCTCGGCTTTGGCGTGACGGGCCTCCGCACGGGCCTCCGACTCGACGCGCCATTGCTCATACTTGGCGCGCCATTGATCAGACTCGGCACGCCATTGATCAGACTCGGCACGCCATTGCTCATACTTGGCGCGCCATTGATCAGACTCGGCACGCCATTGATCAGACTCGGCGCGCCATTGATCAGACTCGGCACGCCATTGCTCAGACTTGGCGCGCCATTGATCCCACTGGGCGCGCCACGCCGCCGCCTCGGCGTTGCTTCTGGCGATCTGTTCCAGGTGTTCTTGTACTCTGTCGAGTGCGTCCATAGTCGTTATTATATGGTCGCGCGTACTGCATGCAACCGGGTGATGCCGAAAATTGGGGGTGAAAATCGCCAAGTCGTTGTCGCGTTCGGCGAATACATCTGACGAACGGTTTTTCCGAAGTAACGCCTGTTGCCGTCGCCCGGGTCCCGGGCGTCCCCGAGAGGCAAGGGAACGCCCCCGCGGGCGTTCCCGAAGCAATGTATCAGTAACGTATCAGCTGGGAATGTAGCGCAGGTGCCCGATGTCGGCGCGCACCTTCTGGCCGTCGGGCAGCAGCACCGCGTAGCCGCACTCGTGCGCCAGGGCGACGGCGTCCTGATCCGCGGTCATGCCCGCCACCGCCGGCACCAGCGTCTTGTTGTTGTGCTCCCATAGAAAACGCCGGAAGTTCGGCAACGTCACGTCGCGCATTCTCTCCACGTCTTCGCGCCGCAGCTTGATCTCGATCTCGATGACCGCGACCATCTCGTCGTTCAGCAACAGCAGATCGTACTTGGCGCTTTTGCCGTTGCGATGGGTGGCCTCGATATTGGCGCGCACCCCGCCGAACTTCACGTCGCCGAGGCGCGGCGCCTTGCAAAACGCCTGGTAATAGAACTCTTCGATGAGGCTGTCCTGGGTTTGGCCCACGTCTCTCCATTTCCCGAAGATCTCGCGCGCGACCCTGGAGGTTTCCTTTACTTGTTTCTCGGTTTCCTTGATCTGTTTATCGGTTTTCTCGATCTGTTTCTCGAGTGATCGTTTGGACTCCTCGGCTTTGGCGTGACGGGCCTCCGCACGGGCCTCCGACCCGACGCGCCATTGCTCATACTTGGCGCGCCATTGATCAGACTCGGCGCGCCATTGATCAGACTCGGCACGCCACGCCGCCGCCTCGGCGTTGCTTCTGGCGATCTGTTCCAGGTGCTCTTGTACTCTGTCGAGTGCGTCCACAGTCGTTATTGTATGCCCGTGCGCACCGCACGCAACCGCCCGCGCCCCTGGTCTTCCCGAGAGGCAAGGGAACGCCCCCGCGAGCCTTCCCGAGAGGTAAGGGAACGCCCCCGCGGGCGTTCCCGAATCGGTGTGATATAGTAAGCGTGCCCATTGTCGCTTTGTGGCTGACGCCTCTGACGCCTGTATAATGCCCCTGTATAAGGCCGACCATTATTTTTGATGCTCTACCAGGAGATTAAGCGCACGCGCGCGCGCGCGCGCCGATCAGGATTGCTTGTGTGCCTCTTCGTCGGGGGGGCGCTCGTCGCCACGCCGTCTTTTGCGCAAACCAGCACGCAGGCGGTCGCAGTGGGTTTTTCTTCCACGGGCTACAGCGTGCGCGAGGGCGACTCGCTTCCCGTGTGCGTGGCGATTACGTCACCGTCGGACACGGTCACGCTGGCGCGCGAATTTTCGCTGCAGGTGGCAACCAGGCCGGGCACCGCCGGCACCAATGACTTCACCAACTTCGGCGATTTCTTCAATCCTGATCCGAAGATCGTCACGTTCGGCGACAGCACGCGCAGCGCCTGTTTCGACCTCGCGACCACCGAGGACGAAATCGCCGAAGAGACTGAGGAATTGTTTCTCGATCTGACGATGCCGCCTGCGAACGTTGTCATCAACCCGGCCGTGGCCCAGGTTACGATAGCGGACAACGATCTGGTGACCGTCGGCTTCGAGGCCGCCGAGTTGACCGTGGGCGAGAGTCTGGCCGAGGGCCCTTCGACGGCCACGGTGTGCGCCCAGGCTTTGAGTCCGCCCGTCATAGAGCGCAACCTCTCGCTGTCGTTGCGCACCACGGACGGCACTACCTCGGGCGCCGCCGACTACACGGCGCCGACCACGCCGACGGTGGCCTTGGGTTCCTCCGTGCGCCGCGCGTGTCTGGACTTTCCGATAGTGGACGACGACCTCCGCGAGAGCGATGAATTTTTCACGGTGGACTTTTCCGGCGCGCCGCTGCCGACAACGGTGGTGCCGGGCGCCGTCTCCGAGGTGCGGGTCACGATAGTGGACGACGACGCCAGTTTCGGTTTTGAGCAGACCACGCTGACGGTGGCCGAGGGCGCCGCCGCCTCGGCGTGCATCTCGATAGACTCGGCCGAGGCGATTACCGCGACCGTGCGCATCGGCGACGGCAGCGCGACGTCGCCGGACGACTACACGCCCGGCGCGGTTACCCGCACCCTGGTGCTGCAACCCGACTCGCGCTCGTGCGTCGAAGTGGCCACCGTTGAAGACGACGACTACGAATACGGCGGCGAGACTTTCACGCTGTCCTTCGTCGGCGCCCACCGCGCGCTGATCGCCGCCAGCGCCAGCGTGACGGTCGTGGTAGACGACGGCCTGCAACCGATCACGATAGGTTCCCAGCAGGAGCTTTACCGCACGGATGAAGACAGCGGCGGCTTTTCCGTCTGCATGGTCGTGACGGATCCGATTTCCACCTCCAGCATGCACCGCACCATCTCCCTGCGGGTGTCCACGGTAGAGGGAAGCGCGAGCGAAGGCACCGACTACGTGGCCATCTCGAATCAAGACGTCGGGTCGTTCCATCAGATGACCCGCCGTCAATGTTTTGCCATCGAAATTTCGGACGACTCGATTCCGGAGGGAGATGAATCGTTCACCCTGGCCTATGCGCTGGCTCCGGGCGTGGACGCGCGCCGCCTGACGATCAACCCGGCCGTCACCCGGGCACAGATCGCCGACAACGACGCCGCCGAGGTCGCCTTTGAGCACACCGCCCTGTCGGTGAGCGAGGGCGCCGGCGCCGAGGTGTGCGTGATCACGACCGAACCGGCCGACACCGAGCCCCTGGGCGACGCGTCGTACGCCGGTTTCAACGCCGTCGTCAACTCGGCGCCCGGCAGCGCTTCCGCCGCTGACTTCACCGCCATCAGCGGTCTGTCGGTCGGGCCCTTCAACAACGCCAACCGCGAGCGTTGTTTTCGCGTCCAGACCACCGACGACGACGTGTTCGAGAACCGCGAGTCGTTCACGTTGTCCCTCGGCCTGCCCGCGGGCCTGGGCAACGTCTCGGTCAAGGAGAGCGCCGCTGCGGTCGTCGTAACGATAGAGGACAATGAGCTGCTGGCGGCGCACGACGCCGACGGCGACGGCCTGCTCGAGGTGGACACCCTCGAAAAACTCAACGCCATCCGTTGGGACACGAACGGCGACGGCGCCGCCGACTCCGCCGACGACACCGCGGCCTACGCCGCCGCTTTTCCCGGTATCGCGCTGGCCCAGGGCTGTCCGCCGTCCGGCTGTTTCGGCTATGAGCTGACCGCGGACCTCGATTTCAACACCGGCGCCGCCGCGCGCACCGACGATCTGTATTACAACGCCAACGAAGGCTGGCTGCCGATAGGTTCGGGCGCCGCCAATTTCGCGGCGACCTTCCGCGGCAACGGCCACACGCTGTCCAATCTGTACATCCGCAGAAGCGGCAACACGATAGGATTGTTCGAGGAACTGGCCGCCGGCGGCCGGATCGAGAGCGTAGGCATCGTCGGCGCGAACCTGGAGGCCAGGGTCATCGGCGCGATAGCCGGCGTCAACCGCGGCACGATAGCGGCCAGTTACGTGCTGAATGCGATGGGTACGGCGTCGGGTTCGCAACCCCGCGACGGCCCCGTGGTCGGCATCAACCGCGGCACGGTAGTCGCCTGTTACGCCGACCGGGTCATAGACAGCGAAGCTCACGGCGGCCTGATCGCCGCCAATTACGGCATCATAAGCGCGAGTTACACGCTGGCCAGAGAAGGCTCCCCCGCCGATACCAACCCCGTGGCGGGCCTATGGCCGGGCGGCGTGATTCAGGCCACCTATTATGATCGCAGCGTAAGCGGCGTCTCGCCCAATACCGGTCGCGACAGCGAAGCGCGCACCACGGCCGAGTTGCAGTCGCCGACCGGCTACACCGACCTCTACGCCGGCTGGAACGTGGACACCGACGGCGACGGCACGCCCGACAACCCGTGGGACTTCGGCACCGCGCTGGAATATCCGGCGTTGCGCTTCGCGCGCTTCACGGGCGCGGCGTTGCGCCGCGACCTGAGCCGCCAGCGCGACCGCCTGCAAGGTTCGGCACCGCGCCCGCAGCACGACGCCGACGGCGACGGCCTGATAGAAGTGGACAGCCTTGAGAAGCTGAACGCGATGCGCTGGGATGTGGACGGCGACGGCGTGCCCGCGGTCGCCGCCAGCGACACCTATGTCCAGGCCTTCCCGAGCATAGGCGCCGACGGCTGCGCGTGCACCGGTTATGAGCTGACCGCACACCTCGACTTCGACACCAGCGCCACCGGCGTGCGCACCGACGACGCCTATTACAACGACGGCGCCGGCTGGTCGCCGATAGGCACCGACGCCGAACCGTTCGACGCGGTGTTTCGCGGCAACGGCCACCTGCTCGAGAACCTCTACGCGCGTGGCGGCACCGAGACCCGCGCCGGTCTGTTCGGCGCGCTCGGCGCGTCGGCGCACGTGGAGGGCGTCGGCCTGATCGCCGCCGACGTGTCCGGCGCGCTCGCCGGCGCGCTCGCCGGTTCCGCCCAGGGCGGCGTCGTCGTCGCCAATTTCGCGCACGGCCACGTGCGCGCCGAGACGTCCTATGCCGGCTGTCTGATCGGGCGCATGGGCGGCGGGCTGGTAATCTCGAATTACGCCGCCTGCCGCGCCGTGTCCGGCCCCGACGGCGCCGGCGTCGGCGGGCTGATCGGCGCGATGGCCGGCGGCGCGTTGACCGCCAACTATTCGGTCGCGCCGGTCGCCGCGTCCACCGGCAGCGCCGGCGGCGTCGTCGGTTCCGCCACCGGCGGTTCGGCGTCGGCAAACTTCTATGATGCCGAGGCCGCCGGCGTTGCGACCTCGGCGCGTGGCGCCGCCAGAAGCGGCGCTGCGTTGCGCGCCCACATCACCTACAGCGGCGACTTCGCGTCCTTTGACGTCGACGTCGACGGCGACGGCAACGCCGACGACCCGTGGGATTTCGGCAGCGCGCGCCAATACCCGGTGCTGAAGCTCGCGCGCTTTGGCGACGTCGTCGCGCGCCAGCGCGCGCTGCTGCCGCACCCGCACGATCTCGACCGCGACCGCCTGATAGAGGTGGACAGCCTGGCCGGGCTGAACGCGATGCGTTGGGATCTGGACGGCGACGGCGCCGCCGACGACGCCGCCAATGCCGCCGACTACGCCGAGGTCTTCCCCGATATGGACGCCAGTCCGTGCGACTGCATCGGCTACGAGTTGAGCGCGTCGCTCGATTTCGACACCGACGGCGACGGCGCGGTGACGCGCTACGACGCCGGCGGCGCGTACTACGACGGCGGCGCCGGCTGGCTGCCGATAGGCACCGTCGCCGCGCCCTTCAACACGGTGTTGGAGGGCAACGGCCATACCATCGCAAACCTGACGATAAACCGCACCCGAAACATCGCCGGCCTGTTCGGGCGCGTGGGCGCCGCCGGCGTCGTGCGCAACCTCGGCCTGATCGCCCCGAATGTAACGGTGGTCGGCAACACCGTCGGCGCGCTCGCCGGCAACAACAGCGGCGCGATCTATGCATCCTACGTCGCCGGCGGCAACGTGCGCGGCGGCTGGGGCACCGGCGGTCTGGTCGGTTACCTGGTCGGAACCGTAACCGCAAGCTACACCTACGTAGCGGTTTCCAACACCAGCCACGCGCTCGGCGGCCTGGTCGGTGCGATGGGCGTCTCCGCCAGGATCGCCGCCAGCTACGCGATCGGGAGCGTGTCCAGCAGTGGCGACAACCCAGGCAGAGTCGGCGGTCTCGTCGGCCATCTTGACGGTGCCAGCACCGGGCGCACGGTAACCGCCAGTTACTGGGATACCGGCTTAACCGGGCAGAGCGACAGCCGCCTGGCCGGCGCCGACGGCACGCAGACGACCACGGCCCTGCGCACGCCGACCTCCTATACCGGCATCTACGCCACCTGGAACCTCGACCTCGACGGCGACGGCACGCCCGACAACCCGTGGGCCTTCGGCGACGCGTTCCAGTTTCCGGTATTGCGCGGTGCCGGCCACGACGTGGCCGCGCAGTTCGCGGCCCAGCCGAGCCGCGACGCGCGCCTGCGTTCATGGCGCGTGACCAATCTGGGTCTCGAGCTGCCGCTGCGCGAACGGGACTACTCGACGCTGTCGTTGGCGAGCCAGTTCGTGCGGCTGGTAGCCGTGGCCGAGCATCCGGGCGCGTCGGCGATGCAGGCGGACGTGTCACGCTATCTGCCGGCCGACGGCACCAGCGGCACCTACGAGGTTACGGTAACCGCCGAGGACGGCGTTGCGACCAGGACCTACGGCGTGATTCTGTCTTGGGACGGGGAAATAGCGCTCAGCCTGTCCGGATCGGACAGCGGCGAGTTGTGCGCCACCGAGAATCTGGCGGCGGTCGGTGGCGGGCGGACGCGCGTGCGCGAGAGCGACGTGCGCGCCTGCTTTACGCTGGAACTTTCGCTGCCGTCGGGCCAGACGCTGGAGACGACGCGCACCGCCGTCGTAACGATAGAAAGCGCCGCGACCACCGGCTACGACGCCGCCGAAGCCGGCCTCGATTTCGTCGCCGCGGCCAGGAGAGTCGCGTTCTCGATAAACGCCAATAGTGGCAGCCACGACGTATTTTTCGATCTGCTGGACGACCGCGTGGTCGAGCTCAGGCCCGAGCAATTCCGCGTCGTCGCGCGCCTTGCGGATGACGCCGGCGTGCCCGGCGACGTGCTTGCGAGCACCTACGTCGACCTCGTCGAGGACGACGTGCTGCGCCTTGTGCCCGGTGCCGTGACGTCGCCGGTGGCCGAGGACGCGGGCGTCGCGTCGGTGTGCGTGCGCGCCGAGGTCGCCGCCGATGAGGCCGTGGACGTGATCGTCGCGGCGCGCGAGAGCGACCCGCCGTCGGCGCGCGCCGGCCTCGACTTCGTCGCCGCGACGACGACGCTGACCTTCGCGGCGAATATCGCGGGCCAGACGCGGTGCGCCGTGGTGCCGATAGTCGACGACGCGCTGGTCGGCGAGGGCGACGAGACCTTCGTCGCGTCGGCGTACTATGCGCCGGGCGTGCCCGCCGCCGTGCGCGGCGCCGACGTCGCGGCCGTCGTGACCATCCGCGACGACGAGCCGATGCCCGAGAGGCCGCTGCTGCTCGACGCCGACGCCTACCGCGTCGCCGAGGGCAATGCCGCCGCGGTAACGGTGCGTCTGGCACCGGAATTGGCGCGCGTTCGCGGCTACGAGGCGGACGGCGTGCTGACCGTGGTGGCGGGCAGCGCGCGCCCCGGCGCCGACTACCGCGGCGTGGGCTATCCGTTCACGCTGCGCGCCGATCAGGGCGGTGCCGCGACGGTGCGCGTCGCGACCCTCGCCGACGACGTGCCCGAGAACACCGAAAGCTTCACGATAATCGCAACCAGCGAGGTCCTGGACGCCGAGACCACGGCGTTGGCCACGGCCGTGGTGACGATAGACGACGACGACGCGCTGGCGATCGCGCTCGAACCGACGGCCGTCGAGATGGCTGAGGGCAACGCGGTGTCGACGCGCGCGGTGTGCGCCGCGATCACCGAGCCGCCGGCGACGGCGCCGATGGAGCGCCGCTTCTCGCTGACGTTGACGGCCGAGGGCAGCGCCACTCTGGGCGGCGAATACGACTTCCCGGCGACGCTGGGGCCGTTCGATAACGACAACCGCAGACGCTGCGGCGAGGTCGCCCTCTACGGCGACGCGGTTTCCGAGGACGACGAATACTTCACGCTGCGCGTGACGCCGCTGCCGCCGCGCGTGACCGCGCCGGGCGACGCCGCGCGCGCGAACTTCATCATCCGCGACGACGACGACCAGCCGCTGACCGCGTTCGCGCGCCGCCAGGTGGAGGAGCCGCCCGCGGCCGTTCCCGACGATCCGCGCCTGATCAACGTGCGCTCGGCGACCCAACTGCATCTGATGCGCTTTGACTTGAACGGCGACGGCGTCATTGACGCCGGTGTTTCCGGACAAGACAGAATAAGCTACGGCAACTACATTTGGGGCGAGGCCGACCATTGCGGGCGCGTCGCCGGCGGTTGCATCGGCTATGAGTTGCGCGGCGATCTCGACCTCCGATCAAACTTGTTTGGAGCGACCTGGAATCCGGTAGGCACCTCGGCGGCCCCGTACACCGGGCGCCTCGAGGGCAACGGCTACGTGCTCTCGGGGCTTTCGGTAAGCGCCGGTACCGGCGCCGGGCTGTTCGGCCACCTCGGTGATGGCGCCGAGGTGACCAACGTCGGCCTGGCCGACGTCTCGGTACGCGGCGGCGACCACGTCGGCGCGCTGGCCGGGCACACCACCGGCAGGGTGACGGTGCGCGCGGTCTACGCCGTCGGCGGCGACGTGCGCGGCACCGCCGGCGTCGGCGGCCTGATCGGCTTTGCCAGCACCCACGGGCGCACAAGCGTCGTCGCAAGCTACGCCAACGTGTCGGTGGCCGGCGCCGGCGCCGGCGTCGGCGGCCTGGTCGGAACGCTCGCGGGCGACGCGCTGATCCGCACCAGTTACGCCGCGGGCGCGATCACCAATACCGCGGCCGCACCGGGCGGCCTGGTCGGGCGCGCCGGGGCCGAGGCCGCGGCCACCGCCAGTTATTGGAACGTCGGCGGCGGCGCCGCCCACAGCGCGCTCGGCGTCGGCACGTCGGCGACCGCGCTGCAAACGCCGGCCGGCTACGACGGCATCTACGCCGCGTGGAACCTGGATCTGGACGACGACGGCGCCGCCGATAATCCGTGGGACTTCGGCGCCGCCGACCAGTATCCGGTGCTGCGCGTCGCCGGCCACGACGCGCGCGTCCAGTTTCTGTCGCAGCACGCGGGCGACGCCGCCATCGCCGACTACGACGACGACGACGACAACCTGATAGACGTGCGCACCGGCGCTCAGCTCTATGCGATGCGCTGGGACCTCGACGGCGACGGCGCGCCGAGCGACGCGACCGCCTACGCGCGCGCGTTTCCGCGCGCCATGGCCGGCATGGGCTGTCCCTCGGGGTGCGCCGGCTACGAGTTGCGCGCCGACGTGGCGGCGACGCGCTACCCGTGGTATTCGATCGGTTCGGACGCGTCGCCGTTTCGGACGACCTTCGACGGCGGCGGCCATACGATTACGCGTATGCTGATACATCACACCAATGCCGACAAAGGCATGTTCGGGGTGATCGGCGAAGGCGCCAGGGTCGGCAACGTTACGTTGAACCGCTTCGATATACGGTTTGGCGGCACCAACGCGTCCTACGACACCGCCGGTGCGCTGGCCGGCGAATTGCGCCAGGGCTTCGTCGAAAACGTCGGCGTCCTGGATCTGTATATGGGCTGCAACCAGAACGGGTGTGAGCGCGCAGGCGCGTTGCTCGGCCGGTTGACCGGCGGCACCGTCATAACCTCGTACGCGCTCGGAGGAACAACCGAGGGCGGCGGTCTGATCGGCCAGTTGACCGGCAACGGCCGCCTCATCGCCAGTTACGCGCACGGTGTACGCGTCAGATCTCGGGAGCCCGAGGGCGGCCTGGTCGGGCGCAACGAGCGCTCCGAGATCGTCGCCAGTTACACCGCGGCCACCTACGGCGGGCGGGGACAGAACAAATACGGCGGTCTGGCCGGGATCGACGTCGGCGGCCGCGTGCGCGCCAGTTACTTTGACGCCGACGCGCTGCGCACCTTCACCGGCGCGTGGAGCGATGCCGTATTCGACAACCAAGGGTTGAGGCGGCGCGCTGCAGGCGTCAGACGGACTCCGGACGACGTGCGTGGCCAGGCCAGGCGCGCGTCGGAACTGACGCGCCCGACCCGCTATACCGGTATCTACGCCGACTGGAACGTGGATCTCGACGGCGACGGCGCCGGCGACGACCCGTGGTACTTCGGTGACGACGACCAGTATCCGGTGCTGCGCTACGCGGCCGCCGGCATCGAGCGCCAGCTCGCGGCCCAGCGGACGCCGCCGCCGCTGCCGGTGGCCACGGTCAGCGCGCCGGCTGTGCACACGCGGCGCTACGAACCGGTGCGCTTCACGATCACGCTCGACACCGCGGTCGCGGTGTCGACTACCGTGTCGTATTATCTGACGCAGCCCGACGGCGGCGCCCTGGCCGAGGTCGACCTGGGTGCTACGACGCCGACCGCGGTCGAGGTGTTCAACGACGGCGACGTTGCTACCTTAGCGCCGCTGCCGGTGCGCACGGTCGTACTGGCGCCGGGGCAGAGAACGGCGACGGTCGAGGTCAAGCTGAGCGGCGCCGGCGCCGGCGCCGACGGCGCGTTGAGCCTGTTTCTGGCGGCCGGCGACGGCTTCATCGTCGGCGTCGAATCCGATGCCCGCGTGACGGTGCACGGGCGCCAGCGCTACCTCGCGCCGAACCTGCTGCTCGCGCGCACCGTGGTGGCGGAATCGAACGCCCGACCGACGATGCTGACGCTGCAAACCCTGCGCGTCGCGGCCGCTTCCTTCGGCAGGGCCGGGGTGCCGGGCGACTTCACGCCCGAGGCCGCGCCGGCCGATCTGCGCGTAAGCTACACCCTGGCCGGCAGCGCGCGCGGCGGCGCCGCGTGCGACGGCGATACCGATTTCCTGTGGCCGCCGGGCTACGACGCCGGCCTCGGGCGCGGTGTCGCGAGCGCCGCGCCGCTGCCGCTCACCGTCTGCGCCGACGGCGTGCGCGACTACGCGCGCGAGGAGACGATCCTCTTTGAACTGGTCGAGGTGCTGGCGCCGACCCGGGCCAACCGCGCCGCCGCGAACGCGAACTACGTCGTGCCGCTGACCGGCTATCCGGCGTATCCGGTGGTCATCCAGGACGACGACCCGATCAGGGTCGGCTTTGAGCGCGCCGCGTACGTCTTCGCCGAGGGCCAAAGCGGCGAGATGTGCGTCGTCTCCAAGGGCCCGATAGCGGAGCCGTTTCAGCGCGGCGACGTCGAAAGCTTCCGCCTGACGGCCGACTTCGCCGGCCCCGGCGTCGCCGACTTCGCCGGCGACTTCCCGCTGCGCATCGGTTCCTTCAGCCGCGTTTCGACGCGCCACTGCGTCACGCTGACGCCGCTGGACGACGGCCTCGACGACGAGGGCGAGACCCTTGTGCTGGAGTTGGCGCGCCTGGACGCGGTGCTCGAGAGCGACGGCCGCGTCGACAACTACGCGCCCGATCATGATCCGCCCGGCGACGCCGAACCCTATGCGACGCAGGTCGCCTTCGCGCAACAGACCGCGACGGTAACGATCACGCGCGCCGGCTACGACTACGACGACGACAACGACAACCTGATCGAGGTGCGCACGCGCGCGCAACTCGACGCGCTGCGTTGGGATCTGGACGGCGACGGCGCGCCCGACGACGCGGACTTTGCGCCGGCCTATGCGCGCGCCTTCCCGGGCGCCGCGCCGGGCATGGGTTGCGCGGTGCGCTGCGCCGGCTACGAATTGCGCGCCGACCTCGACCTAGGCGACGCGCCGTGGCGTCCCATCGGCACCGCCGCGGCACCGTTTGCGGCGCGTCTCGTCGGCAACCGCCACGTGATCGCGAACCCGTCCATCACAACCACCGGAAACGACGTCGGTCTGATCGGCGTGCTTGGCGCGGGCGGCGTGCTCGAGTCGCTCGGCGTCGCAGGCGCCGCGATCAGCGGCGGCGCGCGCACGGGCGGCCTGGTCGGTCGCATGACCGGCGGCGCCGTCGTCGCCGCCTACGTCGCCGGCGGGCGCGTCGCCGGCGCGCGCGACGTCGGCGGCCTGGTCGGTCGCGTCGCCGGCGGGCGCATCGTCGCTTCCTGGGCCGGCGCGACCGTCGCCGCGCGCAGTTTCTGCGCCGGCCTGGCCGGTTCGCTCGCGGGCGGCGCCCGCGTCGAGGCCGGTTACGCCAGGGGCGAGGTCGAGGGCGTCGCCTGTCGCGGCCTGGTCGGCGGCGCCGCGGCCACGGCCCAGGTGAGCGCCTCGTACTGGGACGACGACGTCGCCGGCGGGCGCGTCAGCGACGGCGCGCCCGCGGCCGAACCCAAGACCACCTCCGAATTGCAGACGCCGGTCGGCTACGACGGCATCTACGCCGCCTGGAACCTGAACCTGGACGGCCTTGCGGGCGCCGACAACCCGTGGCATTTCGGCACCACCCGCCAGTACCCGGTGTTGCGCTACGGCGACCCCGGCGACGGACGCGCGGTCATCGGCGTCCAGCGCGGCGATTACGACCAGGATCGCGACAACCTGATCGAGATCCGCACCGCGTCCCAGCTGAACGCGATGCGCTGGGACCTGGACGGCGACGGCGTGCCGACGCCGGCGAACGCCGACGCCTACCGCAGCGCGTTCGCGGGTGCGCCCGCGGCCGGGGTGCGCTGTGCCTCGGCCTGCGAAGGCTATGAATTGGGCGCCGACGTCGACCTGGCGCCCGCCTTTGGCGCGGGCTACGACGGCGGGCGCGGCTTTCGCCCGATAGGCGGCGATTTTGCGGCCGTGTTCGACGGCAACGGGCGCGTCATTTCGGGCCTGTCCATGCGCCGCCCGGACGCCGACGAAGTCGGCCTGTTCTCGGCTCTTAATGGCGCCGAAATCCGCAACGTGGGCCTGGTCAACGTCGACCTGGTCGGCGGCGACAGAGTCGGCGCGTTGGCCGGCAGGACTACGGGTAGCGTGGTCGTGCGCACCGTCTACGTCGTCGGCGGCGTCGTTTCCGGCGACGCCGACGTCGGCGGCCTGATCGGCGAGCTGCGCGGCGACCACAGTAGAGAGAATCCTCGAATCGTGAGCGCAAGCTACGTCAACGTCCGCGTCGAAGGCCGGAGCAACGTCGGCGGCCTGATCGGGCGCGCGGCTGAGCCGGCGCTGCGCGCGGTCTATTCGGCGGGCGCCGTCGCCGCCGGCGGCGGCGGCCTCCTCGGCGCGGCCGACGAGGGCGTCGTCGCCAGCGACGCCTATTGGGACGTCACCGCGTCGGGGTTGCGCGACAGCGCCGCCGGCACCGGCCACGTTACCAGCGCGTTGCAGACGCCCGCCGGCTACACCGGCATCTACGCCGGCTGGAACCTGGATCTCGACGGCGACAACAATGCCGACGACCCGTGGGACTTCGGCGACGCCAACCAGTATCCGGTGCTCAAGGCCGGCGACCACGATACCGCGCTCCAATTCGCGGCGCAGCCGTCGTTGCAGGGGCTGCCGGTGGCGACGATCACCGGCCCCGGAGGATTGAGCGAGGCCGAATTGAACGACGTCGAAAGAGTGCAGGCGATCCATTTCACGGTGGCCCTCGATCGCGCGGCGGCGGCCGAGACGACGGTGTTCTACGACGTTTTGAATCTCGGTTCGTCGGGGGGCGAAATCGTCGCCCAGGAAGACGCGGTGGCGGGCGATTCGCCTTTCATCAACGGCTACATTGCCGGCAGTACGCGCCCGGGCGACGCGCCGCCGGAACCGATCACGCAGGCCCTGGTGGACGTGAGGCCGTCCGTCGTCGCCAGGCCGCTGCCGGCGAGGCTCAGCGTCGCGATCCCGGCCGGGCGGATGAGCGCGCAGTTCTTTATCCGTTTGTCGGACATCGCAATTTCCGCCGAGACCTTGCGCCTGCGTCTGCGCCTGAGTCACAGAAGCGCGGGCGTGCTGATCGGGGAGCCGTCGTCGGCGATCGTGTTCAACGTGCGCAACGGCCGGCCTCTGTATCTGTCTCCTTATGCCAGCCTCGCTCCTGCCGTGGCCGAATCGGCCGGCACGGTCACTCCGGATTTCCGGGCGTTTCGCTTCCAGACCAACCGGGTTCCGTACATTATTTCGGCCAACGGTTTCCTGCCGCGCCCGGTGCAGCCGCTGAGCCTGCGCTTCATCTATACGTTTGGGGGCACCGCCGAGGGCGGGTTTTCCTGCTCCGGTTCGACCGATTACCTGTGGCCGGCAGGCTACGATCCCGTTGCGAACCAGGGCCTCGGGCAGCCCGCGGCACCGGGACTCGGGCGCTTCGGCGGCGCATTGCGGTTGTGCGACGACGACCGCAACGAGCCGACCGAGACCATCTTCCCGCAGCTGCTACGGGTAACCACGCCGACGGCGGCGGCCACCACCGGCGGAACTTTCTTCGTGTTGCTGCCCGATTTTGAACATACCGTCTCGACCGCGGTGCGCATCATAGACGACGACCCGGCCACTATCGGCTTTGAGCGCGACCTGTATCCGATGACGGAGCGCGTCGCCGCGCCGGTGTGCGTCGTGATGCAGACACCTGCGCCGGCCATAACCGGCGGCGTGACGCTGACGGTCAGCGCCGAGGCCGGCGCGCGCGCCGAGTTGTCGGCGTCCGAGTTGGGGCCGTTTTCCGAGGACGCCGCGCGCCACTGCGTGGACGTAACGCCGCTCGATGAGGCCGGATTTGCGCTGTCGCTGGCGCCGACCGCGCCGCTGCCCGCAAGCATGGTGGTGATCGAGCCTGCGACGGCCGAGGTCGTGCTGGCGCCGCGCGTGGATTACGACGACGACGACGACAACCTGATCGAGGTGCGCACGCCGGCCCAGCTGAACGCGCTGCGCTGGGATCTGAACGGCGACGGCGTCGCCGATGCACCCCTCTACGGGCGCGCCTACGCGCGCGCGTTCCCGCGCGCCGCCGCGCGCATGGGCTGCGCCGGCACCTGCGCCGGTTATGAACTGCGCGCCGATATGGATCTAGAGGTACTGCGCGTCTCCACCGCCACCACCACCGTGAACTGGTCGGCGATAGGCGCCGAGCGCGACGGCGAACCGTTTCGCGCGATCCTCGAAGGCAACGGCAACGTGATCTACGGTCTCTACACCAGCGCCACCAACGCCGTCGGCGCGACGGGCGATGCGGCCAACGGCCTGTTCCACGCGATCGCCGCCGGCGCGCACGTCCGCTCGCTCGGCTTCGCCGGCTACTCGAACGCGACCCGCACCGCGGGCATCACGGTCGCCGGGCGCGACAACGTCGGCGTGCTCGCCGGGCGCATGAGCGGCGGTTTTGTCACCGCGGTGCACGTCGCCGCCGGTGCGCGCGTGATCGCGCACGGCGACGCCGCCGGCGGCCTGATCGGACGGATGACCGGCGGCACCATCCGCGCCAGTTACGCCGCGGCCTTGGTCGACGCCGGCGACGGCGCCTGCGGCGGCCTGGTCGGGCGCATCGCGGGCGGCGGCGCCACGCCGCCGCGCATCGAGGCGAGCTACGCGCGCGGCGCGGTCGGCGCCGGCGCCTCAGGCGGCGACTGCGCCACGGGCGCGGCCGCCGGCGGCCTGATCGGCGCGACCGATACGGGCGCAAGCCCTGCGATAACGGCCTCGTATTGGGACGCTTCGGCTACGACCCATACCGGCGGCGGCGGCGCCAGCCGCACCACGGCGCAACTACGGGAACCGCAAACCTACGTCGGCATTTACGCCGCCTGGAACCTCGACCTGGACGGTCAGGGCGGCGGCGACACGCCGTGGTATTTCGGCGCCACCGACCAGTATCCGGTGCTGCGCTACGGGCGCGACTTGCCGGCGTTGGCGGTGCAGCACGGCGACTACGACCATGACGACGACAACCTGATCGACGTCCACGTGCCGGTGCAGCTCGACGCGATCCGGTGGGACAAAAACGGCGACGGCGTGCCCGACGACGCGAGCGCCGCCGGCGCGGCCGCCCATGGCGCCGCGTTTTACGGCGCCGTCGCCGGCATGGGCTGCGCGACGACCTGCACCGGCTTTGAACTGGTAAGCGATCTGGATGTGGCCGCCAGCCGCTACGCCGAAAGTGTCGCGGACGCCGGGTGGCGCCCGATTGCGCGCACGAACAACGTGGCGGACGCTTTTGGCGCAACCTTCGACGGCGGCGGTTACGTCGTCTCGAACCTGGTCGTCAACTCCGGCGGCGACGCGCCCGCGGGCCTGTTCGGCCTCGTGTCCGCGGGCACGATAGCGAACGTCGGTCTGGTCAATGCGCGGGTCGCCGCCTTCGAGGGCGCCGCCGGCGCGCTGGCGGGCGCCGTGCTTGGCGGGCGCTCGACGATCACGGCCGTGTACGCGGTGGACGGCAGGGTAGAGGCCGCCAACGCCCCCGTCGGCGGTCTCGTCGGTAGCATCGGCAACGACGCCGAGCCGTCCGACGCGCGCGTCATCGCCGCCTACGCGAATCTTCGCGTGGACGGCACGACGACGCCTACCGGCGGCCTCGTCGGCTCCGTCGCCGGCGACGCGAGCATCGTCGCCAGTTACGCGGCCGGGCCGCTCATCGTCACGACCGCGACCACGACCGTGACCGGCGGTGGCCTGGTCGGGGAAGTCACCTCGGGCAGTCCCGAGGCCGTCGACAGTTATTGGGACGCGGCCGCGGCCGGCATAGCCCAGAGCGCCCTCGGCGTCAGCAGGACCACGGTCGAATTGCAGGCGCCGACCGGCTACGACGGCATCTACGCCGCCTGGAACGTGGATCTCGACGGCGACGGCAGCGGCGACAATCCGTGGAACTTCGGCGCCGCCGACCAGTATCCGGTGCTGCGCCACGCCGGGCGCCTCGGCGCGCGCCAGCTGGCGGCGCAACTGGCGGCGCGGCCTCAGGTGGCGCTGCGCGTGTGGCCCGGCGCGACCGACCGCGACCCGGTATGGCCCGGCTTGCAGGTGGACGAGGGCGACGTGGTCAGCGAACTCTACACGGTGCGCCGCGCGCTGCCGTCGGGCGCGCCGCTGCAATTCGTCGTGCGTTCCTTCGGCACGGCCTATAGCGCGGACGACCTCGGCCTGGCGGCCGCACCGCCTGCCGAACGCACGCTTGCGCTGGAACCGATGGAGCTGACGCTGGTGGTTACGCGCTCGTTTGTCAACGACGGGCGCGACGGCGAGGACGACGAGACCTTCGGCGTCTCGCTCGAGCGCATCGCCGCCGATAGCGCGGGACTCAATTATTTCATCGGCGTGCCGTCGTCGTTCACGCTGACCGTGCGCGGCGCCGACGTGGCGCCGACGTTCGGCGCCGCCGACCTGCCGCTGGCGGCCGTCGGCGAGCGCTACCTCGAGCGCCTGCCGGCGGCGACGGGCGGCAACGGCGGCGTCGTCGCGTACAACGCGATTGCGGTGCCGGACTGGCTGGCGTTCGACGCCGACGGCGCCGGCGTCTGCGGCGTGGCGCTCGCGGTTTGCGGCACGCCGCAGGCCGCCGATACCGGCACCGACGTGCTGCTGATCACCGCCGACGACGCCGACGCCAACGTGGCCCTCTCCGACCGCGCCCAGCTGCGGGTTGCGATAGAGGTCGGCGTGCGCCCGCCGCCGCCCGCGGCGCCGCAAAACCTGATAGCGCTGCCCGGCGACGGCACCGTGTTCCTGTCGTGGGACGCCTCCGGGATTGACCCCGCAAACGACCCGAACCGGGAGGCGATCACGTCGTACGAAACGCGCCTGTTGGACGGCGCTTGCACGGGCGTCCCGGGCGCCGCCGCGGGCGCCGCCTGGACGCGCATCCCGGCCAGCGACTTCGCCACCGTCGCCCATACGATTACCGGGCTGGTCAACGGCGTGCGCGTGTGCGTGGAAGTGCGCGCGCGCAACCGCGGCGGCGTCGGCGCCGCGGCCGCGGCCGCCGCGACGCCCTCCGACCGGCAACCGGCGTTCGTGGGCGCGGCCGCCGAATTGACCTTTGTCGCCAGTTCCGACGTGGGCACGGTCGCGCTGCCGTCGGTGCGCGGCGGCGACGGCGCGCTGCGCTTTCGCATAGACCGCCTCGGGCGGCTGCCGGGCTTGGTTGTGACCTACGCGCGCGACGCGGCCGCCGGCGACGGCCCCAATCTGTATCGCGGCGTGATCACCGGCGTGCCGGGCGATCCGCCACAGCCGCTTGCGCGGCGCCGCGCGGTGCTGCTGGTTACGGTAACCGACGCCGACGGCGACGTCGCGTCGCTCGACGTTCCGATAACGGTCATCCGCGACGCGACGCCGGCCTTTGATCCGGACGCGCCGACCGAATTCATCTTCGCCCGAGGGCGCGCCACCACCCATGTGCTGCCCGTGGTCGCCGGCGGGGTCGCAGGCGGCGGCAACCTGCCGCTGCGCTACTCGCTGCGCGCGCGGGTGGTTACGGGCACGTTGCCGTCGTGGCTTGCGTATCGCGCGCCGGCATCGCCCGAGGACGGCGGCGGCACCCTGATCGGCATGCCCGGTTCGGGCGACGCCGACGCCGAACTGACGCTGGTCGCCACCGACGCCGACGGCGACGACGCGAACCTGGAGGTGCGCGCCGTGGTCGGCGGCGCCGACGGCGTGCCGCGCTTTGCCGTCGCCTCCAGCGACGTGCGCGTGACCGCCGGCGAGACGTTTCGCACGCCGCTGCCGGTCGCCGCCGGCGGCGACGGCGCGATCCGTTACCTGTCCGAGCCGCCGCCTCCGCTGCTGGATGGGGTGACGCTGCTGCTGCCGTCGGTGCTGTTGCCGGGCCACGCCGAGGGCGCGGTGCTCGAAGGAAGCGCGCCGTTTGCCGACGTCACGCGAAGCTTCGTGCTCGTCGCAAGGGACGTGGACGGCGAGGAAGCGCGCCTGGCGGTGCGCCTGATCGTCACCGGCCAGATGCCGCCGACGTTTGCGGATGCTTCCGTGGCCGCGGCCTGGGCGGTGACGACGCGCGCCGACGCGGTCCGGCTGCATCTGCCGGCGGCGACGCCGCCGGCGGGCGCGACCGCGGCCGATCTGGACTATGCGTTGGCGCCGCCGCTGCCGTCGTCGCTGACCTATAGCGCGCCGGCGGGTGCGATCACCGGCGGCGGCGTGATCACCGGCGTGCCGCGCGACGGCGTCGCGACGACCTACACGCTGACCGCCACCGACCGGCGCAGCGGCCTCGCCGCCGGCCTGCCGGTGCGCCTGACGATAAGCGACAAAGCGCCAACCTTCGGCGACGTCGTCCTCGGGCCGTTCCGGTGGATGGATGGGGTCGCCCTTGGTTCCGCGAGCTACGACGTCAGCAACCGGATGTTGCGCCTGCCGCGCGCCGTCGGTGGCGACGGCATGCTGCGCTACCGCCTGGAACCGAAATTTTTTTCCTGCTGTGACGACTTCAGCGACGATCCCACGCCCTATGTAGGGAGCTACCGGTTGGGCGCGGTAACGGGCGTCTTCGATGGCGTTTCCCTGGGCGTGCACGAAATCACCTGGAGCGCGACCGACGAAGATGGAGATACCGCGACGCTGCGCTTCACGGCCGAAGTGGTGGATCGCATTTCTTCCGGTGCAGGCGGTTTAGACCTCGTCACGGGAAGATTTGCCTGGGGGAGTTCCGTCAACCGCCGTCTCGGGGGAACGGCAAACAACACTTTCCGATCCGTCCGCATTGACGGGTTGCCGCTCGGCTTGCGCATCGAGTCGCCGCCCCCACACCTGGTGCCGACGCAGGGCGTGGGCACCGTTGTCGGAAGAGCGCTGTCGGTCCTGGGCGAGCCTCCCGACGGCAACACGCAGCTGAATATCATCGTTGATACAAGTTTCGCTGCCGCGAATATTCCGTGGTACGTAGGGGTTGCGCCGCCCGCAACGCCCGGCATCGTCGCCGCCTCGACCGAGACCATCGTGCTTTATGCCGATGAGGCCGTGGCGCCGCGGCCGACCTTGGCCTGGGTCGCCGGACGCACCACCGACACCGACGCCGGCCTGCAAATTGCGCTGTCGCCGCTGCCGCAGGGCGTAAGCCGCACCGCCGCGCGCACCGGCACCCACACCGGCGGCAGAGACGGCGAGGACGGCGTAAGCCACGTGATCGAGTTGTTCGGCACGCCGGCGCGCGCGGCGAACACCGCAAGCTACACGCTGACGGTCACCGACCAGGCCGGCAACTACGCCACCCAAAGCTTCGCACTGGTCGTGCGCGGCGAGCGCCCGAAAGTGAACACGCTGACGGTGACCAGCGTCGCCGCCGACGGCGAGGCCTATCGCGCCGGCGAGCGCGTAACGCTCAGGCTCGGCTTTGATCGTGCGGTCGTGGTCGAAACCGCGCGCGGCGCGCCGCGCCTTGTGCTCGACGTCGGCGGTAGCGCGCGCACCGCGCCCTTGAGCGCGCGCGCGCGTGCAGACGCGGACGTGCTGCATTTTGAATACGAGGTGAACGCGCTGGATTCCGACGCCGACGGACTGAGCGTTTCGGCCCTCGACCTGAACGGCGCGCGCATCACCGCAGTCGCCGACGGCGCCGACGGCGCCGACGCGCGCACGGCACTCGGCGCGTTTGCGCGGCGCGCGCTCGGCCAGCCGCTGATCGGCGGCTCCGATCAGCCGGTGCGCTGGCGACCGGATACCATCGTCGCGCGCTACCGCGTGGGCGAAGCGTTCTCGCTGGCGCTGCCGGCGCCTGCGAGCGGCAACGCGTCGTTTTCGTATAGCTTTGGCGGCGTCGCGCCGTTTGCGTTCGAGCAGCCGCCGGCGCTGCCGCCCGGGCTGCGCTGGCAGCCTCCTCCGGCGATGGGCCCGCTCGGCGCGGGCGGCGCGGGCGGCACGATAGCCGGCACCCCGAGCGCGAGCACCCCGTCCACGCTCTATCGCCTGACGGCCACCGACGAAGACGGCGACGTCGGTTTCCTCGACGTGCGCCTGACGCCGGCGGCGCCGTCGTTCGGCGACGCCATGCTGGCGACCCAGACGCTGGTCGTCGGCAGCCGCGCCGGCCTGCCGCTGGCGCTGCCGGCCGCCGACGGCGACCCGGTCTATACGCTGGCGCCGGCGTTGCCGGCGGGCTTGGCGTTCGACGCCGCCATGCGGCTCATCTTCAGCGCCGCCGGGCCAACGACGCCGACGTCGGTGACGCGCTACACGCTGACCGCGAGCGGTGCCGGCGGCGTCGGCGAACTGCACTTCGGCCTCGAGGTCGCAACCGATACGGCGCCGATCCTGGTCGGCGGCATCGCCGGCGAACAGCAGCTGTTCGACGACGTGCCGGCCAACCTGCGCCTGGCCGCGGCCGCCGCCGGCAATCCGCCGTACGCGTACTCGCTGCGCCCGCAACTGCTGCCCGACGGCCTGTCGCTCGACGTCGCCGGGCGCGGCGCGTGCGCCGACGCGCGCACCATATGCGGCACCGCGGCCGTTGCGGTCGAGCTTGCGCGCTACACGTGGCGCGCCGCCGACTTCGACGGCGACGCCGCCGCGCGCGCTTTTGCGATTACCGTGCTGGGCAAGCCGCCGCGCCCGAGCGGCCTGGTCAAGGCCGAGGCCAACCGCAGCTTCAGCGTGCGCTGGGACGCCGGCATCGCCGATATAACGCGCTATGAGTACCGCGTGGTTACCAACGGTGTCGTCATCAACGCGCGCTGGCTGACGGTGGACGGCGGCGGCGACGCGCGCGAGGTTGTGATTACCGAACCGGCCGGCGGCGGGCGCCTTGCCAACGGCCAGTCCTACCTGTTCCAGCTGCGCGCGGTCAATAGCTACGATTTCTCGGATCCGGCCCAGCTGATCGTTACGCCCGCGGCGCCGCCGACCTTCGAGGGCGTGGAGCCGGTCGTCGTTACGCTGATGTTGGGTGAGCCGATGGAGACGCTGGTGCTGCCGTCCGCGCGCGGCGGCGCCCTGCCGCTGCGCTGCGACCTGTCGCCGGTGCCGCCCGGTCTGGAATACGCGCGCCCGAGCGTGTTCGACGCCCACTGCGGCCTGCTCGAGGGCACGCCGCGCGAGGCCGGCGTGTTCGACGCGGTGCTGACCGCGACCGCGAACGACGGCGAACGCGCGTCCACCGGCGTGCGCGTTACCGTGGTCTCGGACCACGACGCCGACCGCAACGGCCTGATCGAGATCGAGAACCTCGATCAGCTGAACGCGATACGCTGGGATCTGGACGGCGACGGCGTCCCTGACGCCGGGCTGTCCGAAAACGACGTCGCGGCCTACGAGGCCGCGTTCGCGCGCTCCTCGACGCAGACGCGCTGTGCGCTCTCGCAATGCGCCGGCTATGAACTGGTGCGCGACCTTGATTTTGACACCGACGGGGATGGTAGTTTCTGGTCCGTGGTGGGAGTAGGACCAGTAACGCAGCAGCTACAACTGGATTCCGACGACAGTTACGGCGCCGGCTTTGCGCCGATAGGCCGCGGCCAGATGTTTTTCAGCGCGACGTTTCGCGGCAACGGCCATACCATTTCCAATCTGGGTATACGAGGTTTCGCGACGGGAGGCACCGCGTTGTTTGCGGGCCTGGCGGCAGGCGGCAGAATCGAGGGTCTGGGCGTGCTGAATGCGGCCATTGACACGAACTCCGCCGGCGCCCTGCTGGTCGGTACCAGCCGCGGCACGATAGCGGCCAGTTTCGCGCGCCGCCACGGATATTTATTCTGCAGCAGTGTATGCGGAGGCATAGCCGCATTAAATTACGGAACGATAGTCGCCAGTTATAGTGATTCGGATGCGGCTAACCGACAGAGTAATTATGCCGGTTTGGCCGGGTTCAACGGTGGTACGATCAGGGCGAGTTACGCGCTGATCTCGGGCGGCGGCGACGCCGTACGGGGGTTGGTGCGTTTTCTGGAATCCACCGCGACCGCCGCGGACGCCGAGTTCAGTTACTACCGCGGTGAGTTCATAAGCGCCGGTGGCACGCGCAAAACGACGGCCGAATTGCAGGCGCCCGTCGGCTATACCGGCATCTACGCCGACTGGAACGTGGACACCGACGGCGACGGTGTGCCGGATAACCCGTGGTACTTCGGTTCGTCCGACGAATATCCGCAGTTGCGGCTGTTTGCGCCCGAGTTCGCGGTCGCAGGCCCGGTCGCGGTGCGCGAGGATGCCGCCGCCGCGCGCTTCTGGATCACATACAACGGCGCCGAACCGCTCGCGCGCGGGCGCCGCGTCGGCGTGGCGGCGCGCGCGATCACCGGCACCGCGGTATCGCCGGCCAGGGCCGGCGTTGATTTCACCGCGCGCGCGGGCGAGGTCGCGTTCTTCCGCGGCAGCGCGCGCGGCACCACGCGCGCGTTTGCGGTCGCCGTGGCCGACAACGCCAAGGTGCGCGTGCCCGGCGATCCGCTGCGCTTTGCGGTCGTCGTCGGCGACGGCGCCGCGTCCTCGCGCACCACAGCGATTGCCGACGACGACACCTTGACGATCCGCCCGCAACGAAGCGCCTATACCTTCGAGGAATACGCCGGCGACGAAAACGTGTGTCTCACGCCCCGAATACCGGCGGCGGGGACGCCTTGCGGCAGAAACGCGGGCCGACGGGAGGTGTGCTTCACGCACCAGGAGATAGACCCGCCGGGCGGCATAACCCTGAATCCCGTTTTCACTTACAGCGAAGGCGATGCGCCCGACGCCCGCCTGAACCACGATCGGGACTGCCTGCTGTTCGAGGGCTCGAGAATTGGCGGGACGTCGCGCTGCGACGTCTCCGCCGGTGGCACCAACTATCGGTTGAATCCCAACCCTCGGTTGATTCTAAACCCAGGCTTGAATTCCGCCTTTGCGGCAAACCGTGGGTTGAGCGGAGGATTTCACGCGAGAGGTGACGAACTCGCGCTCACCTGCGTAGATCTGGCCATAACCGACGATAGGGACTATGAAATGCTCGTTGAATCGGCATTTTTGACCCTTTCCAGCGCTATTACGCGCACCGATTCGGGTGCAAACCTGATATCCAGCGTCTCAAGTGCCGAAATTTCGATTCGAGACAACGAAAACATACTCTCAATTGCCCAAATTGGCGGTTCGGGGACCATCCGCGAAGGCGAGACCGCGCGCTACCGCCTGACGCTGGCGCGTCCGGTGCGCACAAACAGTGCACCGGTTGCCATTCCATGGCGCGTTGCGCCGGCCACCGCCGGCGCCGCCGCCAGTGCCGCCGACTTCGCCGGCGGCGTGCTGCCGCAGGGCCGCGCGGTCATCGAGCGCGGCGCCCAAGACGTAATCTTCGAGGTTACGCCGATCCAGGACGGCATGCCGGAGGTGGCCGAGGCCTACCGGATTACGACCCAGACCGGCGTTACGATAACCGCCGGCTTCGGAAGCAATTCGGTGCTCGATACCGGGGGTATTTCGACGCAGACGACGATCCTCGTCAACGACGCGCATATCCAGATCGCGGCCACCACCGCCGATGACGACTCGGGACTCGTGCGCGAGGGCCAGCGCCTGACGGTTTTAGTGCGCTCCAGCGTATTCGTCAACGGCAACGTCCAGTGTCGGGTGGCGCCCGATGAAAGCCGCCCGAGCGCGGCGCGCACCGCGGCCGACGACTTCGCGGCTACAACCACTACCGCGGTGTTCCCCAACCAGACCGATGCGATCTGCGACTTCGACGTGGCGCGCGACGATGCGGGCACTCTCGCCGAGGGCCTCGAGCACTTCCTGTTGATCATCGAGGCCGACCCGAGCTCGCCGATAGCCAATGCGAGCTACGGCGCGCCGCGCGCGTTGCGCATTGCACCCGACCCGATGGCCGTGCCGATCACCGTAAGCGGCCCGCCGAGCGCGGTCGTCGAGGGCGCCGACGCCGTATTCCTGATCACGCTGCAAGGCACCGTAACCAGCCGCACCGAGGTCGTCTATGCGCTCGAGGACGCAAGCGCCACCGGCGGACGCGATGCGAACGCGCCCGGCGCCGACTTTTATCCGAGCGGCCAGCGCCGCGTGATGCTCGCGCCCGGCACCGATCCGAGCGCCGAGATCGCGGTTGCGACGATAGCCGACGGCGTCGCCGAGGGCGTGGAGAGCTTCCGCCTGCGCGTGGTGAGCGCCGCGACCAACGGCTTTAACGAGTTCGGCGTCGGCTACCGCGCGACCGTCTTTGCGCGCGACGCGACCGCGACCGCGGCCGTGGCGCTGATCAGCGACGGCATGGTCTCGATCACGCGCGTCGGTTCGGGCGACGTAATCGAGGGCGAGCGCGTCGCGTTCGATCTGACGCTGAACCGCGCGCTGCCGGCGCCGCTTGCGGTGCGCACGCGCGTAACGCGGCTGCCCGACGGCGCCGCGGCCGCCGCCGACGTGACCGACGCGACCTTGTCCACGTTCCATCCGGGCGCGCCGCTGGTGCAGAGAATTACGCTGGCGACGGTGGACGACGGCGACGCCGAGGGGCGCGAGCGCTTCCGCGTCGCGATCACGCCGCCGGAAGTCGGCGGCGGCGGCTACGCCGACTTTGCGATTGCCACCAGCACGCTGGCGCGCGGGCGCGTGAACCTGGCGTGCGACGAGACCGTGGTCGAGGGTGACGACTTTGCGTGCCGCGTGCGCGTCGGCGCGCCCGCCGGCGCGCCCGCCGACGTCGACGTGACCATAGCCGTCGGCGCGCCCGGCGACGCCGCCACGCGCGCTGAGGACTACGTGCCGCCGGCCGCGGCGTGCGCCGCGGGCGTATGCGCCGTGACCATCGCCGCCGGCACGGACACCGCCGCGCTGACGTTTGCGACGCGCGGCGACGACGGTCTCGAGGCCGACGAGCAGGCGACGGTCTCGCTTGCCGCGGTGCGCGGCGGCGGCGATCTTGCGCCGACGCTGCCGCGCGCCGGCAGCGACGCGCGCGAGAGCGTGGTGCGCATCGTCGACGATGGCAAGATCGCAGGCCTGGTCGGTATCGCCGGTTTCGTCGACGCCGACGGCGCCGCGCTGCCCGCCGAGACGCTCGCCGACGGCGTGCGCGCGACGTTCGCCGAAGGCGCGCGCGTCGCCGTCCGCGTGGCGTTCGACGGCGTGATTCCGCAAGGCGTCATGGTACCGTTCGACTACCGCGTCGGCGCCGCCGGCGACAGCGCCGGGCGCGACGACTACGCGCCGTCGGCGCCCGCGCTGCGGCGCGCTTCGTTGACCGGCCCGGTCACCGACACCGTCATCGCGCTCAGCCTCGCCGACGACGATTTCGCCGAGAGCGCCGAGACCCTGACCATCGAGCTGGTGGCTACCGCCGGCGACCTGTCGTCGCTTGCGGTGCGCGCCAGCAGCCGCCGCGCGGTCGTCGTCATCGCCGCCGGCGACGCCGCCGGCGCGCGCACGCTGCGCCTGTCGCGCGACGCTGCGGTGCGCGTCAGCGAGACCCTGACCTATTACCCGACGTCGACCGCGCGCACGCGCGCCATAACGCGCGACGCCGTGGTCACGCGCGACGTCGCGCTGACGCCGGCGTCGCCGACCGTGGACGTGTTCGAGGGCGAGCGCTTGGCGTTCTACGTAACGGTCGGCGGCGCGCCGCCTGGCGAGGCCCTCGAAGTGCACTGGAGCGTGCGCGCCGCCGGCGGGCGCGCCTTCGCCGATGCCGCCGACTTCGACTTTGCCGACGCCAACGCCGACGGCGACTACGACCCGCTGACCGGCGTGCTGCGCGTACCGCGCCACCGCATCGGGCAACGCCTGCCGCTGGTGGTGCCCGTCGCCGCCGACGCCGTGGCCGAGGATTCCGAGGCTTTCGAGGTCGCGGTGTCGCTGCGCGACCCGGATAGCGGCGACGACTTTGCGACCTCGTTTTCCGCGCGCATCGCGCCCTCGGCCGCGTTGCGCGTCGGCGTGGACGGCCCGGCCGAGATTGACGAGGGCGCGACCGCGACCTACGTGTTGACCAATCTGTCCGGCACCGACGCCGCCCGTGACCTGTCCTGGAGCATCAACGGCGTCGGCGAGGGCGACGTTTCGGTGTGCGCGCCCGAGGCCGCCGGCTTCGGGCAGGGCGCGTGCACGCGGATGGCGACCGCCGCGGCCACCACCTCGACCGACGTTGCGAATATGACCACGAATGATTTCAGCGACAACGTGGGCACGGTGCAACTGCCGCCGGCGGTGGGCGCGACCGCGACGATCTCGGTGCGCGCGGTGGCCGACGGCAACTACGAGGACTTCGAGCGTTACCGCTTTGTGCTCACCGCGGACAACGTCGTCGTGGCCGACCTGCCCGGAGTGATCAGGCCGGCGCGCCTGCTCTATCTGCAAAGCTTCGGCGTCGGCAGCACCGACGACACCGGCGTCGGCGCGCGGCGCATCGGCCGCGCCGCCGAGGGCGGCGCCAACGCGCTGTTGCTGTCCACCGACACGGCCGTCGCCGTCGCCTACGGCGCGGACTACGACGCGCCGCTGCCACGCTCGCGCAATCCCTGCGACAGCGCCTCGGGCGCGGACTTCGGCGCCGCCACCAGCGCCACCGTGAATCAGAACCTGCTGCTGTTCCGGGCGGTAACCGACGACGACAGCCGCGGCGTGGCCGCGTGCAGCGACGGCGCACCGGAGGGCAACCCCGAGTACTTCGCGCTCTACGTGCGTCCATCGCCGACGCTGACCGACGCCCACCCGTACATCGTGAATCTGAACGTGGCGCGCAATGAGCTGTTCGCGCATCGCCCGGTTACCGGCGGCGCGGTTATTTCCGGCGAGATCGCCGAGCGCGACTACGGCGCCGTGGCGTTGCGCGCCGACGCCGCCGCCGCCGTCGAAGAGGGCGGCGCCGCGGCGTTCACCGTTACCTATCGCGGCCCGGCGCAGACCTGGCCGGTGCGCGTGCCGTGGCGCGTCGCCGCGGCCGCCGCCGACGCCGCCGAGCCGACGGCGCACGCCGACGACTTCCCGCTGGCGAACGCCGAGCGCGCCCTGGTGCGGATAGACGACGGCGTCGAGCGCGGCGACCCGCTGTTCCCGTCCGGCGTCGTTACCTTCGCCGCCGGCACCGCCGACGGCACCACCGCGACCGTCGTCGTGCGCGTGCGCGACGACCGCGAGCGCGAGCCGCGCGAACGCTTCTCGGTGGTGCTCGGCGCGCCGACGGTGCCCGAGACGACCACCGCGCCGGCGCCGATAGTGACGCGCGGCTACGGGCGCGCCGTTGCGGTCATCGCCGCCAGTGACGATCCGGCCTTCGCTCTCGACAGCATCGTCGGCAACGAGGTGCGCGAGGGCGCCACGCTGACGGTCGTGGTGCGCGCGGCCGCGGCCGCGAATGCCGCGCGCGACCTGCGGTGCGCGATCACGCAGCCTGACGATCCGTCGGCCCAGTCCGCGGGCGCGGCGCGCACCGCGGCCGTGGCCTCGGACTTCGACGCCACCGAGGTCGAGGTGCGCCTGGCACCCGGCGCGCGCACCGCGACGTGCGAGTTCCCGGTTCGTGACGATACCGAGACCGAGGGCTATGAATACTTCGGCGTGGCGCTTACCGTCGACGGCGTCGACGTCGGCGCGCACCGCGAGTTTCGCGTCGCCCCCTCCGACGCTTCGGTAACGGTGTCCGGGCCGCGCACCGCTCCCGAGGGCACGACCCGGACCTATACCGTCGTACGGCGCGGCGCCGCGGGCGTGGCCTCGCGGTTGTCGTGGCGCACCACGGGCACGTCGGCGGGATTTGCCGCGGCCGATCTACAGTCGGGCTTCCAAAGCGGCGTCGTCACGCTGCCGGCGTCGCCGGCGGCGCTGACCAGCGCGACGTTCCAGGTCAAGGTGGTAGATGAC